>CAYMLQ010000212.1:0-10164 GCA_964390795.1 uncultured Lentisphaeraceae bacterium
CTCGTGGTTCTCTTGGATCCCAGCGTATAGATCGCGCATGCGCGCACGCTTCTCCTCCTTGGCGGTCGCCGACGCGCTGTCGACGATCGTCTGCCACCGGCCGTGATAGGGCGCGTTGAAATCGATCCACGTGACCAGGCGGTCCAGCGCCTCCGCGCTGAGCGTCACGCCGTGGTGCCCCTTCTGAAGCGTCAGCAGCAGTTGGGTGGTGTCGGCGTGCCACTCCATGGGCACGAACAGATGGATGTCGCTCTCAATGCCGGGGCGGCGCACGAAGCGGTGCAGGTTCGCGTAGGAGACCGAGAACTTGCCGGCCATGTTCTTCGGCCCCTGCCCGGCCATCGCCGTCTTCCAGTCTGTGATCATCGTGTCACCGCGCAGGTCCGGCTTCCACGGCTTGTCGCCGAAACGTTCCGCCTGCGGCGGATCAGGCTCGTTATGGCAGCGCACGCAGTAGGCGTCGAGCACGGGCTGGACCTCGCGCGCGAACTCGAAGTTGCGTGCCGGCCCGCGCCACGGCGTGATGGCGGCGGGCTTGGCGAGGTTGCGCGCGGTGAGGGTCTGGGGCGTAAAGGAGGAGCGCTCGTGGCAGCCCACGCACGAGAGGTACTCGCCGTTGCGCGCGTTCAGCCAGCTCCGCATCACCTGCAGCGCCTTGCCTTCGCTGTCCAGCGGCTGCAGCGCAATCGGCGTGTTGGCCGGAACCTTAAAGAGCGCCGAGCCGTCCGCATTCACGGGCACCGTGCCGAGCGTGCGGCGCATGTCCCATGGGCCGTCCATGCCGATCGTCCCGAAGAGCCCGCCCTGGCCCGCGAAGCCGTAGGTGTAGGTGTAGAGCCTCAAGGCCTTGACCTCGCCCTTCGGAATCCCCTTCAGCCCCGGGCCTTCGTAGATATCGGCGATGTAGACCGTCGCCTCCGGGTCGGCCTTGACCGTGCGGTCGGGCTGCACGCGCGGCATGGGCGTGGCCGCTAGCGGCACCGGCTCGACCAGGTCGCAGCCTGCCTCCTCGGACAGCAGCAGCACGTTGTCGAAGCGGTCGACCAAGTAGAGGCCCATCTTCGTCTTCGCGTCCGGCTGCATGGCCACCAGATAGGTCGTGTCGTCCAGCGGATAGGGATGCAGGTAGAGCGGCCACGAGCCATTCGCGAGCTGGTCCTTGACGACCGGCTCCACCTTCTTGCCGTAGCCCGGGATATGCTGCACCGCGCCCTCGGCCTCCTGCGTGCCGAGGTTCACGTCGAACAGCACCAGCTCGCCTTTGCGCGCGTGTCCGTGGTGTCCCGTCACCACCCCGATGAACTGCATCGGTTTTCCGGGAATCGGGCGCGCGTAGAAGATGCCGTTCGGCCAAAACGAGTTGCTGCCGTACAGCGCGCGCTGGTTGGTGCCGTCGGGGTTGCAGGTGAACATGATGCGCGAGTTGGAGTGCGGCAAGTCGGTGTACTCCCAGCGCAGGTACATCACGCGCCCGTCCGGCAGCACGGTCGGGCACCAGCTGTGCTCCTGGTCGCTCGCGAGGATCTCCATTCCCAACCCGTCGGCGTTCATGCGGAACAGATTGGCGACGGGCGAGCTGCCGTTGACGCAGGGCACCGCGTACTTGAGCGCCGTGCAACTGAACATAACCCGCCCGTCCGGAAGATAGCAGGCGTCGTAGTGGTTGATCTCCGCCTCGTTGTCGCGCGAAACCTGCCGCACGGCACCGTCCGCCAGCGTCAGCTCGAACACGTGCCAGGCGTTGGACGCGCCGACGGAGGAGAAGAGCAGGCGGCGGCCGTCCCAGTTTAGATCCACGTCGGCGATCGGGGCTCCGCCGGGCGGCGTGTAGATCTCGCGGATCTTGCCCGAGCCCTCGCCTCGCACGCGCAGCGCGCACAGCGTGTTCTGGTGGCCGTTCCGCGGAAGCACCGAATTGCTCTGCCAGTTCTGCGGCAGGTAGCTTCCCGCCTTGCGCCGGATGAACAGCAGCTCGTCGAACGCGAGTGCCGGATTGGTCTCGAGCATCAACTTGCGCGTCAGGGACTCGACAGCCTCGGCCTTTGCCGCATCCAGTTCGCCCGTCTTCACCGCGCGCACCTGGCCGAGCGCCTGCTCCAGGAAGGGCCGCTGTTCCGGCGTGCGCGTCAGACGCCACGCGAGCAGCCGCTCCAGCGCGTCGAGGTTGACGCGCGCCAACCGTCGCGCCAGCGCCCGCTTCTGGGCCATGCCTTCGCCGGCTTGCACCTGAAACACCACGCTTCCCTTGTCCTTGCCCGCAGTCAGCCCGACCAGCGCCTCGAAGCGGATCGCGTTGGGCGGCAGCGCGAAAGACAGCTCGGAGGGCGCGTGCGCCCAGAAACCGGACGTCATTTTTTGTCCGGCGATATGCAGCGCACCGCCGAGGCCCTTGTTGACCAGCAGCGAGCCGTAGCCGACCTCCGCAGAGAGCGGCTTCAGGGTGGCGACGTCCACGACCGAGCCGTCCGCCAGCACGAGGCGAGGGTTGCCCCACACGGCCTGGTCGTAGTCGTAGGTGTCCGGGCCGACGGTCGCGGTCAGTGTCAGTTCCTTGGCGCCCTTGACCTCGGCCGTCACCGCCGTGGCCGCCATTCCGCCCTTCATCAGCGGGCTGCTGATCGTCTCCGCGCCGGTTCCGCAGCGCACCGTCAGACTCAGCCAGACAAAAGCCATCATCATTCTTTTCATCGGTTTTCCCATTCTTGAACGTTGAGCATTGAACGTTCCACTCTGTCCCCTTACGCGAGGCTCTCTGAAATCGCCTGTGCGCACGCCATGACCCAAGCCCCCACCTTTGTAAAATCCTCCTCGCGCAGCCGCTCGTCCGGCCCCGTCACCGTGATGGCGGCGACCGGCCGCCGCTGGCGGTCCAGCACAGGCGCGGCCACGCAATGCACGCCGTGGAGCGCCTCGGCTCGGTCGATACCGTACCCCCGCACGCGCGTGGCCGCCAGCTCCTTGCGAAAGGCGGAACGCGAGGTGATCGTATTTTCCGTCAACTGCTGGAACGAGACACCCTCGAGCAGCGTCTCCCGCTCCGCCTCGCCGAGGCACACCAGCAGGGCCTTGGTCGAGGCCGAGGCGTGCAGCGGCTGGCGCGTGCCGGGGTCGCACACGAAGCGGAACGGGTGCAGCGAGGGCACCTGCTCCAGCACGATGCCCTCCCGCAGCTCCGCGTCCAAGATGCTGATGACCACGGTCTCGCGCACCTGGTCGCGCAGCGCGCGCATCGGACCTAAAGCCTTCTCGATCAGCCCGCCGTCCTGCGCGCTCGAGTACACCAGGGTGGCCAGCTTGCGCGTCAGCCGATAGGTTAGCTCCCCTTCGTTGCGCGAAACATAGCCGCGCGAGCACAGGGTGTTCAACATCCGGTAGGTCGTGTTCTTGGGGATTTTCAACGCCCGCGCGATGTCGCTCAGCGCGACCCCCGCCGGGCACTGGCTCAGATATTCCAGAAGACCCAGCGTCCGCTCCAGAATCGGAACGCCCGTCGTCTTGCGCGTCTTCCGCACCTTCTTCATCGCCACCATCATCAACTTCCTTTCAACCCGGGGACACTCCTGTCCTGTTGCCCTGGGAGCGGGGACACTCTGTCCCCGTTACTTCACCCCGATAACCGTGCCGCGCTGCGGTACCAGCAGAACCCTGCCCGCTCCCGGCGTGCGGTCATACCGCACGGCCCACTTCTTCTCAGGCAGGTTGTCGCCCGTAAAGACGCCGGACAGGTCGCCCGTGCAGGTCGCGATCGTGTAGGCCGCCGTGCCGAGCTGCGCGGTGTCCGCGATGACCAGCGCGAGCTGCGACACGTCCAGGTCGCCCGTCACGACCAGTTGATCGCACGACCCGTCGGCGCGGACGTCGACCAGCAGCGTGCCCGCGAGCGCCGGGGCGTCCGTGAACGACAGCGCGCCGACCGTGCCGACGCCGCCGGGCGCGATCTGGCCGCTGACCGCGACGCTGCCGCCGACGACCGCGCCGCCGCCGGTGAGCCCGGCCAGCGCCTGCGCCTGACCGTTTAGGTCCAGCGTCGCGCCCGCCGCGAGCGTAACGGTTGCGGTCGGCGGCAGGCGGCCCGGCACTCCCGCTCCGAACCACTTGTGGGAGAGGTAGGCCTCGACCACCTGCCGTTCTGCCGCGTCCAGCGCGCGGTCATAGACGAGCACCTCGCCAATATCGCCGATGTAATAGCGGTTGGTGTAGGAGCCGCTGAACCAGTAGTCGCCGACCGCTGTGACGACGTTGGTCGGAGCGCTTCTGACCGCAGACACGATGTGCGGCTGGCCCGCCGCGAACCCGCTGCCCGCCACGCCGTTGATGTACATCTGCCCGCCGAAGGTGAAATCGCCCGTGTTGGCGCTCCCCAAGTGCTGCCAGGCCGTCGCCGACGCCGAGCGGATGCCGAAGTCGACGAGGCTCTGTCCCCAGATCCCGGCCAGGCTGAGGTAGCCGAGCGGGCGGTTCACGATGAAGACCGTCTGCGCCGCGCTGGCCTGCGTGGCCGCGAGCCGGGCTCGCACGCTGCCGAAGCGCACGGCCGCGCGGCCGTTAATCGCGTTCGTCACGTAAATGGGCCGCAGACTGGCCACGCCCTGCGTGAGCGACAGCGCCGCGCCCGCAGTGGCGGCCCAGTCCGTGACGTTGCTGCCGCCGCTCTCCAGCGTGACGCTCGCCTCATCCGTGGCATCCAGCCGGTACGCCAACCCCGAGGCGAGCGGCCATTCGCCCAGCCGGAGCACGCCGCCGCTCACGACGGTCGTGCCGCTGTAGGTGTTCGTGCCGAACAGGGTCAGCGTGCCGGAGCCGGTCTTGACCAGCGAGACGCCCCCACCGATCCCGCCGTAATACTCAGTGCTGGCGCCGTCCCCTCCGACCGTCAGCGTGCAGCCGTTCTCGTCGCTGCTGCGCACCGCGCCGCCGCCGGAGAGGGAGCCGACCGTCTGGCTGACACCGTTGAGGTCGAGCGCCGCGCTGTTCGACACGACCAGCGCGGTCGCAGGCGGAAGCAGGTCGGCCGGCGCGGCGCCCGTACCCAGCCACTTGCGCAAGAGGTGGTTCTCGACCGACTGGCGCTCGGGCTGGCTCAGCGCCCGGTTGTAGACCAGCACCTCGCCCAGATAACCGTTGTACGAGCGGATGCTGGGCGCGGAGAGATTCGCATAGTCGCCGACCGCGTTGGTGGTGCTCGCCGTCGCCGTGGGGCGGACCGCAGTAACCAGATGCGGCAGCCCCGCCGCGAACGTGTTGCCCGCCGCGCCGTTGATGAACATCTGGCCACCCGTTCCGTTCGAGAAGTCTCCCGTGTTTCCGGGGTGATTCCAGAGCGTGTTTCCGCCCGCGCGGATGCCCATGTCGGTGCCGTTCATGCCCCAGATGCCGGCCAGGCTCGTGTTGCCCAACTTCTGGTTCACGATGAAGACCGTCTGGGCCACGGCCGATTGCGCGGTTGCGAGACGGTTGCGCACGCTGCCGAAACGCACCGCCGCGCGCCCGTTGATCGCGTTCGTCACATACACTGGCTGCAAGGCCGCGGTAGCCTGCGAGAAGGTCAAGGCTCCGGCAGAGGTCGCCCACGCCGTGACGTTGCTGTCGCTCAGGGTGATCCTGGCGCCGTCCGTGGCGTCCAAGCGGTACGACAATCCCTCCGCAATCACCCCGTTCCCCAGTTTGAGCACGCCGCCGCCGACCACGGTCGCGCCGTTGTAGCGGTTCGTTCCGTATAGGGTCAAGGTGCCGCTGCCGACCTTGGTCAGTGTGATGTCATTCTCGATGAGACCGGAAAAGGACGTGCTTGTGTTGCCGGCCCCGACCGTCAGGGCGACCTCCGGACCGGCCGCGTTCACCACGCGGCCCGTGCCGTCCAGCGCGCCGAAGGACACGGAAGACCCATCCATATCGAGCGTTCCGTCCAGCGTCAGCGGTCCCGCGTAACCTCGGGCGCCGCTCAGCGTCAGCGTGCCCGTGCCCTGCTGGGTCAGCCGGCCTGTGCCCGTGACGGCGTTGGTCACCTCGAGCGCGTCCGCGCTGGCGAACGTGAGCGTCGCGTTGTTCAGCACCGGCCCGCTGCCCAGCGTGCCGCCCGTGCCGACCCGGAGTTCGCCGCGGTTGACGCGCGTGCCGCCCGAATAGGTATTCGCCCCGGTCAGCAAGAGTGTGCCGTAAGTATAACTCGCAAAAGGCGCGTTGGCCTCGAACGCGCCGGTGCCTGAGATCGGCCCGCTGACTGTCACGGTCTTGCTGCCGCCCGAGACGCTGATACGGGCATCGTCCAGCAGCTCGATTGGGCCCGAAAGCACCGTGCCGCCCGCCTCGAGCCGCAGGGTGCCGAAACTGTGCGGCTCGGCGTACCCGCACAGGCCTGCGAGCCGGAGCGTGTTGGTGAGCGTTATCGCGCCCGTCAGCCAGAGCTGCCCGCCCCAGCCGGCATGCCCGCGCACCGTCACCGGATCCGGCCCCAACCGGTTGGCGGCGGCGACCAGCACGCGACCGGCCAGGATACGCGTACCGCCGACATATGTGTTACCCGCCGCCGCGGCCAGCTCAATGTCTGACAGCGGCGATAGCCCTGACAGCGTGACCCCGCTCTGACCCGTGATCGTCGAGAACACGCGAACCGGGACCTGGGAGTTGCGCCCCTCGCCAAAGTGGATGACGCCCTCGGATGTCCCGAACGCGAGCGTTCCGTTGGTCACCGCCGCGCTCAGGGCGGCGCTGCTGCTCAGGACTACACCTGCGGGCCGCGTGCCGTCCCCCACCGTCAGCGTTTCGCCGCTGTTGATCGTCAGCGTCGCGCCCTCGCCCACGCGCAGTGCGTAGACCTGAGCGCTGCCGGTCGCGCTGGAGTTGGTGACGTTCGCGATCATGTCAGCCCCGCCGCCCAACCCGTCCGCATAGGCCGCCCGCTCAAACCCGTTCGCGCCGTAAGAAAGAAAGTCGCCGCTCTGCCGGGCGTCGTTGTTGCGTCC
Organism: uncultured Lentisphaeraceae bacterium; assembly: GCA_964390795.1. GTDB lineage: Bacteria > Verrucomicrobiota > Kiritimatiellia > RFP12 > UBA1067 > CAYMLQ01. Next base: position 6,963 of record CAYMLQ010000212.1, read on the forward strand.
CACGACCGAGGCGCCGACCATACCGTTGTGCGTCGCCACGCCGCCGCTGACGAACAGCCGCTCCGCCGCGCCCAGGCTGGCCGTGGACGTTCCGTTGGACGGCGCGATCACCAGCGTGCCTCCATCCGCGCGCACGAGCACGCTCTCGGCGGCCGCGCCGGCGTTGCCGAGCGTCAGGCCCAGGCTGCTGTTTGTGCCTTTCGAGAAGCGCAGCAGTGAGCTGCCCGCGCCATACGCGAAGGTGTTCCCTGCGGCACCGGAAGCCGCCTCGAGGACGGCGTCCGCGCCGCTCCCGGCGGGAAACGCCTCCAGGGCGCCGCCCGTGAGCAGAACGCTGCCCGCGCCGAAGGGCGCGCCGCTCGTGGCAACCGACGACACCGTTCCAGCCGCCACCGTCAGCGGGCCGTCCAGCGTACCGGGAACGAGCGCCGTCAGGTTCAGCCGGCCAGGGCCGCGCTTGCTCACCCCGCCCGTCCCGTGCAGAGGCATCGTCAGCGTGGCCTCGGTGGCAACATGGCTCAGCCCCACCGTGACCGCCGCCGGAGACCCACCGTTGGCCAGCGTGACCGCGCCGTTCGTGACCGTATGGTTAACGGCCCCGAAGAACAGGCCGCCGAGCGTCAGCCCCGCGACGTTCTGATTGACCGTCGCCGAGGTGGCGTTGGTGAAGAAACCCACGGAGCGCGCACCCGACGCGACCGTTCCACCCGCCCATTTGGTCGTGTCGTTCCAGTTGCCGACCGCCGTGTTGATCCATGCGCCATCACCGGCCTGGGACGTTCCGGCCGCAGCCAGCACGGCCAGACCGCAGAGAAGTGAGTTTGCGATCCCTGTATGCCAACTTGTCACACGCTTCATCGCCCAGCTCCTTTCGTTTCCGCCGTTCTGCCATTGAAACAATGTACCACAATTAGAACACATCGACGGAGCGATGTCAACCGTCCTTGACACTGAAAACAAATTATGTTCCAATAGCGACACACTGTTACAGAGCAGGAACGCAACTGCCGCAGGCGCGGCGCGGGGGACAAGCGGATGGAAAAGACCTATCTGATGGGCATCGACGTCGGGACAACGGGCACCAAGGCGGCCCTTCTCGGCACCGACGGCGTCTGCGTCGCCCAGGCTTACCGCGAGTACGGCTGCGTCTACCCGCACCCCGGCTGGGTCGAGCAGGACGTCCGACTGCTGCTGGCCCAGACCTTCGAGACTGCGGCAGAAGCCGTGCGCAAGGCCGGTCTCAAGCCCTCGGACATCGCCGCCGTGTCCTTCTCCAGCCAGCGCTGCTGCACCCTATTCCTCGACGCCGCAGGCGAGCCCGTGCGCCCTATGATCTCCTGGCAGGACAACCGCACCGCCGAGGAGGTGACCCTCATCCGTACCTCCATCTCCGACGAGGCCTTCTACGATGTCTGCCGCCTGCCGCTCAGCACCACCTGGATGATCTCGAAGATCCTGTGGCTGCAGCGCCACGAGCCAGAGGCCTGGGCCAGGACCGCGAAGGTGGCCCAGCTCCAGGATTACCTGCTGCGCGGCTGGGGCGCCGCCGGCTATTCGAGCGACCACTGCGACGCCGCCTTCTTCGGCTTCTGGGACACCTGCCGCCTCCGCTGGGACGAGCCGCTGCTCGGCGTGGCGGGCCTGACGCCGGCGCGCCTGCCCGAGCCGCGCGCCTCCGGCACGCGGGTCGGCGCGGTCTCCGGCGCCGTCGCCGCCCAGACCGGACTCCTGGCCGGCACGCCCCTGTGCGTCGGCGGCGGCGACCAGAACGTCGCCGCGCTGGGCGCGGGCGTGATCGCGCCCGGCCTGCTCTCGGTCTCGCTGGGCACCGGCGGCGCGGTGTGCGTCTGCGTGCGCGAGCCCTTCCACGACGCCGCGCGCAAAACCATGGTCACCAACCACGTGATCCCCGGCCACTGGCTGGTCGAGGGCTATCAGGCCGGCGCGGCCAGCGTGTTCCGCTGGTTCCGCGACGAGATCGCCGTCATCGAGTCCGCCTTCGCCAAGACCTCCGGCAAGGACACCTACGCGCTGATCGACGAGATGATCGCCAAGACGCCCGCGGGCGCCCGCGGCCTGCTGCTGATGCCCTATTTCGCCAGCGCCGCCACGCCTCGCTGGAACTCCTCCGCCCGCGGCACCCTCGCGGGCCTGACCTTCGCCCATGACCGCAACTGCATGGCCCGCGCCTTTGTCGAGGGCATCACGCTCGAGGTCAACGACATGCTACAGGCGCTGATCCGCTCGGGCGTGCCCTTCGACACCGTCCACCTGCTCGGCGGCCCAACCAAATCGGAAGTCTGGAATCAGATCCAGGCCGACGTCTACGGCCACACCGTTTGCACCCTGCGCAACACCGACGCGGCCGTCACCGGCGCAGCCATCCTCGCCGGCGTCGGCGTCGGGCTCTTCCCGGACGCGGCGAGCGGGGTCGCCAGCCTGGTCAAGGTGCGGCGCGCCTACGAGCCCGACGCGGCCCGGCACGCGCTCTACGCGCGTCTCTACGCGCTCTACCAGACGCTCTACACGTCCCTGACCGACAGCGGCTTCTACGACCAGCTCGCCGCGTTCCAGCAGTCGGTCTCAGAAAAGGGAGCGCCCCCCGCATGACGCCGCGCGAACGTGTCGAAGCCGCCCTCAGCCACCGCCAGCCCGACCGCGTCCCGCTCGATGTGTGGGGCTCCGCCAGCCGCCTCTGCAACCGCCTCTACTTCGACGTGGCGGACGACCAGGGCTGGCCCGACCTCGGCCCGTGCGTCAGCGCCAGTCGCTCCGGCGACTACGTGGACCAGCGGGTGGCCGACCTCGTCGGCGCGGACATCCGGCACCTCTCCTTCGGCAAGCCCAAGTTCTTCGCACCGCGTGTTGACGCGGACGGCGTCGAGTACAACGAGTGGGGCGTCGGGTTCACCAAGATCGCGGGCGAGCCGTCGATCGCGCGCGTGCCCTTTCCCGAGCCGGACCTGGCGGCGCTCGCGCGCCACGCCTGGCCCAACCCCTGCGACCCCGGGCGCCTCGCGGGCGTGACGGCCCAAGCCCGGCGCTGGCACGAACAGAGCGACACCTATGTGGCGACCTCCTCTCTGGTCTCGGGCCTGATGCTGGACATCGGCCCCTACCTGCGCGGGTTCGAGGAGTTCTTTCTCGACCTCTACCTCAACCCCGAGTTTGCCCACGCGCTGATCGAAAAGATCACGGACGT
>CAYMLQ010000213.1:0-10137 GCA_964390795.1 uncultured Lentisphaeraceae bacterium
TCTGCGCGGCGCCGATGGCGGCCTGCATATCGGTCATCTTCATGTTGTAGCCGATGTGCGAGTAGACGTACTTGTGGTCGTACCCCTTCGGGAGCGTGCCGAACTGTTTGGTGAAACGGCAGCCGCAGGTGTTGCTCTCGCCGCCTTCGCAGTAGCAGTCGCGGCCCCAGTCGCGGAAGCTTCGGATGATCCGCGCCAGCGCCGGATCGTCGGTCAGCACGCAGCCGCCCTCGCCGGTCGTGATGTGGTGCGCGGGATAAAACGAACCGGTCGCGATATGGCCAAAGGTGCCGGTCAGCTTGCCGCGGTAGCGGCTGCCGAGCGCGTCGCAGTTATCCTCAACGAGCCAGAGCCCATGCTTCTCGGCAAAGGCGCCTACGGCATCCAGGTTGAACGGGTTGCCCAGCGTGTGGGCGATGAAGAGCGCCTTGGTCTTGGACGAGTAAGCCTGTTCCAGCTTCGACACGTCGATGTTGTAGGTGCCGATCTCCACATCGACAAAAACGGGGACCAGCCGGTTCTGGACGATCGGCGCAACCGTCGCGGGAAAGCCTGCGGCGACCGTGATGACCTCGTCCCCCGGAACGAGCCGGCGGGACTCCAGGGCTTCCGACGTCAGCGCGGAAATCGCCAGCAGGTTGGACGAGGACCCGGAGTTCGTCAGGATCACATCGGACACGCCGTAGAAGTCTTCGAGCTTTCCGCTGAACGCCTCGGCATACCGGCCAGCCGTCAGCCAGAAGTCGAGCGAGGAATCGACCAGGCTCGACAGCTCCTCTTCGTCAAACACCCGGCCCGCATAATTGACCCGGGTTTTCCCCGGAACGAACGGCGCGTTCTGCGCCGGGGCATGGACCAGCCGGTAGTACTCCGCGACCTTAGCCAGAATTTCCGCTTTCAACTGTCCCTGTGAAGTCATTGCCATCAGTCCCCATAAGCCACAATGTCGGACTCGCACGCCGCACGCGCGTCAGCCTCATCGCACAACACGCTCCGATACCACCTTGCCGTCCGCCCGACCATCTCTTCGCACGTCCAGCGCGGGCGCCAGCCGAGTTTCCAGCCGGCCTTCTCAATGCTGAGGCGAAGGATCGAGGCCTCATGGGGCTGTCCAGGCGCGCTCTGGTCCAGCCACTCGCCCTGGCCCCAGGCTTTGACAAAAGCGTCCACCAAGCCGCCGACGGGCAGCTCGGTACCGGACACAGGCCCGAAGTTCCAGCCCTCGCACCAGGGAGCGCCGGCGTTCTCCAGCATCGCGGAGGCGAGGGTCAGATACCCGGAGAGCGGCTCCAGAACATGCTGCCACGGACGCACCGCGTGCGGGTTGCGCACCGGCACGGGGCGGCCTTCCAGAAGCGCGGCGACCATGTCCGTCACGATCCGGTCGCGCGCCCAGTCGCCGCCGCCGATCACGTTGCCCGCGCGGGCCGAGGCCACCTGCACGCCGTGCTCCGCGAGGCGGTCCGGGTGGAAGAACGAGCGGCGGTACGAGGCGATCAGGATTTCCGCGGCGCCCTTGCTGGCGCTGTAGGGGTCATGCCCGCCCATGGGGTCGCACTCCCGGTAGCCCCACACCTGCTCGCGGTTTTCGTAGCACTTGTCCGTGGTGATGCACACGACCGCGCAGGGCCGGCCCAGGCCGCGCACGGCATCCAGGACGCTGGCCGTGCCCATCACGTTCACCTCGAACGTCTCGAACGGCGCGGCATAGCTGTCGCGCACCAGCGGCTGGGCCGCCAGATGGAAAACCACATCCGGACGGAACGCGGCCATGGTCTGGCCCAGCAGGCCCCGGTCGCGGATATCGCCCAGCGTCTCGCCGGCCAGACGCTCGCGCACGTTCGAGAGCGCATAGTTCGAAGGGGTGGTCGGCGGCGGCAGGGAATACCCGTAGACGTCCGCGCCCAACCGGCGGAGCCACAGCGCCAGCCACGAGCCTTTGAACCCCGTATGGCCGGTCAGGAATACGCGCTTGCCGCGAAGTGCAGGAAAACTCATGCCTCACCTTCCGGCTGCCACCGGGCCGCCCAGGGTGCGGCGCCGCTTTTCCACAGGTCGTTCAGCAACTGATATTCGCGGGGCGTATCCATGCACTGCCAGAACCCTTCATGCGGGTAGGCGGCCATCTGATTGTCGGCCGTGGCCCGCCGCATCGGCGCCTGTTCGAAAAAAAGATCCTTGTCGGCAGACAGATACCGGGGGACAAAAGCCTTTTCGAGCACCATGAAGCCGCCGTTGATATACCCGTCCACGCGGGCCGGCTTCTCTTCGAACCCTTGCACGCAGCCCTCTTTCAGACGCATTTCGCCGAAACGGCCTTCGGGGTGAACCGCCGTGACGGTGATCAGCTTGCCGCTGCTGCGGTGGCAGTCCAGCGAGGCCGCAATGTCGATGTCCGACACCGCGTCCCCGTACGTCAGGAAAAAGGTCTCGTCGGTCGCCTTCAGGTGCTTGGCGGCGAGGGCCACGCGGCCGCCCGTCATGGTGTCGATCCCCGTGTTTGCCAAGGTCACTTCCCAGTCGGACTCGACCGCCTGGTCATGGTAGGTGATGGCCCCGTGCTTGCCGAGCCGCACGGTGACGTCGGAGGCGTAGGCGTGGAAGTTCAAGAAATAATCCACGAAGCAGTCGCGCTTATAGCCGAGGCAGAGGATGAACCGCCTGACCCCGAAGGCGGCATAGCTGCGCATGATGTGCCACACGATCGGCTGCTCGCCGATCGGCACCATGGGCTTGGGAAGCAGTTCGGTCACGTCGCGCAGACGCGTCCCTTTGCCGCCGCACAGGATCATCAGCGGCGGCATTTCACGTAACGACATCATGGCCACTTCCCCTCGCTTCTCTTTCAAGAGCCGCTTGCCTCAAACGCGCCGCATACAGATCGTTCGCGGTGGACTGAACACACCAGAAATCGTCCGAAAGGTCGCGCCGGGTCAGATAGTCATAGGGCAATTCGCCATAGCCCTTCTTGCCCCACTCCTCGCCCCAGGAGTTACGGAACAGAAGCGTGCCCTTCGCGTCATCATAGCCGACGGCCAGCACCGCATGCCCGCCCTGCATCCGCTCGTTGGCATCCGGCATGCGGATCACGCCGGTTCTTGCCACGCTCCGGCTCATGACATGCTCGTACACGGAAAAGCCGAACACGAACGGCATCCCTTGCGCCAGACACGCCTTCATCTCCGCCAGGCTTTCCAAGCGCTGATACGCAGTGACCGTATGCGCCAGAGCCTCCTCATAACAGCGCACAGGCGGCCTGCGGGCGAACTTGCTGATGCTGTGAGGCCACAACTCCTCCCGGCAGGCGCCGAGCTTGGCAAGGGTCTTGATACCCACGCGCAGCATGGCGCCGGAATCCTCGTGTACGGTTCCCATCTCCTCACGCTCGTTATAGTAGATGAAGAGCCGGCTGAGATCCCGATACCGGGGCGGCACCCCGCCCTGCAAGGCCCTGAGCTGCAGGAATTCCAGCGCGCCGGCCAGAGCCTGGGCGGTACAGGAGCCCAGCTCCCCCTGATCCTCAACCGGCGAACAGCCCGCTCGCAGGTCAGCCTGCGGCGGCAGTTTTCGCGGCAGTTTGAACACCATCCGGAAGGGCACGTCGCGCGCATCCGGAACGTCAGGCAACCAACCGAGTTTGCGAAGCGTATTCATAATCACCGTCTCGTGCAGACTCCGTCCCCGAAAAGTATGCGGGAAAGACGACCGCATGACCCAACAACCTACTGTGCTTCAGCATGCTAACCACACGAGCACCGAATCCGGTATGTCCGCATTTGACACGGACAAGACTGTAGCCTAATTGGAGCCCAAACTCAAGCCGGGAAACTCGATAGGACGCCCTGTTCTCGCGGGCTGTTACGCATTCAACTCCTAAATCCTCCTATGGTGCGATTCAGTTTCAACCAAACTGAATCGCACCCGTATCCCCGCGTGCCGGAACCAGAAGCGGCCTGATGGTGGTGCATCCGATCGCCGCCATGGCGGCCTCCAGGCGCTGATACTGGGCGTCGTCCTCATAGGTGCCGACGATGGCGCCGCCCGAACCGGCGAACTTCGCGGAGCAGCCGGTGCTGCGGGCGGTGAACACCATGTGGCGATTGGCCTCGGCGACTTTGAATATGCGGTCGCGAAGGTCAAAATTGGCGTTCATCAGGGCAGGCAGGTTTTCGGGATGTCCGCCGACCAGCGCGTCGCGGGCCTGCTGGGCCAGAGCGGCGAACTCGGACATGGCGGCCAAAATGTCAGGCTTCTTCTCTTCGAACAAGACGCGCAACTTATGGTGGTAGACACCGGAGATTTCGGCCCGCAGGGGGTCGTAGGAGATATAGATGTTGGGGAGCGCGGCCAGGTCGAGGCGCTCGTAGCGGCCGTGGCCGGTGGCTTCCACGAGCGTCCGGTCAAAGTCCATGAAAACCAAACCCTCGTACATCTGGATGACGCGATCCTGAAGGCCGCACTGGATGCCCAGCTCGTCGCGCTCGGCCTTCAGGCACAGGGTCGGCGCGATTTCAAGGGGGATGGTCACGCCATAGAACTGCTGCAGGGCCTTCAGCATGGCCGTACAGATTGCGGAGGAGCCCGAGAGTCCGACCAGGCGGGGAATGTCGGAGGTATAGCGAACGGTGAAGTTGCGAGACGACAGCGTAATGCCCAACTCGCGGCAATAGAGCAGGAACACCTTCGTGACGGCCTTGAGCAGGCGGATACCGCCGTAATAACCGAAAAGCTGGATCTCGCGCAGCAGCTCGTTCGTCGAGGCAAAATTGGCGTCGTCGACGTCGCCGGGCACAAACCCCAGCTCGGGCGTTTCGTACAGCGTCACCTCTGCCGAGAAATTGCCGAAGGCAAAGGAGATCGTCTTGCCGAAATAGCCGTCGGAGGGGTTTCCGATAAGTCCGGCGCGGGCATAGGAGCGGGTCTTGATAAGCATAGGGGTTTCCTGTTCTTTAGGAGCCGTAGGCGATCAGGGTCGCAAGGTAGTCTTTCGGATTGCCGATGTCGTGGCGTTGCCCGGGGTAGCGGTAGCCGTAGACCGGAACCTCGGCGAGAAGGCGCTGGATGGCATCCGTGAGTTGGATCTCGCCGCCATGGCCGACGCGCTCTTCGGCGAGATAGCCGAAGATGCGGGGGTCGAGCAGATAGCGACCAGCGACCGCAAGATCAGAAGGCGCCTTTTCCGGTGTCGGTTTCTCAACGAGCCCGGTCAGTCGATAGAGCCGGTCATGGCCGTCCGGCTGTCCTGCGGCGATGCCGTAGCGGGACACTTTCTCGGGCGGCACGCGTTCGAGGCCGACGAGCGAGGCGCCGCCGCGAGAGCGGGACAGCGCGACCATGTCGCGGGAGCAGGGGACGGTGCCACGCACAAGGGCATCGCCGAGAAGAATGAGGAACGGCTCGGCCTCGTCCCGCAGCAAGGGCGCCGCCTGCAGGACGGCGTGCCCGAGTCCGCGCTGCTCGGCCTGCTCGACGAAACGGACTTTCAAAGAAATCGCGTCGAGATGCGCAAGCGCTGCGGCAGCGTCCGGTTTGCCGGCGAGGCGGGCTCGCCAGACCGGGTCAGGGGTGAAGTGGCTGCGCAAGGACGGCTTGTCTGGCGACGTGACAATGACCACCTCCTCTGCCCCGGCATCGAGCGCCTCTTCAACAATCCACTGAAGCGCGGGCTTGTCGAGAATCGGCAGCATCTCTTTGGGGATGACTTTGCTGGCGGGAAGGAATCGTGTGCCGTATCCGGCTGCGGGAATGAGCGCTTTCATAAGGCACCTGCTCTTGCTCAGGGGTTGGGAACGCGTGCGGTTTATCTCACGTCTTCACGCTGAACCGTCCGACCGTCTCGGCGTAGATCGACGGGAGACCCGTATCGAAGTGGGTGCCCTGCACCACAAGGCCCTTGACACCCTCGGCTTGCCGCAACGCTTCGAGCGCGGAGGTGAGTTGCACTTCCTCCGTTCCGGCGGAGGCGGCCTGCTGCCGCAGGAGAGCGAAAATCCCTGGCCTCAGCGCGTAGATGCCGTTCACACAAAAGTGGGCTGTCTTGCCGTGCCGGTGGACAACCAGATAAGTCAGCGCGTCATCCTCGGTCGGCTTCTCCACGATGCTCTGAAGCTGCAACGTGTCCTCAGACACCCATTCGCCCGCCACCGTGCCGTAGTACTTGACCCGCGCCAGCGACTCTTCGTAAATGCCGACCACGCTCTGGCTGTCGCCAAAGGCTTGGAAACGGTCAACCACCTGCCACGCGACGCTCCGGGTTGCGGCGGACCGGAAAAGGTGGTCGCCCAGCAGCAGAAGGAATGCTTCATTTCCAACCCATTTCTCGGCCAGCAGCACGGCATGGCCGAACCCTTTGGCCTCGTGCTGCGGGATGAAGGTCAGGCGTTTGCCGATCTGCGTGATGCGCTCCACCTCCTGCCGCAGCGCGGGCGGCAGCTTGGCCACCGTCTCGGGACGCACCTCGCTCTGGAAGTAGGCGCGGAAACGGGGTTCGTCCTCTGGCTGAATCACCAGGGCGACCTCGTCGACCCCTGCCGAAAGCGCCTCTTCGACGATCACCTGGATGACCGGCTTCGCGACACCGTCGGGCGTGACGACCGGCAGAAACGTCTTAGGCACCGCCTTGGTGTAGGGGAACATCCGCGTGCCGAGTCCGGCCACAGGGATGACCGCTTTGCGGATGGAGGCGGGGCGCGTGATATCGAGTTCAAAACAGGGCAGCCCGTACTGACCTTTGAGGTAGGCCTCCAGTTCGCTGCGCGCCGCAGCGGACCGGCAGAGAAACTGCACGCAGCCGTCACCTTGCGAGCCAACACCCTTGCCGCCGTACACCCACGCCTGAAGCTGAGGATCAGACAGCACCGCGTGAAGCCTCGGGCTCTTTAACTCATCGCACACCGGCATCAGGTGCCGGTCAAACACCGTTTGCGCCTCAGTCATCAGCGCGCCGAGCCCCGCCGCATCCCCCGCCTCGACGCAGGCGCGCGCGGCGGCGAGCAGCCTCTGGTTCTCTTCGCCCAGGCAGCGGTGAACGTCCGCGTCGCGCGGGCCCTTGGCAAACGGATAGGCCGCGTTCAGATCGGCGAGGATACGGACGGTGTCTTTCTTGCCGCACAGGTCTGCCACGAGCAGGCGGAAGTCGCAGCCAGGACGCAGGGGGATCACGCCGATCCGGTCGCCGTCAAAGCTCATCATCACCGGAATCTGGCCGTACGCGCAACCCTGATCCATGCGCCCGCAGCGCGAAGGCGTGGCGATTTCTCCCTGATAGGCGGCTTCGATCTCGGCACGCGTGGTCAGACCGAGCTGATAGGCCTGATTGAAGGCGCGGGCGACCAACACGCAGAAAGCGGCGGAAGAGCTGAGCCCCTTCTTGACCGGCAGGGTGGTCCTGTAGTTGTCGATCTCCAGACCGTCCACGCCGAAGAAGTCGAGCATATAGGCGGCCACACCGGCAGCATAGCTGAAGAAGCCTCCTGCGGCAGCCTCGCTCTGGAGCCGCGAAATCTCCATCGGCACACGGTAGGTCTCCGTCACCGTGCCGTCCGGCAGCGTCGAGCGCACCACCAGCTCGCCCGGCTGCCTGCGGCACCGCGCATACATCCCTTGGTTGGTGCCAGAGATGATCACCACGCCCGGAGCCAAGGCCGAGTTGGTGCGACGGTGACCGCCAGCCCAGTCGGAGTGCTCTCCGAAAAGACAGACGCGGCCAGGAACAAAGAGTTCGAAGACGTTCATGACAGCGTGGGCCCTTTCATTCGCGCTCCGCCTAGTGACTACGGCCTATTGCTCTTCACCGCCGGCAGCCAGCCGGGCACACAGGATAAGGCCAGAACCCATACGATAAGAATCGAAGGGGCTCGGAAAGGCAGATCGCCAAGCGAGTGACAAAACGTCGCGCCGGTGCCGACCCACACCGCGATCAGCGGCGCAGGCACTCGACTCAGCCAGCCCGCCTCCTTTGCCGGCTCATCCTTTACGCCAGCCGCCAACCGCGCGAGGCTCAAGCGCCACGCCTGCCAGCACAGCGGAAACACCAAAAGCAGCACAGCGGCCAAAAGCAGCCCATAGCCGACAGCCCCCTGCTCCGCCAGAAATTGCAGCGAGTCGTTGTGTACATTGGCACCGCCCTCAATCTGTAACTTTTTGATGTCCTCGGGCGTGAGATACTGATGCATGTAGCGAGGGTAACCCCAGCCGCCGACTCCAAAAACAGGGTGATCGCGGAACATTTCCTTCGCCACGCGCGCGTGGTAATAGCCGCTTCCGGTGACGCGCTCGATCACCGCGCTGGGCGTGATCGTCTGAAGCTCGCGCTTCAGACTTTCGAGCTTGAAGACGAGGAGGGACACGCCGATCGCGAGAATCAATGCACCCAACACGGAGATGAGCGTCACGCGCATACCGACCGTCACACGTTTCCAGACATAGCTCACCATGTAGAGTGTCAATACGACGAACACCACCGTACTCAGCAGAATCGCGGCTCGCGACAGTGAAGCGATCGCCCCCGCAAACATCAGCACGGTCGGAACCAACATCCGGTGGGTGTAAAGCCGCGCCGGACTCTCGTCGTCTCCGCCGCTCGAAAAGGAGACAGGCGCCTGCCCGGCCTCCTCTGTCACCTGATGGAACCACAAACCAAACGAAAGGGCAGCCGTCAGAGTGAAGAACGCCCCTGCAAAATTAGGATATCCGAAGGCCGAGAAGAAATAGCTCTTCATGGGGGTCAGCCACAACAGGCTGTCCGTTCCCGACAGAAGCTGTGCGAAGCCCACCAGCGCCAACGCCGCACCATTCCAACAGATCCCTTCCAGCAGCATCCGCTTGCCTTTTTTCAACAACCCGTGTTTTGACGCGAGCGCGGCGAGCAGAACCGGCGGAAACCAAAGCAACAGCACCGCATGTTGAGCCCAATTCACACAGTAAGGAAGCCACACGACGGAGGGCTTGGGAACAACCCACTGCTTGATCGCGTTGTCATAGGAGGGCGCGGCGGCAACGTTAAAGAGCGGAATGATCAGCAGCACCGTCAGCACCAGCGACACGTACAGCAGAGGATCACGAGCCAGCGCACGCCAGACGCGCCTGCGCGACTCGGCCAGCGTCTCCGTGGTCTTGGTTTGCGGAAACACCAGCAGCCACTCGAGAACAAGTAGCGTCAGCCAAGGAATGACCGGTAACAGCAGATCCGCCCGCGTCCCGCCGTGGATCCAACTAAACGCCATGACCAAAGCGAAAAGATGCACCAAAAGGACGTTTTTTACAAACCATTTCATTTTTTGTTCCGTTCCAACGGCCCGTCATCCTCAAGCGCGCGATGGATGCGCGTGAAAATAGGCCTCCAACGCCTCTTTCCAGTGCGGCATGGGAGGAAATCCTGCAAGACGCAAGAGGCGTTTCTCCAGTCGTGAGTTTGCTGGCCGCGGCGCTGGCCGCGGAAACTCGGCTGTCGAGCAAGGCACCGCTTCTCGCGCAATCCCCGCCCGCGTAAAAATCTCCCGGGCGAATCCATACCACGTCGACTCGCCTTCGCACGAACCGTGGACAACCCCAGGGATCGGGTCAGCCAACAGCCGGCCGATCAAATCCGCCACCGCATCGGTCGACGTCGGGTTCCCGATCTGATCGTCCACGAGCTTGAGAGGCCCGCCCTCCTGCACGCCCAGCTTCAGCATCGTATGCAGAAAACTGGGCCCGTTCTCGCCGTACAGCCACGCAATCCTCACGATGGTGTGGTCCGGGCAGTGACGCCGCACCGCCTCCTCACCAGCCCATTTGCTGGCACCATAGACCGTCCGCGGCCCAGGCGCGTCAAATTCGTGATACGGCCGGTCCAGCGAGCCGTCGAACACGTAGTCGGTCGATACGGCAATCATGCGGGCACCGTGACGCGCAGCCGCACAGGCGACGTTCGCGCTGCCCAGCGCGTTGATCCGGTACGCCTTGTCCGGCTCCGTCTCACAGGCATCCACCTGCGTCATGGCCGCACAGTGGATGATGACTGCGGGACGAAAGGCCGCCACAGCCTGCTCCACGCACCGCCCAACGGCGATATCCACCTCGGGCAGGTCGGCGACGAACAGCTCATGCTGCCGGAGGCGGCGCTGCAGCGTCCGCCCCAACATGCCGTTCCCGCCT
>CAYMLQ010000214.1:0-10057 GCA_964390795.1 uncultured Lentisphaeraceae bacterium
CGCCCGGGCAATCCGTGGGTCTGGTGCCTGGAATTCCCGACCGCGTTCGACACCCGCACCGGCGCCATGAAACTCGTCGAAGATGGCTTCTATTACGTGCATATGAGCGTGGGAAACACCTTCGGCTGCCCCTCCGCACAGGCCCACCTCGACGCGTTCTACCGGCACATCACCAGCAAAGGGCTGAGCCCCAAAGGCACGCTCATCGGCGTCAGCCGCGGCGGCCTGTACGCCTACCGCTTCGCCGCAGCCCATCCCGAACGGGTCGTCTGCATCTACGGCGATGCGCCGGTCTGCGATTTCAAAAGCTGGCCCGGCGGTAAGGGTAAAGGCAAGGGCAGCAAGGGCGACTGGGCGGGCGTTCTTAAGTGCTACGGCTTCAAGGATGAGGCGGAGGCGCTGGCCTACAAGGAGAACCCGGTCGACATCCTCGCGCCGCTGGCCAAGGCGGGCATCCCGCTTATCCACGTGGTGGGCGACGCGGACGACGTGGTGCCCGTGGAGGAGAACACGGCCCTCATCGAGGCGCGCTACAAGGCGCTCGGCGGCACGATCACTGTGTTCCACAAGCCCGGCGTCGGCCACCACCCGCACGGGCTGGAGGACCCGACGCCCCTGGTACAACTGATCGAGGACTATACCACGCGTGGGGGTGTCGGCAACCTCAAGTGACCCCTGCCGCACACGACATTCTGCTGGTGGCGGTCAACGCGCGTTACAGCCACTGCGCTTACGCCTCCCGTTCGCTCCAAGCGAATCTCGGGTGGCTGGCCGATTCTGCGGCGGCCCTCGAAACCGACCTCGACGTCACGCCGCTGCAACTCGCCGAGCAGATCGCCGGGCGCAACCCGCGTATCGTCGGGTTCTCCGTGTATCTCTGGAACGTGCGCCTCGTGGAGGCGACCGCACGCATCTTGCGTGCCGTCGCGCCTGAAATCAGGCTTGTAGCGGGCGGCCCAGAACTCACGCCGGCTTATGCGAACGCCGCGCTCTTCGACGCGGTCATCGTGGGAGAAGGAGAGACCGCCTTCCGAGGCCTGTGCGAACACTGGCGCTCCGAGACGACGTCGCGTGTGCCGGTGCCGTCCGTCGCTCACTCTGAACTTCCCTCAGAGCCGCTCTCCGACCTCCGACCTCCGACCTCCGACTTCCGACCCCTGACCTCCGACCTCCGACCTCCGACACTCCTGCTCACTCCTCCCCCCGAGGACCCGACCTCGCTCGTCCTGCCTTACGACCTTTACACCGACGCCGATCTCGCGCAGCGTACGGTCTATGTCGAGGCCTCGCGGGGCTGCCCGTATGCCTGCACCTATTGCACTTCGGCGGGCACCGGCCTGAGGCTCATCCCGCTCGACCGTCTCCTGCCAGCGCTGAACCGCCTCTGGCTACGCGGGCTGCGGCGCTTCAAGTTCCTCGACCGCAGCTTCAACGCGCCCGTCGCCCACGCCGCGGCTCTCCTCGACTTCTTTCTCGCCCGCGCCACACCGGACACGAGCCTGCACTTCGAGATCAACACCGACCACCTGCATGAGACCATCGCCGCACGCATCGCGGCCTTTCCCAAAGGCGTCCTGCACCTGGAGGCCGGCGTCCAAACCCTGAACCCGCGCGTGGCAGCCGCGATCGGACGCAGTGAGGACACGGGGCGGACGCTCGCCAACCTGAATTTCCTGGCGCTGGAGACCGGCTCGGTTGTGCATGCCGACCTCATCTTCGGACTGCCCGGCGAAGACGAGGCGTCCTTCGCGAGCGGCTTCAACACGCTCGTTGCAGCGTGCCACCCGCCCGAAGTTCAGGTGAACCTGCTCAAGGTGCTCCCCGGCACGCGTCTCGCACGCGATGCGGGGACGCTCGGGCTCGTCTTCAACGCCGAACCGCCCTACGAGCTGCTGCGCTCCGATGCCATGGACTTCGCTACACTCATGCGCCTGCAGCGCTTCGCCCGCTGCTGGGAACTGGTGCATAACCGCGGCCGTTTTCCGAATGCCGTCCGCGCAATCCATGCAGCCTGTAACGGCGACTACTACGGCACGTATCAGACGCTCGCCACACGGATTCAAACCGAAGAGGGCAAGCTCTTCGCCATCGGGCTCCCCCGCCTGTCGCACCTCCTGCACGCGCACCTAACCGAAGCGTGCGGGATATCCCCCTCAGACGCCGATTCGCTGCTCGCAGCCGACCTCAACGGGAAGAAATCGTGAGCGTCGAAACCGTCACCCCGTACGCCACCGACGAGTGCAAGCGCGCACAGATCGCGCGCGCCTTCGACACGCTCGCACACCGGTACGACCTGCTGAACCGCGTTCTCTCTCTGGGACTCGACCTAGGCTGGCGCCGACGCGCGCTTCGGCTGTTGAGCGCCCCTCCGCCCGCGCGCCTTCTCGACGTGGCGACCGGCACCGCCGATTTCGCGATCCTCGCCGCACGCCGCCTGCCGCAGAGCCATGTCACCGGCGTGGATCTCTCCGAAGGCATGCTGGACGTAGGACGCAGGAAGGTGAGTGCCGCCGGACTGACGGCGCGGGTCACGCTGCAGGCCGGGGACTGCCTCGCGCTCGATTTTCCGGACGCGTCCTTCGACGCCGTGACGACCGCCTTCGGCGTGCGCAATTTCGAGAACCTCGCAGCGGGGTTCCGCAGCATGCGGCGCGTCCTGAAACCCGGCGGCCGGGTGGTGATCCTCGAACTTTCCGAGCCGTGCCACGCACCGCTGCGGCAACTCCACCGGTTCTACCTCCGCCGGTGGATACCGGCTATCGGCCGTCTGCTGACCGGCCACGCGCGCGAGTACGCCTACCTGCCCGCCTCGATCGAGCAGGTGCCGCAGGGCGAGGCCATGCTCGCGCTCCTGCGCCAAGCGGGTTTTGCGGAATGCCACTGCGAACGCTATACCTTCGGCATCTGCTCGTGCTACACGGGCACCGCTCTGCGGTAGAGACGCCTCCCCGCCCGTCGTGAGCGAAGTCGAACGGGGTGATAAAAGCCGTAAATGCATAATGGTAAGCAGTTTGTCGACACTTAGCGTCGACCGGGGCAAAAAACCCGCCACCTGCCCGAGTCTGGCTTGCTTGAACTCACGGTTGACCTGGGGGGGCGCAGCAGGCCCGGAAACCGTAGAGGTTGTACCGGAAGTCCGGGAGGTAGGCGTCGCGGAGCGCGGAGCGACAGTAGTCGGCGTACCGGATCTCGTAGCAACTCACCTGCTCCACCGGACGAGTCGCGTAGTACACCGCGTTAGTGAAATAGCTCGGCTTGCGCCCCATCGCCAGTTCCCACTGCCGCTGCGTCACCTCGAACACCCCGAGGAAGAAGTCCTTCGTCAGCGTCACCGGGTGCTGCGTCTCACTCGTGGAGCGCCCCAGCTCGCCCGCAGGGCTGCCCATGGTGAACGTCCCCGCCGGGATCTTGCGCAGCACCTGCTTGTCCGTCTTGTGCGCGTCCATCCACCCGCCGTAGGGCGGATCGGCCGCGTACGACACCGGCCAGCTCGCCGCCGACGGCCGCCACAATCTACCCGTTTCCATCATACCCGGCTCCTTCCGTCGACAGGGGTGTTCGAGGAGTGAGCGTTGCTGGCGAACCTGTGTCGCAAGCTCGGGAACGGGGACACTCCTGTCCCCGAAACGTCGGCCAAGCGTCGCTCCGCAATCGCTACCTGGTGCGCTGCGGGAATGAACGTTCAACGCTCAACTCTCAAGTGGGGAATGCGACTAATAAGCCTGGCCAGCCTATTGTCTAAGGTAATCGGCGGGAGTCAGGATGCGGATGGCGCTCCAGGAGCCGAGGGCGAGCAGGTGCTGGTCGCCGGTGACGATATGCGAGACCCCTGCTGCGGCGGCGCAGGCGAGGACCGCGTCGTCGTCGGGGTCGTCGAGGATCACGCTTGCAGGAAGCTGTTGCGGCCACACGACGTCCGACGCGCTGATGATAGCTGCGAGGAGGTCGCGTGACGACAGATTCCGCTTCCTGAGCATAACCGCGATGCGGGGGTAGTCCAGCACACGGGCAAGTTCCGTCAGCATGGGTCGGCTGATGCAGAGCCTGTCCTCGCCCTTCACAATGCGATCCCATATCTGGCCGGGAGTGCCGCCCCAGATCAGGCCAGAAATCAGAACGTTCGTGTCGCAGACGATTCTCATGGACGGACCGGAGCGTTCGGGCGGATTCGCACCTCGCGGATGATGGCGTCCAGTTCGTCAGCGGCCAGTTCATCCTTTGCGACTGGATAGGCCGCAAGACGTTCGCGGACCTCGCTCACGGTCGGCGGTCGGCTCGGCGCAGGGGTCGTTACGGCCGCGCCAGGCAGCGGGGCAATGCGGAAAGCCGGGTGGGAGTTCCGAACGACGATGAAAGATTCGCCACCCTCGGCGCGGTCGGCAATCGAGGCGAGGCTGTTTCGTATGTCCTGCATGGCAATCAGCGTATCCATGGAATAGCTCCGAAGAAGGGGTTCGTATGGTTTGTCGATAGTTTAAGCGTATGGTTTACCGGACGTCAAGTGGCAAATGGGTGGGCAAACGGGTGGAATTGAGAAAGGAGGAGTTAGGAGTGAAGAAAGGATGCGCTGAGCAGAGAGGGAAAGAACGTTCAACGTTCAACGTTCAAACGACGGATGGTCTTGCGAATGCGTATCCACATCTCATGAGAAGTGAATACGACAACAGAGTGGCGGCTGGCAGACGCAGGGTGCTGTGGAGGCGAACAACCCGAACAAAGGCGTTCTCTTCTTCGCGCAGGTGGCACAGCGGATCACATTCAGGCCCATTGGGACGCCTCCCCGCCCGTCGTGAGCGAAGTCGCAAGGCAAGCGTCCGCAGCGGCAGGGACCGGCGGCGGTTTCGGGGAAACGCGCACTACCCGGCGTCACCCTTCCGCGCTGAGTTCGAGCGTCTCGACCGCCACGCCGCCGCTGCCGTCCTTGACGATCTTCTCGATTTTCTTCTCGACCTCGTTCAGCTTGGCCGTGCAGAATTTCACCAATTTCTGCCCCTCTTCAAACGACGCGATCATCGTGTCGAGATCAGTCTCGCCCGACTCCATCTCGTCGACAATCGTCTCCAGCCGCTTGAGCGCGGCCTCGAAGCCCATCGAGGTTTCCTCTTTCTTCGCCATATCAACAGCCTCCGCAAAGCCCAGTTTCAAGTTTCCAGTTTCAAACCCACCACCGACCCTATCTTGCCGTCCTTGACCTGCGTCACCAGCGCCGTGCCAGGCGCCGCGTCCGCCACCGAACGCACCAGTACGCCCGCGTCAGTGCGGGTCAGGCTAAAACCGCGCTCCAGCACCGACAGCGGGCTCAGCAGCGCCAACTGCCGCTCGAGGGCCGTCACGCGCGTCCGGGTGCGCTCCACCTGCATGCTGCATGCCTGCGCCAGCCGTCGCTCGTCGAGTACCAGCCGCGCCTCGACCTGCCGCACGCGCCGCTCGCGCAACATGTCGAGCCGTCCGGTCACCTGGGCTGCGCGCTGCCGCTCCTCTTGCACGCGCTGCGCCACCGCGTGTTCCAGGCGCATGCCCAGCGTGTCCACCTGCTGCGACAGCCGTTCCGTCATCTGACGTGGCCGCCGCAGGGCCGACGACGCCCGCACGGCCGCTAGACGGCTGCGCAACTCAGCCGCACGCTGTTGCAGCGCCTGCCGCAGCGCACGAGCCAAACGCGTGACCTCCGCCTCGAACTCGCTCTTCGGCGCGATCACCAGTTCGGCCGCCGCCGAGGGCGTCGGCGCGCGCAGGTCAGCCGCAAAATCGCAGAGAGAAAAGTCGACCTCGTGGCCCACGGCGGAGATCACCGGAATCGCCGAGCCCGCCACGGCGCGCGCCACGGACTCCTCATTGAACGCCCACAAATCCTCCAGGCTGCCGCCGCCGCGCCCGACGATCAGCACATCCGCTGGCCACTCGCTCCCCGGTCCGCACACACGGTTAAAGAGCGCCACGGCCGCGGCGATCTCTTCAGACGCGCCAGCCCCCTGCACCTTGACAGGTGCCAAACGAATCTGAAGGTTAGGATAGCGCCGTCCCAGCACGGTCAGCATATCATGGATCACCGCACCGGTCGGCGAGGTCACGATGCCGATGCGCTGCGGCAGCCTGGGCAGCGGGCGTTTGCGGGCGGTATCGAACAGGCCCTCGGCCTGAAGCTTGTGCTTCAATTCCTCGAAGCGCCGCATCAGGTCGCCGAGACCGGTCTCCTCGATCTTCAATATCTTGAGCTGATACTGCCCGCGTCCCTCGAACACTGTGATTTCGCCCAAGGCCCGAACCCGCTTGCCGTCCTCCAGACGCAACGCTGGCGGCAACGCCGACCGGGTGCCCGCGAAGAGCACCGCGCTCAACTGCGCGCCCGCGTCCTTCAGCACGAAGTAGCTGTGCCCTGAGCCGTACACTTTGAAGTTCGAGATCTCGCCCTCGACCCATACACGCCCGATCTCGTCCTCCAGCGTCTGGCGGATCTGCCGCGTGAGTTCGGAGATTGAGTACACCTTCTTGTCAGAGAGTGTCGGCATCGGCTTATCCTTAACCTGCGGCGGACGCAGGTTCCCTGAAACGATACGGCGTGATTGAGACCGCCTTACCGGTCTGCCGGTCGATATCCAAAATCGCGCCTTCCAGCACACACGGCCCTTTGGCGATCTCGAACTTGGCAGGAATGCCGGTCGTAAATTTCTTCAGCACGGGCTCGATCTCGCGCCCGATCACCGAACAGTAGGGCCCCGTCATGCCAAGATCGGTCATGTACGCGGTTCCCTTCGGCAGGAGCACCGCGTCGCTGGTCTGCACATGCGTATGGGTGCCGAACACGGCGGCCACGCGTCCGTCGAGATAGTACCCCATCGCGATCTTCTCCGAGGTCGCCTCCGCATGGAAGTCGACCAGCACAGGCATGTTGCAGGGCAGGGTCCTGAGCAGAGCGTCCATGGCGCGGAACGGGCAGTCCATCGGGTTCATAAAGACGCGGCCCAGCAGATTCACCACCGTCAGCGGACCGAACGAGGTCTGGATCGTGATGCTGCCCTGACCGGGCGCTCCCACCGGAAAGTTTAGAGGACGAAGCAGCCGCCTCTCGCCCGAGATCGTGGATTCTAAGTCCTTCTGCCCCCAGACGTGGTCGCCGAGCGTCACCACGTCCGCGCCGGACTTGAACAGCTCGTCCGCCAGCGCCAGCGTGATGCCGTTGCCCGCCGCAGCGTTCTCGCCGTTGGCGATCACCACATGCACCGCGTTTTCCTCGCGCAGCCGCTTGACGACCTCGCGAAAGACGCGCCTGCCCGGGCCGCCGACAATGTCCCCAACCAACAAGATCTTCATGTCAATAAAACCTTTTCGGCCCTTTGTCAGGGCGACTGAGTGACCGCCCTACTTGGCGTACTCCACGCACCGCATCTCGCGCACGACCACCACCTTGATCTGGCCGGGGAACTGCATGTTCGCGGCGATCTGCTGGCTGATGTCGCGCGCCATCACCATCGCGTCGTTGTCGTTGACCAAGGCCGGCTCGACGATCACGCGCACCTCGCGCCCGGCTTGGACGGCAAAGGTTTTCTTGACGCCGGGGAAACTGTTGGCGATCGCCTCCAGCTTCTCCAGCCGCTGCACGTAAACGCCCATCGTCTCGTTGCGCGCGCCGGGACGCGAACTGGAGATCGCGTCCGCAGCCGAGCAGAGCACCCCGAACAGCCCTTCGGACGCGACGTCCTCGTGATGCGCCGCCACGCCGTTGACCACCACCGCGCTCTCGCCGTGCTGTTTGAGAAACTCCGCGCCGATCACGGCATGCGACCCCTCAGCGTCGTGATCCAGCGCCTTGCCGATGTCATGGAAGAACCCGATGCGCCGCGCCGTCGCCGGATCGAGCCCCAGTTCGGAGGCCATCATCCCCATCAGATGCGCAACCTCCACCGAGTGGCGCAGCACGTTCTGCGAGAAACTCGTGCGGAACTTGAGGCGCCCGATGCACCGCAGAATCTCCGCCTGAACCCCCTGCACCTGAGCCTCGTAAGCCGCAGACTCGCCCGCCTCGTAAATGGCCTTCTCCATGCCTTCGGTCACGCTCTTGACCACCTCCTCGATGCGGGCGGGATGGATGCGCCCGTCGGCCACGAGCTGTTCGAGCGACTGCCGCGCGATCTCGCGGCGCACGGGATCGAAGCCGGAGATCACGACCGCCTCGGGCGTATCGTCGATCAGCATGTTCACGCCCGTCACAGCCTCGAGCGTGCGGATATTGCGCCCCTCGCGTCCGATGATGCGACCCTTGATATCGTCGCTGGGCAGCGGCACGGTACAGGTCATCATCTCGCTGGCATGCGTGATGGCGAACCGCTGCACCGCCATCGTCACGATCCGCGCGGCCTCGCGCTCGCCCGTCTCCTTGGCCTCCTCCTGAATCCGGCGGATCAGGCTGCCCGCCTCGCTCCGCACCTCCTGCTCCGCCTTGTGGGACACCTCGCGGCGGGCCTCATCGTGCGTCATGCCGGCCAGCTTCTGAAGCCGCTGCTCCGCCTCCTGCCAGCGCTTGTCCGTCTCCGCCTTGCGCTGCACCAGCTCCTCGGCCTTGCGCTGCTGCTCCTCTTGCTTCAGCGAGACCGCCTGCTCCTTCTTTTCCAGAAGGAGGGCCTTCTTGTCCATGTTCTCCTCGCGGACCGTCAGACGCTCTTCAATGTCCTGCAGCTCCTTGCGCCTGCCCTTGGTGCTCTTCTCGAACTCCTCGCGCGCCTTGACCACTTCGGCGCGCGCCTGAATGTCGGCCTCCTTCAACAGGTTCTTAACCTCGCCGTCGGCCGCACTCAGCTTAATCTGCGCCTGTTTCTCGATCGCATCGGCCTGCCACCGGCCGATCAGACCGCGCAGCGCGTACCCCCCCAGCACACCGGCCAGTCCAAAAAGCAAGCCAACGGTGGCATCGCTCACGTCATACCACGTGAAGTTAGTCATTAAAACCTCCAAGACGCGTTTTCGCGCGTGTATCGTTTCACTTCCGCACCCCCAGCCGGCAGGGCACAGGTCCAAGTAGCCGCGTATCTTACCCTTTCCCGGGCGACGGTTCAACATTACTCATTGCTTTAGCCCCCCCATCTCCTCTATCATTCGCCCACATGAGTTCCAGACGCGAAGCTATTTTTGTTCTCACCCGCTGGTTGGAGACGCACGATTTTCCCGACAGGATGATCCCCGACGTGCCCGACCGCGCCTTTATCACCGACCTGGTCTACACGACAGTCCGACGCCACCGGACCCTCGTCTGGGCGCTCGAGCAACTGGTGAAAAAGATGCCCAAAGGCGAAACCGAAGCGGCCCTGCTTGTCGGCGCGTGCCAGATCCTGTTTATGCCGAGCGTGGCCGACTATGCCGCGGTCAACGAGACGGTCGAGGCCGCCAAGCTCGCCTCGAAGCAGACCGCGGGGCTTGTCAACGCCGTGCTCCGCAACCTCCTGCGCAAGCGCGACACCCTGCTGGCCGACCTCGCGAAGCAGTCCGTCGGCATCCGCACCTCCCACCCCGACTCGCTCATCACCCGCTGGACCGAGCACTTCGGAGAGACGGAGACCCTTGCGCTCTGCGAGTGGAACAACACACCCGCCGAGACCTTTCTCGCCTTTCCCCCCGGCGCCGCTGAGCCTTTCACCCTCGCCCCCCGCGGCACGCGCGTCGAAGCGCTTCCCGGCTATGAGGAGGGCGCCTTCATCGTGCAAGACCCCGGCACCGCCGCCGCCATCGACCTGCTCGACGCCAAGCCGGGACTCAATGTGCTCGACGCCTGCGCCGCGCCCGGCGGCAAGACCATCCAGATCGCCTGGCGCATGGGCCTGCCCGCTTCGGACAACCACCGGCTCGTCGCGCTCGACCTACATGAGGATCGGCTGGAGACCGTGCGCGCCAATCTCGCCCGCACGAAGCAGACCTGGGTGACCGTCTGCCAAGGCGACCTGACCGACAACCCGGGCGCCTCGCTTGCGCCGTTCGGGCTCTTCGACCGCATCCTGATTGACGCGCCGTGCTCCAACAGCGGCGTGCTGCGCCGCCGTCCCGACGCGCGCTGGCGCTGGACCACCAA
>CAYMLQ010000215.1:0-9988 GCA_964390795.1 uncultured Lentisphaeraceae bacterium
CCTTGCGGCTTCGACCGCTCTGAGCGGGACGCTGCTGTCGGACGTGGCGTTGGACGGGACGAATGACCAGCTGAGAGTTCAAGGCAACTTGAACCTGTCCGGACTGACCTTGCTGGTTCAGGATCTCGCCCAGCTCAAGGCCGGTAAGCAATACGTGATCGCTCGCTGTACGCCGGGAGGACTGATCGGACGGTTCGCCGGGACAAACCTGGTCAGCAGCCGCTGGGCCGTCAGTTATAATAATGGCACGGGCGAAGTGCGGCTGATCAGTCGAGGGCTCCTGATCACGATTCAGTAGGTGTGGCTATGCAACCGTCATCGGCGGGCAAGAGGATGACTCGCTGATGACGGACTTATTGGGGGAGATGCTCATGCGTTTCACAGGTGGAAGGATTACTTTTCTGTTAGCGGCACTGGCTTTGGCTGCAAACGGTGAGGCGCAAGCGGATGCCCGGTATGTGTTCAGCTTCTTCCGCGGTAACGGCGAGGCCGGCGTTTTTCTGGCGCTGAGCGAGGATGCACAGAACTGGCGCGAAGTGAACGGTGGCAAGCCGGTGCTCATCCCGCAGGTGGGCGGCAAACTGACCCGCGATCCCAGCGTCTGCCGTGGTCCGGACGGCGCGTACCACATGGTCTGGACGACCTCGTGGAAGGACAACGGCTTCGGCGTGGCGCATTCGACGAACCTGCTGGACTGGTCGGAGCAGCAGTTCGTTCCGGTCAATGCCGCTGAGCCAAAGGCGCGCAACACCTGGGCGCCGGAGATCTTTTACGATGACGCCACGCAGCAGTACCTGGTGATCTGGGCGACGACGATCGAGGGGCTTTTTCCTGAGACGCAGGTGAAGGGTGATGGGGGTCTCAATCACCGCATCTATTGCGCGACGACCCGGGATTTCAAAGCATGGGCACCCAAGAGGCTCTTCTACGACGGCGGCTTCAACGTGATCGACGCGTTCCTGTTCAAGAAAGACGGGCGCTACGGCATGGTGGTAAAGGATGAAACGAAAGAGCCCCAGCCGCAGAAGAACCTGCATGTGGTATGGTCCGAAGGCGGCGTCATGGGGCCGTGGGGCAAGGCGGGGCCGGCTTTCACCGACAATGCCGTTTCGTGGGCTGAGGGCCCGGCCGTCATTCGGGCCGACGGCCGCTGGCTGGTCTACTACGACATGTACAACAAGCACGCGTACTGTGCGGTCGAGACGCGCGATTTCGTGACCTTTACACCCGCGCGGGTCTCGCTGCCCACAGGCATCCGGCACGGCACGGTGTTTGCGGTCGACCCGCAGACCGCGGTGTCTTGCGAAGCTGTATCCACATCTCTTGAGAAAGTGAATAAGACAGGCGAGCGACCGACGAACAAACACTGAACACTGACTCCTTGGAAACCTTGCGCGTGCGATTCCACACTTTGCAAAGTGTGGAATTGGAGGGCGAGAAAGACCGTTGAGAGGACGAGAAATGCAAAAAGTGTAATCACGTTTGCAGGAAATGCAATTGAGACTCGGCCCGATATTGTGTAGGCTGTATCTGATAAACGATCATTGGATTCAAACCGGGTTTCCAAAACAGAGAAAAGGGTGGTTGTATGTCGATCATGGCTCCGTTGGACTGGCTCGTGATTCTGGGATATTTCGTCCTGTTGGCCGCTGTGGTGATTATCACGCGGCGCAAGCAGGAGACGTCGCAGGACTTCTTCCTCGGTGGCCGTAGCGTGGGGTGGCTGGCGGTTGGCGCATCGATCTTCGCGGCCAACATCGGCTCGGAACACGTCATCGGCCTCGCGGGCCAGGGGGCGCGGACCGGGCTCAGCATGGCGCACTGGGAGTTCCACGCGTGGGTGCTGGTGCTGATGGCGTGGGTCTTTCTGCCGTTCTATTACAAGTCCGGCGTGCAGACCATGCCGGAGTTCCTTGAGCGCCGCTTTGGTGCGCGAACACGCTGGATACTTTCGCTGGTGTCGCTGGCCGCCTACGTGCTGACCAAGATTTCGGTAACGGTCTTCGCGGGAGCGCTGTTCTTCGAGGTGATGCTGCCCGAGATCTCGCTGACCATCGGCAGCACCACGATCAGTTCGTTCTGGATCGGTGCCTTCACGACCGTGACGCTGGCCGGCGTGTACGCCTCGTTCGGCGGATTGCTGGCGGTCGTCTACACCGACTTGGTGCAGACCGGCATCATTCTGGCGGGCTCGCTCTCGGTGACCTTCTTCTCTCTCTCCCGCTTGGGACAGACCCTTCCCGGAGGAGGTGCCGGGGATGGCTGGGGCGTACTCAAGACGACACTGAAAGCGTCGCCCGAGGTGGTCAACGCCTTTTCGCTCTGGCATCCGTTGTCGCACCAGACGCTGCCGTGGCTGGGCGTGGTCGTGGCGTCGATCACCGTCGGCATCTGGTACTGGTGTACGGACCAGTTCATCATCCAGCGCACGCTGGCCGCGCGTAACCTGACGCAGGCCCGGCGCGGTGCCTTGTGGGGCGGGTTTCTGAAGCTGACGCCGGTCTTCATCTTCCTCGTTCCCGGCATGCTCGGCTTCGCCTTGCATCAGCACGGCATCATCCACATCCCGCTCGACAAGGCGGGCGCGATCGACGGCGACAAGGTCTTTCCCACGCTGGTGACCTCGCTGCTGCCCACAGGCTTTCGCGGCCTGGTGGTGGCCGGCCTGGTCGCGGCCCTGATGAGTTCGCTGGCCAGCCTGTTCAACTCGGTGGCGACACTCTTCACCGTGGATGTTTACAAGAAACTGCACGTGGGCGTATCGGAACGCTGGCTTGTGCATATCGGACGGATCACCACCCTCGTGATGACGGCGCTGGGGCTGGTCTGGGTTCCGATTATGAAGGCGGTTTCCGGCGGCGGGCTCTATCAGTACATCCAGTCAGTCCAAAGCTTCCTGGCACCGCCGATCGTGGCGGTGTTTTTGCTCGGGCTTTTCTGGAAACGTTGCAACACGCGCGGCTCGGTATGGGGCTTGTCGCTGGGATTCGTGATCGGCATGAGCAAACTCACGATCAACGCCTTTTACAGGACGGGCACGCCGGACACGCTGATGTATAAGATCGCCAACTTCCAGGACTTCTATTTCTCCGGTATCCTGCTGGTGCTCAGCATCGCGATCGTGGTGCTCTCGTCGTTGACCGCGCCCGCGCCTGATCCGGCCTCGATCAACGGCGTGTGTTTCAGCACGCTGGACTCGACCTACCGGCGCGAGAACCGCGAGAGCTGGAACAAAGTCGACGTGATCGCCTCGTGTGTCGTCGTAGGGCTGGTGATCGCGGCCTACGCGTACTTCTGGACGTGGCTGCGCTGAAAAGAAGGTGTTTAGGCTGAAGTCTGTTAGGCTGTTAGGTGGAGAAGCCCCGATGAAGAAACTGGCGTTTTTGATTTCGTTTGTGGCGTCGTTTGCAGCGTTTGCGCAACTGCCGCTGCATGTAACGGTCCGGGCCGACCGGCCGGGACATGCGATTCCGAAGACGCTGTACGGCATTTTCTTCGAGGATATCAACTACGCCGCGGACGGAGGCCTTTATCCGGAACTGGTCGCCAACCGCGGCTTCGACTGGCGCACGCGCGAGCCCGAAGGCTGGTCGCGCGAGTGGCGCGGCGAGGCCATGGGGCGCGTTTCGCTGCAGGGCGGGTATCCGGTCAATCCCAATACGTTCCAGTACCTGCGCGTCGAGTGCTACGCGCCGGGCGAGGGCGCTGGCGTGGCCAACAGCGGCTTCGGCGGCATTGCGGTGCGGCAGGGCGAGAAATACGACCTCTCGCTCTACGCCCGGCCCCACGCCGGCTATGCGGGCGGGCTGACGGTGCGCTTGGAGACTGCGGACAAACAGGCGTTGGCCTCGTACCGGATCGAAAAAGGCGCATGGAAGAACAAGCTCTCGGGAAGCGCGAGGTGGAGATCGTTTGTCCCGGAGAGCGCGCCGGGGACGGCGCGCGCCACCCTTGATCCGCCCGCGCCGCCGGAGTGGGCCAAGTACGAGGCGGTTTTCACGCCTTCGGAGACCGTGACCAACGGTCAACTCGTCGTCTTGCTTGACGCGGCCGGCACGGTCGACCTTGATCTCGTGTCGCTCTTTCCGCAGGCCACCTTCAATGCCCGCAAGAATGGGATGCGCGCGGATCTGATGCGGCTGCTCAAGGAGATGAAGCCAGCCACGCTGCGTTTTCCGGGCGGCTGCGTGGTGGAGGGGTACGACTTTGAGACGCTCTACCACTGGAAGCGCACGGTCGGTCCGTTGGAGCGCCGCGCACTCAACTACAACCGGTGGGGCTACTGGCAGTCGCACGGGCTCGGCTATTTTGAGTATTTCCAGATGGCGGAGGATATCGGCGCGGAGCCGCTGCCCATCCTTTCGGCGGGGATGACCTGCCAGTTCCGCAAGCCGCTGGAGTGCCTCCCGCTGGGCTCGCTCGACGGCGTCATCCAGGACGCGCTGGACCTGATCGAGTTCGCGAACGGCGCGCCCGACACGCCGTGGGGCAAGGTACGTGCGGAGATGGGGCATCCGGCCTCTTTCAACCTCAAGTATCTAGGCATCGGCAACGAGAACTGGGACAACGTCTTCTTGGACCGGTATGCGGTCATCGCCAAAGCCGTGAAGGCCAAGCATCCCGAGATCACGATCATCTCCTCCGCCGGTGCTGCCCCGGAGGGCCCGATGTTCGAGTTGGCCTGGAAGCGGCTGCCCGAGCTGAAGGCAGAGCTGGTGGACGAGCACTACTACAAGCCGCCGGAGTGGTTCCTGTCGCAGGCCAACCGCTACGACGCCTATGACCGCAGCGGCCCCAAGGTCTACGTGGGCGAGTACGCCTGCCACACGCGCGACCGCAAGAACAACCTGCTCGCCGCGCTCTGCGAGGCGGCCGCGATGACCGGCTTCGAGCGTAACTCCGACGTGGTGCGCATGGCCGCGTACGCGCCGCTCTTCAACAAGCTCGGCAGCACGCAGTGGAACATCGACCTGATCTGGTTTGACAACGTCCAGGCCTTCGTCACGCCTTCCTACCATGTGCAGAAGCTCTTCATGACGCACCTGCCCGACACGTTACTGCCGGTCGAGGTTTCCTCAAATCAGACGCCGCTGCCGCCAAGCGGGACGATCGGCTTGCATACGTGGCAGACCGCAGCCGAGTTCAAGGATATCCGCGTCACGCGCGGCAGCGAGACGCTCTATGCCTTTGACCCGAAGGCGGGCACGAAGGGCTGGTCGAAGGCCAAGGAGGGCGCGTGGTCGGTCAAGGACGGCGCACTGCGGCAGACAGATGAGGCGGTGCAGGAAACGGCGACCAGCTTCATCGCGGGCGCGCCGTGGCGGGACTACACGCTGGAGCTGAAGGCGCGGAAGCTGTCCGGAAAAGAAGGGTTCATCATCCGCGTGCGCGACCAGCGCGACAAGGCGGTACACCTGAACCTCGGCGGCTGGGGCAACAAGGACCACGGCATCGAGCAGAACGGGCAGAATCCGGTGGTCCGCAAGCCGGGCAGCATCGAGACCGGACGCTGGTACGCGATCAAGATCCAGCTTGAGGGCGAGCGCGTCAAGGTGTGGCTCGACGGCGAGCCGCTGTTCGATCAGGCGATTCCGAACGGGATGATGGCGCGCGCCTACCTCGTGGCCGGACGGGATAACGCGGCCGGAGAGATCGTTGTCAAAGCCGTGAACCCGCATGCCGAACCGCTGGTCGTGGCGCTCAATCTCGCGGGCGCGAAGGTGGCGGCACAGAAGGCGCGGCGCATGACGCTGGCCGGGAACCCGGACGATGTCAACACCATGGACGAGCCGCTGCGCGTGTCGCCCAAGGAGGATGCGGTGGAGATCGCAGGCGCGGTGTCACAGGTGACGCTGGCACCGCATTCGCTGACGGTCTTGAGGGTGAAGGCGGAGTAGGGGTGGAATTTTATGATGACTACGAAACACGCGAAAGGCGCGAAAAGATGAGGGGAAAACAGCAACCGTTTTCGCGCTTTTCGCGTGTTTCGTAGTTTAGGAGGAGGAACCCAATGTCAAAGTATGCGATAGGCTTAGATTACGGTACGAACTCGTGCCGCTCGCTGATCGTGAATCTCGAGACCGGCGCGGAGGTCGCGTCTCACGTCTACACCTATCCGTCCGGCCAGATGGGCGTGATCGTGGATCCGCGCGACCCCAACGTCGCGCGGCAGAGCCCCGCGGACTACCGTGCGGGCCTGATTGACATCGTTGTCCAAGGCCTTGCGAAAGCGGCGGCAGCGGATTTCGCTTTCTCGCCGGCCGCGGTTGTTGGCATCGGCGTCGACACGACCGGCTCGACGCCGATGCCGGTGGATCGCGCGGGCGTGCCTTTGGCCCTGCTGCCCGAGTTCAAGGACAACCCCAACGCGCAGGCGTGGCTCTGGAAAGACCACACCAGCCACGCCGAGGCGGCGGAGATCACGGCGCTGGCCGCTAAGCTGCGCCCGGAGTATCTGGCCAAATGCGGCGGCACCTATTCGTCGGAGTGGTTCTGGGCGAAGGTGCTCCGCTGCAAGCGAGTTGACCTGAAGGTTTTCGAGGCGGCCTTCAGCTTCGTCGAGCTGTGCGACTGGATTCCGGCGCTGCTCACCGGCATTGAAGACCCTCTGGCCCTCAAGCGCGGCGTGTGCGCGGCCGGCCACAAGGCGCTCTACGCGAAGAGCTGGGGCGGGTTGCCGGATAAAGAGTTCCTGGGCGCTCTTGATCCGGCGCTGGCCTCTCTGCGCGACCGGCTGTATGAGACGGCCTACACGGCGGACGTCAAGGCGGGCGGGCTCTGCGAGGCGTGGGCCAGGCTGCTGGGGCTGCCGGCCGGCATCGCGGTGGCGGTCGGCGCGTTCGACGCGCATATGGGCGCGGTCGGCGCGGGCTGCGCCACCGGCAAGCTGGCGAAGATTCTGGGAACCAGCACCTGCGATCTGCTGGTCGCGAAGAATGATCGGCCGCTCAGGGATATTCCGGGGGTGTGCGGGATTGTGGACGGCTCTGTGATTGCGGGCTATTACGGCATCGAGGCCGGGCAGTCGGCCGTGGGCGACATCTTCCTCTGGTTCGTTAACAATTTGGTGCCGGAAGCCTTCGGCGTGTCGGCGGGTGCGAAGTTCGCCGCGCTGGATGAGGCGGCGGCTCGGCTCAAACCCGGTGAGAACGGACTGCTGGCGCTCGATTGGAACAACGGCAACCGCTGCGTGCTGACCGACGTGCGCCTGTCGGGGCTGATCCTCGGGCAAACGTTGCACACCACCGCGCCGGAGATTTACCGTGCCCTGGTGGAGGCCACGGCATTCGGCGCGAGAATGATCATTGATCGCGTGCGGGCTTTCGGCGTGCCGGTTGAGCAGGTGATCAACTGCGGCGGACTCGCGGTGAAGAGCCCTTTCCTGATGCAAGTTTATGCGGATATTCTGGACATGCCCATGACCGTCGCGGCCTCGGATCAGACCTGCGCGCTGGGCGCGGCGCTGTTCGGCGCCGTGGCGGCGGGTGTCTTTGCGGATGTGGTGGCTGCGCAGGCAAAGCTCTGCCGCATCCGCGAGCGGGACTACCAGCCGATCCCTGCTAACGTCGCGGTTTACCGCGAGCTGTTCGCGCTGTACGGACAACTGCACGACGGATTCGGCACGGCGGCGTGGAACGGCAACATGGCCAACGTGATGAAAGCGCTGATCGCGCTTCGGGAGCGGCAGCGGTAGGAAAGGTCGAAAGAATCGACGGATTCGCTCGATTCGATTCAATAGATTCGCTCGAGAAGGAGAACATGCTCGAAGCACTCAAAGAACTTATCTGCGCGGCCAACCTGGAGCTGGTCAGGCACGGTCTGGTCACGCTGACCTGGGGCAATGTGAGCGGCGTGGACCGCGCGCTCGGCCTGATGGTGATCAAGCCCAGCGGCGTTGCCTATGATCTTCTGATGCCGGAGACGATGGTGGTTACGGATCTGGACGGCAAGGTGGTCGAAGGCGAGTACGCGCCCTCGTCTGATACGCCCACGCACGTGCGGCTGTATCAGGCGTTTCCCAACATCGGCGGCGTGGTTCACACGCATAGCGCGTATGCGACCGCGTTTGCTCAAGCCGGGTGCGAGATCCCCTGTCTCGGGACGACGCACGCGGATCATTTTCACGGCGCGGTGCCGGTCGCGCGGCTGCCGACCGAGGCGGAGGTGCGCGAGCGCTACGAGCACAACATCGGCGGGCTGCTCGTGGAGCGCTTCCGCGACATCGACCCCGATGCGGTGCCCGGCGTGCTGGCGGCCGGACACGGGCCGTTCGCGTGGGGGCCGACCCCCAAGAAGGCGGTGGAGAACGCGGTCGCGCTCGAAGCCGTGGCGAGGATGGCAGCCGCAACCTTCGCCCTGTGCCCATCTATCGATCCGCTTCCGTCTTACATCCTCGACAAGCATTTTGGACGCAAGCATGGCCCGGGGGCGTATTACGGACAGAGGAATGTCCAATCATGAAAGGGAAGTAGTGGTCCGATGGACGTTGGACATTCCTTGTTCGATATTGGATATTCACCCGATTGACAAAGGAGAGTGAACGATGAGTTTGCAGAACATGCCGGAGATCAAAATCGGCGTCGTAGGCGTGTCGCGGGACTGTTTTCCCGCGGCGCTGACGCAGAAGCGTTTGGCTGCACTGATGGCCGAACTCAAAAAGCAGGGCGTACACGCCGTGGCGTGTCCGGTGATCATCGAGAACGAGAAGCAGGCCCTTGCGGCGTGCGATGACCTAATCGAGCAAGGGTGCAATGCGGCGGTTGCGTATTTGGGCAACTTCGGGCCTGAAGGGCCGACCACGCTCTTCATTCAGGAATTTCCCGGACCAGCTATGGTCTGCGCCGCAGCCGAGGAGAACAAGGGCGTGCTGGCCAGCGACCGCGGCGATGCGCTGTGCGGCCTGCTCAACTGCTCCTACAATATCGGGCTGCGCCGCCTCGACGTCTACATCCCGCAGTACCCGGTGGGGCTGCCCAAGG
Source organism: uncultured Lentisphaeraceae bacterium (assembly GCA_964390795.1). Classification (GTDB taxonomy): domain Bacteria; phylum Verrucomicrobiota; class Kiritimatiellia; order RFP12; family UBA1067; genus CAYMLQ01. Next base: position 8,979 of record CAYMLQ010000215.1, read on the forward strand.
ATCTCGCGCAGAAGATCGGCGAGTTCGCTTTGATCGCACGTGTGGTGGTTGGCGTGACCAACCTTAAGGTGTTCGGCTTCGGGCCGCGTCCGCACGACTTCCTGGCCTGCAATGCGCCGGTCCAGCCGATCTATGATCTGGGTGCCACGGTCATGGAGAACTCGGAGCTGGATATGCTCGTCGAGTTCAAGAAGGCCGCGAAAGACAAAGCCGGCATTAAGGCGATCGCGGCGGACATGGCCAAGGAGCTTGAGGGCGCGTGCCAGTGGCCGGACCTGCTGCCGCGTCTCGCACAGTTCGAGCTGGCGCTGATGAAGTTCTACGAGAACAACCTCGGGGCCTCGTCGTACGGTGTTTTCGCGAACAAGTGCTGGCCCGCGTTCGAGAGCGAGTTCGGCTTTGTGCCGTGCTTCATCAATAGCCGCCTGGCCGGACGCGGCATTCCTGTCGCGTGCGAAGTGGATCTCTACGGCGCGATCTCGGAGTACATGCTGCAGTGCGCGACAGGATTGCCAGCAACGCTGCTGGACATCAATAACTCGGTTCCGGCGGATGTGATCAAGGGCGCGGACCTCAAGGGCGTGCCTGCCAAGGATCTCTTCATGGGCTTCCACTGCGGCAACACGTGCAGCTCCTGCATGAAGAACTGCACCATGAAGTACCAGCTCATCATGAACCGGCTGATGGAGGGCGGCGGTGCGCCGGACATCACGCGCGGCACGCTGGAAGGCCAGCTCAAGCCGGGTGCGACCACCATGTTCCGCGTGCAGGGTAACTCCGACAGCGAACTGGTGAGCTACATCGCCGAGGGCGAGATGCTCGACGTCAATCCGTGCTCGTTCGGCGGCATCGGCGTAGTGGGCATCCGCGACTTCGCGCGGTTCTACCGCCATGTGCTGATCGGCAAGCGCTTCCCGCACCACGGCGGCTTCGGCTTCGCCAAGGCGGGCAAGGTGCTCTTCGAGGCGGTCAAGCTGCTGGGCGTCGAGGACGTCAACACGCCGCTGCCT
>CAYMLQ010000216.1:0-9978 GCA_964390795.1 uncultured Lentisphaeraceae bacterium
TCCCTAGCGTCGAAGAACCACTCGCCGGGCGCGTCGAGCAGGCAGCGGGCGTTGCTGATGAAGAACTCCGCCGGCTCAAACGCGCGCTTGCCGCCCCACTTCGGCGGCAGGGCTCCCGGATTATGCTGCTCTCTGACCCACCAGGTGTCATGCCCCTTGACGTAGACCGCGCGGGCGGCCGGATCGTAATTCGTGACCGGAGCGGTCCAGCTCGACCAGCGCCACTGGGCGAGACACCATACCGTCGCGCCCGCCACCTGTTCAGCCGTCCATCCGTCCGGGAAGGCGGGGCACTGCAATCGGTCAAACCGGCTTTCTTCCGTCACGGCGCGCGCCCCCTGCGTCGCGAACAAGCCCGTGTCTGTGAGGTTAGGCCAGCGCGCCTCCGTGAGCGGCCTGCCGTCCCGGAACACCTGATTGCCTTCGCCCAGATCCCAGGCCAGCGGCGCCCGGAACGTGCGTTCATCCACACGCTCCCACCCGGCCACCGGATCAAGTCCGGAGAGCGTCACCTCTTCGCCCGGCGCGGCGCAGAACAGGATCGGCGCCTGCCTCGCACCATCCCCGGAGGGTATGAGCGCCTCCCGATAGACGCCGGCGTGAATCAAGCAGACGTCGCCGGGCTTCACGCGCGCGGCCGCAGCTTTGAGGGTCCGCAGCGCCAGCCTGTCGGTCAGCCCCGTATGCGTGTCATCGCCCGAAACCGCCACATGCCAAACCGTCACGGAAGCCGCCGCTGGAACGGGCTCCGTGACCGTTGGGACAGTTCCGGTTTCCGCTCCATAGCCAGGGTTGCCAGAGGCCGCGACGAGCAGCACCCCAGCCGCCAGAACCGGTGTGACAGACAGTATCTTTGCAGTCATATTCACAAGACCAGAAGGCGCTACCGCACCCCGATGACCGTGCCTTCGGGAACCGGCACGATTTCACCCGTCGCGAGCTGCATGACCTTGCGTCCGTCCGGCAGCAGAATCCTCTGGAGCTGCGCCTCGGTCACTGCGCCAGCCGACGTGCCGACGTAGAGGCGGTCGGCGCCGCCGCCATAAACGGCCCCCGACCAGTTGCGGAGCGTCACGGTTCCGCTCCACGTCTGCCCGGCGCTGGCCGCGAAACGCAACTGGCTGGCGCCAGTGCCGAAGTCGATCACCGCGTCGCCGTCCACGTCCAGCGCGCCCAGGGTCTCGCTGAAGCCGGCGGCGTCGAACGCGCCGCCCGTGAGCCGCAGGCCGCTGGCGTCCGCGAGCCGTTCCGCCGCAGCCAGCCGCAGGGTGCCCGCCGCCACGGTCGTGAGGCCCGTGTAGGTGTTCGCCGCCGCCACCACGACCGTTCCCGTTCCCGTCTTCGTCAGCCCGCCGGGCCCGCTGACGAGGCCGCTGATGAGCGTGACGTTCGTTCCGGCGCTGGACGAGACGAACTGCACCGTGTTGCTGAGCAGGATGCCGGCCGCGAAGACCGCGCGGGACGTCGAGACGTTGCCCACGGTCGCGCTCGCGCCGTACGGGTTGACGCAGATCCCGCGGCTAAAAGTGTACGCCCCGTCGAAAACCAGCGCCACGTGATTCGTGGACAGCGTGCCTGCGTCGGCCACCTGCACCACCGAGGTGGCGTTGCCCAGCACGCTGTTACCTCCGTAGGGCACGTTCGAGCCGACGACCAGCCGCCCGTTACGGATCGTCAGCGTACCGCGGAATTGCGACGCCGTACCGCTGAGCTTGAGCGTGCCCGCGCCCGTTTTGCGAATATCGCTGACGGCCAGCAGCGGCTCAACGCCGCTGTAGATGCCGTAGCTGGCGCTGACCAGCAGATCGATGTCCGCCGCGCCGTCGTTGACGTCAAACGTCTTGGTGTTGGAGCCGCCGGTACCCGGCCCTGAAAAGAGCCCCGCCGCGATCGTCGCGGTCGCGTTGGTTCCACTGTAACGGACGATCTGCTCCGTGTTGGAGGCGATCACGTCCACCGGCACCGAACAACCCAGATAAGCGCCGTCACCCAGCACCAGTGCCGGCCCCGTGGCCGCCTGCGCGCTGACGTTGATTTGCGGCGTGTCGCTGGCCACGTTCCAGAACGAGCCCTCGTTGATGATCAGCGTATTGATCCCGGCGATGTAGAACCACGTCTCGCCGCCCGGCCCGTCGCCGCCGAACGAGAGCGCTCCGGGGCCGTTCTTGGTGAGGGTGATGCCGCCTGGGATCACGCTGGAGACGATTTTGGCGAAGGTCAGGGTCGTGCCCGCCTGCGCGACGTCGAAGGTCGCGCCCTTGCTCGTGATCGTGAAGCGCCGGTCCGTGCTTGCCGTCGGCCCCGTGTAGCGCAGCGCGCCGCCGTCGAAAACGAGGTTCTCGCGGTTCGTCGTGGAGGCGCCGATGCCGCTGGCGAGACCGCCGTTCGCGAGCGCGGACACGCTGAGGACGCCCGCCGCCAGGCGCGTCGTGCCGGTGTAGGTATTCGCCCCGCCCAGCGCGAGCGTGCCAGCTCCGAGCTTGTGCAGCCCGAGCCGGTTGCCGCCCGGGTTGGCAATGGCCGTGTCGTAAGCGAACGAGCCGCCCGCCGCGCCCGTCGTGTCGAAGCCAAGCAACGAGCCGCTCTTGAAGCCGCCGGACGCGCTTCCGAGCGCGCTCAGCAGGCCGATGTCCCCGGCGCTGAACTCGCCTGCGCCGCCCACGCTGAACGCCAGCGTGGCACCGCTGTTCACCACGATGTTCGCGTCGGTCCACTGCGCCTCGTCGCCGTTGTAGAGGCCTGCCCGCTTCGCGATCTGCAGGATGCCGGCGTTGACCGTCGTCGCGCCGCTGTACAGGTTCGACGACGCCAGCGTCAGCGTGCCTGCGCCGCTCTTGACGAGGCCCCCGGCGCCCGCGAGGCTCGCGCGTATGACGCCTGCGTCGGTTCCGGCGTAGGCGGTCGCGCAGAGCGTGCCGTTACTGAGCGTACCCGCACTGATTGTGACCGGCCCGTTCGTCACCCAATAGCCGCCGAGGTCGAGAAGCCCGCCGGAGAGCTGGAGCGGGGCCGACGCCGAAAACGCACCCTCTCCGCCCACCTTGAGTATGCCGTCCGCGACCGAGACGCGGCCCGTGAAGGTGTTCGCGCCGGACAGCGTCCATGTGCCCAGATCCATTTTGACGAGCGCGGCAGGCCCGTCGCCGGAGAGCGTGCCTGAGAGCGCGCCGGACGTGTTACGCTGCCCGCGCAGATACAGGGCGTTCGTGCCGAGGTTGAAGGGGCCGCTCAACACGACGGACGCCGCCGCCACGTACACGTTGGTGAGGCCTTCGCCCGCGAAGATTGGCGTCGTCGACAGCAGGGAGAAGCTGTTGGTCTGCGCCGTGAAGCTTTGGAACGTCAGCCCGCCCGCCTGCTGATTGGCCGCGCTCAGCGGGGTCAGGTTGCCGCCGTTGAGGGTCACAGGCCCGACTCCGAACGCGTTGGAAACCGACACGCGCAGCCGTGCCCACTGAACATTCGTATTGCCGATGTTCTGGTAGAGCGTCCCTCCGGAGTACGTGCTCGCGGACGACTTCAGCTCCAGCTCGCCGCCCGATGAGCCGGAGCCGAAAACGAGGCCGCCCGCGCCGTCGATCGCGCCCTCCCAATAGATGCGGTAGGTCCGGTTGTTGACGTACAGCGTGGTGCCCGCCGGAATCGTTGCCGGCGTGCGCAGGGTGGGGTTGCTGTCGCGGCCGTTGTAGACGGTCGGCTGAACGCCGCCGTTCGCCACGAAGTTGAGCCGGCCGCCGGCCTGAAACACCTCGCGGTCGCCTGCCGCGACGTCCTGAAACTCCAGCCGGTTGAGGTCGAGCGGATCGGCGACATCCTGTAACAGCGGAGCCACCGTTGTCCCGTTGTTGTTGGTGCCGGTGATGACCACCACCAATTCGCTTGAGCCGACCGGAGCCGCGCCGTTGGTCCAGTTGGCCCCCGTGCTCCAGTTCACCGTGCCGCCCAGGCCCGCCCAGACGTTGGTCTCCGCCCTTACGTCCGTAAGCAACACAGCCGCACTCACCATTAACAGGCACAACGAACACGTGAAACCGCTGACCCTTCTCTCGGACATCATAACACCCCTCGCTTTCTTGATACGATTACACTGTTTTTAAGATTTGCATTTTTCAGTCTGTTTGCCAAGCCCCTTTTCGGCAACTTCAGCATTCGTTCGCCGGATTGTAAGATACGGATTGAGCGCCTTCGCGAGTGCTGGTAGAATCGTCACCCAGTCAACAATCGGGGTATCACATGCGAATCATCCTTCCGTTCCTCTTCCTCACGTACACCGCCCTTAACGCTGAAACGCCGCTCGTCTCCTTCGACTTCGAGACGAACCTCGTCAACACCGGCACGCTCGGCGGCGCGGCCCGCCTCCACGCCTATGCGCCGGGCGAAGATCCTGGCTTCGGCGTGGGGCCGTTCGGGCGCTGCCTCGACCTCACCGCCGCCTCCCGCCACGGCGGAACCACGCCGCAGGACGCCGCCGCTGGCGGCGCGGCGCTCTTCCGCGACCCGGCACTCGACGCCCTCGACGCCTTCACGCTCGTGCTCTGGGCTCGGCAGAATCCGCTTATGCCCGGCCCCGCGCCCGCCCGCCTGCTCCACAAGCCGGGTGCCTGGGATCTCCTGCCACACTCCGCAGGCCTCACGCTCTCGCTGGGCGCGGACCCCGGCAAGACCACGTACGCACTCTCGGGCAAGAGCCGTCTCAAGCTTACGGAAGACTGGTGTTTCTTCGCCGTCGCGGTCTCGCCGCACACCGTCGCCGCTTATGTCGGCAGCAGTAAACAGCCCTTGGCCTTTGTCGCCGACGCGGCCCGCACGGAGCGCACCCGCGCCGCCCCCAGCGAACTCGCGCTGGGCAACTTCGGCGGCATCCGCCCCTTCAACGGCTGGCTCGACCGCGTGCGCGTTTTCCATGGCACGCTCGACGAGGCCGCGCTCCGCGCGCTCTTCGATGCAGATCTCGCCTCGGCCAAGGAGACCGCACTGCCGGCGGTGGTGGAACTGGCAGGACGCCCGACGCCCGACGCCCGACGCCCGGCCCACGCTACCGAGTCTCAAGTTTCCAGTTTCAAGTTTCGGCTCCCTCCCTCCGCCATCCCCTTCTCCACGCGCTGGGCGCGCACCAACGCGCTCGACGTGATGCAGTCCTTCCATGCCACGCACAGCCTCTGGGTCTACGGTTCGGATACCGGCTTCCTGCGCCGCGTCCAAGGCGCGGGCCTCCACTATCAGGGCACGCTGAACGGCCTGCAAGGGCAAGCCCACTCCACCACCAACCGCGCCAACGCCGGAGACCCCTCCGGCCGCCACGAAAACCTCGATGGCGAAAAGAACACGCCGCACTGGATGGTGACCTTCGGCCCCAAGACCTTCACCGGCTGCTGCAACCATCCCGCTTTCCGCAAACTCTTCTTCGACGACGCCAAGAAGCTGGTCGACGCGGGCGTGGACTCGCTCCATGTGGACGACTGGGAGATGAACGCGAGCTGGGTGCGTCACGCGGGCGTCTGCTTCTGCGACGCCTGCCGCAGCGGTTTCCGCGACTGGCTCGCACGACGTCACACCACCTCCGAGTTAAGCGCGCTCGGCATCGAAGACCTTGCGGCGTTCGACTACCGCGAGCATCTCAAGACGCACGGCGTACCCGATGCGGCGGCTTACCGCGCGCGCTACCGCACGCTGCCGCTGACGCCCGACTTCGCCGATTTCCAGATCGAGAGCATGCGCGCGTTTTTCAAGGATTTCCGCAAGCAGCTTGACCTGTGGTCGCCCGGCAACTACATCCCCGTCTCCGTCAACGGGCTGCTCACGCCGCTCCGCGCCGACCACGTCCTGTACGGCGTTGACGTGATCGACTTCCTACACGGCGAATCGCCACAGAACGCCGAGTACCAGACGGCGCTGGAGTATGTCTTCGGCGCCAAAATCGCAGAGGCCGCAGGCATCACGCAGGTCATCTCGCCCATCCCGCGCAGCACGGCCCGCACCCGCGCAGCCATCGCCACCACCTACGCTCTCGGGCAACCGCACCTTGTGCCGTGGGATCTCTACATGGGCAGCGACGCCACCGGCATCCAACCGCGCTATTTCGGCACACGCGAACAATACGGCGACCTCTACGATTTCATCCGCGACCAGCGCGGGCTGCTCGACACCCACACGTCCGCCGCCGAGATCGGCGTGCTGGTCAACGGCGATGAGCCAGGCGCCTATCAGGAGTTCTGCCTCAAACTGGCCAGGCAGCAGATCCCCTTCCACCTCATCCTCGGCGCGAGCCGCTACGCGCGGGTGCCGGTGCGAGCCGAAGACTTGCGCGGCCTGCGCCTGCTCGTCGAACTCAGCCCTGTAAGCGCCATGTTAACGGATAGGACGTACAAGCTGCGTTTTCCGGCGGGCGTGGGATACGGCAAAGTCGGATAACGGCGCTTCTGTCAAGTCGTTGGCGGGATGAAAGGGCGTGGGAGCCGGTCAGTCCGAGCGCTTTTTTAAGCCCGGCGTTGACGGCGGGCCTAAAAAAACGTATAATAACGCCGTTTTCCGGTCGGGTAGGGAAAATCGGTCGGACGTGTGGGCGCGGGTGCGCCTGCACGGAGGACAACGGAGAATCGGATGTGTACGGTACGGGATGCGCACGGGGAACAGGAGGTTTAGGTCATGATGTCGACGAATAAATGGTTCGCAGTGATCGCAGCAGTCGGGTTCCTTCCGCTGCTGGGGCTGGCGCAAGAGCAAAGAGCCACTCTGGATTGTCAGGTGGTCTTGGATGACGGCTTGTCCAGCGCAGGGTTCGTCTGGCTCGATGACGACAGCACCAACTTCTGGAATCTGGGGACCGTTCCTCGCGGCGGCTCGCGCGATACTCGCTTCAACTCGGGCGATCCCACCGTCATCGGCCCGGGGGCCTTCAAGGTGCAGAATGTGGGCATGCCCTGCAAGCTGTTGATCGACACCTTCCCAACGGGCATCCCGACGTTCTGTGAACCAACGGATCAATTGCCCCCGGGCGAGGATAAGTACGCCCTCGCCGTGGCCTCCAACGCCGGCGAGCCCGTGCCGCTTTGGCGCATGCTGTACCCCGCCGGGGTTCACAATTGCATGGCGGTGCTGGCCCCCTACGTGGGCACGGGCGAGACCATCATCTTCGACCTCAAGTACTGGGCGCCCAACAGTGGCATGAAGCCCGGCGGTTTCGCTGTCAGCGTTTCGGCTGGACTGATCAACGAATAGCCGCCGGCCACATGGACGTACCGTGAACCGCAACGCCAACAAGAGCGCACGTCGTGAACGGGAGGCACCCCGGATGGGTTTGGGTGTCATGTTGAGCTGCGTCTTTCTGGCCGCCGCCGCACACGCCGGCGGGTTGTTCACCGAGTTCGGGGCTTTCGAGGTGCAGAACCTTCCGCTCGGCGGCACGAAACTCGTTCGCCTCGACGACGGGCGTCGTTTCAGTATCAGCAACGCCAGTTCCCGTGCAGTGTCGGTGGCCTTCCGGGTGGAGATCCCGTCGCTCTCTCCGAAGTCAACCTGGGAACCCCTGCCGTCTGCCCACTGGCTAACCGTGGTGCCCGAACGCCTCACCTTGCCTCCGCATGCCGTCGGCGAGACGGACGTGACGCTGCACGCGCCCACCAACGCCGCCTACGCCGGCCGGCGCTTCGAGGCCTGGATTCGGTCGTCGACAACGGACGGCCAGCTCGGCATGGCCGTGATCTCCCGCCTGCGGTTCAACCTCGTGAACCCGGAAGCCGTACGCGCCGCGGAGGTGCCGAGCGGCCCACCCGAGGGTCAGGCCCCATGAGGACTTCCGCATCCATTGCCCTGCTTTCGTTGGCGTCGCTTTTGCTGCTCGGCACCCTGCCGACCCGGGTGGACGCGGCGGACGGCGGCAGCGCCGCGCTCCACTGCCGCGTGACGTTCGTCGATTCGCCGGATTCCGACGGCGACGGCCTGTTGGATGCGACCGAGGCGTGGATGGGCACCGACCCGAGGCGGGCGGATACGGACGGCGATACTCTCCCCGATGGATGGGAGGTCTCGCACCAGATGTCGCCACTGGTCGCCATGGGGATCGACGGGGCCGACGGCGACCCCGATGGCGACGGAGCCGGCAACTACAACGAGTACGTCGCTGACACGAACCCGCGTGATGCAGGCTCCGTGCTGCGCATCAGGGGCATCGAGCGGTACGACGGCATGACGCAACTCCTGTGGCAGGGCGGCACACACTCTTGGCAGTATCTGGAAGCCACGGCGACCGTCGATTTGCCGGACTCATGGGAGCCGATCCGCGTCGTCCCGCCCGATACGCCGCCGCTCCTGATGGCCTACGACCTGTCGCCCACGAACACCGTCCGTTTCTACCGCATCCGCGCCACGCGCGACGCCCCGTAGCAGCCCTTCTCCCTCTCCCAATGTCGAGCCTGCGGCATACTGGACAGGATCCGCCCGCGAGGCCTTCCAGACGATGGGCCAGACGTTCGGCGTCGTACAGGTCAGAGGATGCTGGCGCGTCAGGCTCGATTGACACACATTCTCAGGTACTCACCGGATATTGCCCGCCGTGGTCTCGACGCCGTCCCACCACTCGCCATCCACGTCGTGAACTGGAACCTGGGCGGCCCCGACACTTGCTGCCGTGAATGGATTTTGCACATTCAGTATATCAAAAACCGTATAATTGTCGGTTATTTGCATATTTTCGCTTTGACCATCGCAATGCGATATATCATACTTATGACGTGATTATATCCCCACAAAATACGAGTTGGCAAAAGAGCCTGGAAACCCGCGTCGACCTGTTCCAGGCGTTTCACCGCCGCGCGAATGCGCGGCCGCTTTTCGGCTTTTTCAAGGGCAGCGAATATCCGCTGCCCCGCTACCCGTTCAGCCGCTCGTTACCGGAGGGGAGTCCGTTGCGCCCAGGCGAGTTTGATGTCGCGGCGTTTGTCGCGGATTCCGAGCGTCTTTTCCTCGAGCATGAAGCCTGCGGCGGAGACTTCATCTACAGCGCCAGCGCGTTCTGGGGAATCCCGTGGCTCGAAGCCGCTTTAGGCTGCCCGATTTTCGCGAACCACACGACCGGCTCGATCTACAGCGAACCGCCGCTGGGCTTCAATCCCGACGCCCTGCCCGCCTTCTCGCGCGACAATCCGTGGATGCGCCTGATGGCCGAGATGCTTGAAGCGCTGACCACCAAAAGCGCCGGCCGTTTCCCGCTCGCAACCACGCGCATGCGCGGCGTGGCCGACCTGCTTTCGGCGCTCTATGGCGGAGACGGCTTCATCTTTGCGCTGTTCGACCGGCAAGACGAGGTCATGCGCGTCGCCCAACACATGACCGATCTTTTCATCCAGTGCGGCAAGCTTCAATTGGAGTACATTCCTGCGTTCCACGGCGGCATGGGCTCGTTCTACTACCACATGTGGGCACCGCCCGGCACGGTCTGGCATCAGGAGGATGCCGTTGCGCTGCTTTCGCCCGACATCTACGCGCAGTTCATCGAACCATTTGACCGCCAGATCGTCGCGGCCTTTCCGCACGTCGTCATGCACCAGCACTCGACCGGATTCGTCCCGACCGACAAGTACCTCGACATGGGCATGAGCGTGCTGGAGCTGCACATCGACAGCGGCGGCCCCTCTGCCGAAGCGCTCTATGAACGCCACCTCGAGATCCTGCGCGAGCGGCCGCTGATCATTTGGGGCGACATCCCGAAGGCCGACCTCGACTGGCTCTTCGCCAAGCTGCCGCCGCAGGGCCTCGCCATCATCACCGTGGTCGACAGCGCCGAACAAGCCCGCAGGTTTTGGAGGACGTATGTGGAGAGCGCATAGCCCTTCGGAGCCAGATGCCGTCACCTGGGTACAGGGAGGCCCCCGTCCCTGTTGCGGCTCGCGTGGACGCTCGCCCTCCAGCTTGCGGACGCGCCTCTTGGGAGCGGGGACACTCCTGTCCCCGTATCGCCTGGGAGCGGGGACACTCCTGTCC
>CAYMLQ010000217.1:0-9961 GCA_964390795.1 uncultured Lentisphaeraceae bacterium
CGGTGGCCACCGAGGTGTTCATCAGCTTCCTCGGGATCGGCGTGCAGGGCGAGCCGTCGTGGGGCATCATGATCAACAACGCGCGCCTGCGCCTGTGGCAAGGGGTGTGGTGGGAAATGACCTTTGTGACGCTTGCGATCTTCGCGCTCGTGCTGGCGTTCAACCATCTGGCGGACGCGTTGCGCGATCTGCTCGACCCAGCCCTGCGCACGGAGGGGAGCTAGGGGCGGGAGGGGGGAAGTAAGAGGTAAGAGGTAAAAGGTAAGAGGTGAGAGGGAAGAAGTCGGAGGTCGGAAGTCGGAGAACAGAGGTCGGGGGTCGGAGGTCGGGAGTGAGAGGGAATAATTGTGAGTGATGAGTGGGACGATTGGCGCTGGCAGATGCGGCATGCGGTGACGGGGACGTCGCCCATTTTGCAGGCCTTCGGCGTGGATGCGGTGACGGCAGGGCAAGTGCATGCCCTATATCCGGTCAGACTTTCGCCCTATGCGATGGCCCAGTTGAGTCTCGAGAATCCGCACGATCCTCTCAACCTGCAGGCGTTGCCGTCGCCGGGCGAGCTGATTGAGGAGCCCGGAATGGTTGCTGATCCCTTCGCGGAGAAGACCCGCTCGGCCTGCTGCTACGGGCTCAAGCGGCGGTTTCCCGATCGCGTGTTGGTCATGGCGCACAGCCAGTGCGCGATGGCCTGCCGCCACTGTACGCGCAAGGGACTGCTAAAGGGTGCGGAGGTTGTGCGGACGCCCGCCCAACTCGACGCTGCCGTGGCCTGGGTCAAGGCGCATCCGGAGGTGCGCGAGGTCCTGCTGTCGGGTGGCGATCCGTTGTTGCTATCCGACGCCAAGTTGCTTGCGCTGGTTCGTGCCTTTGCGCGGCTGCCGCAAATCGACGCGGTACGCATTGGCACGCGCGTGCCGGTCGTTCTTCCGATGCGTATCACAGAAACGCTCGCCAAGAAACTCGGCGCGTTCAAGAAGGTGTGGGTGAACACGCAGTTCAACCATGCGCGCGAACTGACGCCCGAAGCGTCCGCCGCGTGCGGCACGCTTGTGGACGCGGGCATGCCGGTTTCGAATCAGTGCGTGTTGCTCAAGGGAGTCAACGATTCGGTTGAGGCGCTGTTCGACCTGTGCGCGTCTCTGCAGCGCAGCCGCGTCCGTCCGTATTACGTGTTCCTGTGCGATCCGGTGGCGGGCATCGCGCACTTCCGCGTGCCCATACGCCGCGCGCGACTGATCGAGCGTGAGCTGGCCGCGCGGCTGGGCGGACTGGCGCTGCCGCGCTTCGTACGGGACATGCCCGGCGCTCCGTGCAAAATGCCTCTCTAGTTTTCCGTCCTTGTCGGGGCGGGCATGAATGGGATATCATTCGACGCATTGCCATCGGGGTGCCGCGAGCGAAGCGGCTGAGAGAAACCCGTTGAACCTGATCCGGATCATGCCGGCGCGAGGGAAGTGGGATGTCGCGCGTCTTATTGAAGCGGAGCCGGAACAGGTTCCGCTTTTTGTTTTGGAAATGGTTATGACGAACGACGAAACGGACCGAGAGGGCCGCCGACTGGCGGTGGCGCTGACCATCGCGGGCAGCGACAGCGGCGGCAACGCCGGCGTGCAGGCTGATTTGCGCGCGTTCCACATGTTCGGCGTACACGGCTGCACGGTGTTCGCTGCGCTGACCGCGCAGAACCCGTATGGCGTGCGGGCCATCCTGACGGCGGACGCAGCGTTCGTGGCGGCGCAGTTGGACGCGGTTCTGGAGGCCTACGCGGTCGGCGCCCTCAAGACGGGGATGCTCGCGAGTCCCGAAGTGATCGAGGCCGTTGCCGATCGGTTGGTGTGTCAGGGCCGCATCCTTAAAGTGGTCGACCCCGTGATGGTGGCGACCAGCGGCGCGAAGCTGTTGCAGGACGACGCCATCGACCTGTTGAAGGCGCGCCTCTTGCCGCTGGCGACGCTCATTACGCCGAACCTGCCCGAAGCCGAGGTGCTGACCGGTAAGGCGGTGGCAACGCGCGACGAGATGTCCGTTGCGGCACGTGAGCTGGCCGACGCGTTCGGATGCGCGGTGCTCGTCAAAGGCGGCCACGGCGCGTGCGCGTGCGCCGAGGATGTGCTCTTCGACGGAGCGTCGCTCCACTGGTTTTCGACGCCGCGCGTCGAGTCGCCGCTCTCCACGCACGGCACGGGCTGTTCGCTCAGTGCGGCCATCACCGCCTCGCTGGCGTGCGGCAAGACGCTAATCGGCGCGGTGGTGGAGGGTAAGGCCTACGTGTACGAGGCGATACGCACCGGTGTCTACGTCGGCGAGGCTGTGGCGGTGCTGGGCACGCCCGCGCGCTTGCCGATAGAAATCGTGAACGTCGAATGAGACTGGAAACCGCGGGCAAGGCCCGCTGAACGCTGAACGCCGAACGCCGAACTCTGAACCCTAACTCCTAACTTCTAACTCCTAACTCCTAACTCCTAACTCTTCTATGACACAACTCCAAGCAGCAATCAACGGGCAGATCACCGATGCGATGCGCCGGGTGGCGAACGACGAACAGGTGGACGCTGAGCTGGTGCGCGAGGCGATCGCCAGCGGCCGGGCGGTGATTCCGCTCAACCCCGCGCACGCCAACGTGCGCCCGGTGGGCGTGGGCCGGCTCTTCTCGACCAAGGTCAACGCCAACCTCGGGCGCTCCACGACGCGCTCCGGCAAGGGCGACGAACTCGAGAAACTCCAGATCGCGCTCAAGGCGGGAGCGGACTTCGTGATGGATTTGAGCGTGGGCGCGGATCTGGGCGCGATCCGGCAGGGCATGCTCGACGCGTCACCCGTGCCGCTGGGCACGGTGCCGGTTTACGAGACGGTCTCCCGCAAGGAGAACGACGTGCCGGTCATGAACCCCGACCTGCTGCTACAGGTGATCCGCGAGCAGGCTGAGCAAGGCGTGGACTTCATGACGCTCCACGCGGGACTGCTCTATGCGCATGTGGATCTGGCAATGACGCGCATCATGGGCATCGTGAGCCGCGGCGGGGCGATCATGGCCGAGTGGATGAAGCGAAACAGTGCCGAGAACCCGCTCTACACGCGCTGGGACGAGGTGATGGATATTCTGGCCAAGCATGACGTGACGGTGTCGCTGGGCGACGGGCTGCGTCCGGGCTGCCTCGCGGATGCGAGCGATGCGGCGCAGTTCGGCGAGCTGGACGTGCTGGGCGAACTGGTGCGGCGCTGCCGCGAGCGCGGGGTGCAGGTGATGGTCGAGGGCCCGGGGCATGTGCCGTTCAACCAGATCCAGATGAACATGGAGCGCCAGCAGCAGGTGTGCGACGGCGCGCCCTTCTATGTGCTGGGGCCCGTGGTGACGGATATTGCGCCGGGGTACGATCACATCACGTCGTGCATCGGCGCGACGGCGGCGGCGTGCTACGGCGCGTCGCTGCTCTGCTACGTGACGCCCGCCGAGCATCTCGGCCTGCCGGACGGCGACGAGGTGCATCAGGGGATGATCGCCTACCGCATCGCTGCGCACGCGGGCGACGTGGCGCGCGGGCTGCCGCGTGCGCGGGACCGTGACGACGCCATGTCGCGGGCGCGGGTTACGTTCGACTGGGAAGCGCAGTTCGGCTTTGCGCTCGACCCGGAACATGCGCGTGCGCGATGGCTCAAGACCCGCATGTGCGCCGGCGAGCACACCGACGACCACTGCTCCATGTGCGGCAAGGAATTCTGCGCCATGCGTACGTCCCAGCGCATTCGTGACGCGAAAGCGTAAAGAGGAAAGGATTTTTGCGATGAGAGCAAACCCGTTGATGCGTGCGTTGCTGTCTGGAATCGTGCTGGTGTTCGCGTGTGTGGCCGTGGCGGCCGAGGAAGGCTCGTTCCGTCTCGCGACCTATAATATCCGCTGCCCGATTGACAAAGGGGCAAACGCGTGGACGAGCCGCGTGGAGCGCGTGCGCGGGCTGATTCGCTCGCACGGGTTCGAGCTGCTGGGACTTCAGGAGGCCACGTCCAATCAGATCGACGACCTCCTGTCTCCGGAGTGGGGGTATGTGGGCGTGGGCCGCGACGACGGCCAGCGGGGCGGCGAGCACTCGTGCATCTTTTTTAAGAAGGCGCGCTTCGACGTGCGCGAGAGCGGCACGTTCTGGCTCTCCGAAACGCCGGAGGTGCCGGGGTCGAAGTCGTGGGACACCGCCTGCCCGCGCATTTGCACGTGGGCCCGGATTGCGGACACACGGACCGGCAAGGAGTTTTTCTACTTCAACACCCATCTGGATCATATGAGCGCCTTGGCGCGTGAGAACGGCATGGCGCTGATCCTCAAGCGACTGGCGACGATCGCGAAAGGCAAGACGGTGTTTCTGACGGGTGACATGAATGCGACGCCTGGCACGGAGCCGATCAAAAAGGCGGCCGCCGTTCTGCGTGAGGCCGCCAAGATCACGCTCACGCCGCACGCCGGACCTGTTGCTACTTCGAACGGCTTCAAGTTTGACAAAGTACACACGGCCGAAATCGATCATGTTTTCGTCTCGGAGAAGGTCCGCGTGCTGACGCACACGACGGTTGACGATTCGAAGGACGGGCTCTATCCTTCCGACCACTTTGCGGTGGCGGCGGAGGTGACGGTGGAGTAGGCGCAACGGCCGTCCGCCTTTCTCGCAACACGCGGGGGATATGACACGAAATATGGGGAGGCTCGATGAGAATGGGACTCTTTTTTATTCTGGTGTCTCTGGTTGCGTCGGCGCATGGGCAAGCGAAGCCACAGCTCTGTGAGCACTGGCAGCAGCCTTATGCGGGCGAGGACGCGGCGGGTGCGCAGGTCATCGGCCTCTGGACCTTCGCTGAGGCGAAAGAGGCGTCCGGAAAAGGGATGGACGCCACGTTGCATGGCGCGGCCGTTGTTCCGGATGCTCGGTTCGGCACCTGCCTCGAGTCGTTCTGCGGCTATCCGGTGGAGGACAAGCGGCACGCTGCCGTGGTTGCCAACAGGCCGGCGCTGACGCCGAAAGGCGCGTTCACCCTAGAGATGTGGATCAAGCCGAAAAAGGAGCTGGCCGACTATCCCGAAGCATTTCTCGCGGACAAGAAGTACGTCGCGCACACGGATTACCAGTTCACGCTCGGCGCTGCGGACAAGGGTGGGCAGAGGCGGCTCAACATGCGTCTCGGCTTCGGCGACGACTCGGAAAGTTACGTGTCCGATCCGGCGGTCTACGCGACCGGCACCTGGTGTCACGTCGCTTTCACTTACAACGGCGCGGGCGAGGGACGCTTCTTTCGCGATGGCGCGGCGCAGGGCGGCGCGACCCGGCTGGGTCGCGGCGCGGTTGTGGCCGGCAGCCACCCGCTCTCGATCGGCGATCGCGTCGGAAGCCTGTACCACGGCTTTCCGGGTTACATTGCGCAGGTCCGCCTGTGCAAAGGTGTTCTTGAGTTTCGCGCCGCTTCCGTCGCGTGCTATTCAGACCGCGACGTCTTTGTCAGGATGGAAAAGGTGCCGCCACTATCTTTCGCTCTGACCAATCTGCGGCGTGAGGCGCTCAAAGGCGCTGAGGTCTCTTTCTCGCTCGACGGCGCAGGGGTGAAGCGCGTCGCTGTGCCGGAGCTGGCTTCCGGCGCGAGCCATCCGATCGCTGTGCCGCTCGACACCGCGCTGCGTGCGGGCACCTACGCGCTGAAGGCTCGTGTGTCGATCCCGGGCGCGACGCCCTATGCGAGCGAGGAGGTTTTTCCCGTCACGGTTGTGTCGCGCCGGCCTGCTCGGATGCCTGTGGTGATGTGGGGCGTGTACGGTGCGGACCGCGTGGTCAAAGAGCTGCCCCGCCTGAAGGAGATCGGCTTCACGCACTGCCTGGGCTTTGGGGCCAACTGCGAGCGCGTCTTCGAGGCGGGCAAACCGACGTCAGCGGACGCACCCGAGAAGGTGGCGGAGGTCAAGCGAATGCTGAATACGGCGCTGGCGAACGATTTCGGGGTCATCGCCAGCCTGTCGCCCGGGCATTGGGCGGCGGAGAAAAAGGCGTTCCGGCGCGTGGACAAGAGTGGTCGGAGCAGCGATGCCAAACCGGCGCTGTGTGCGAGCTTTCCTGAAATGCGGTCGCTCTGCTACAACGTCGGTGCCTCCGTGGCGCAGACCTATGGCGCGTTTCCCGCGTGGCAGGCGGCGCTGCTGCACACCGAGGTGCGCGATGGCGCGAACGTCTGCTGGCACGAGCATGACCGCGCCGCGTATCGGCAGGCGACAGGCCTGGACTATCCGGAAAACGCTCCGGGCAAGTCGGGCGTCGATGGGGTCAAGCGGAAGGACTTTCCGGCGGACCGCGTCATCGCCGACGATGATTCCACCCTGCGCTTCCTGTCGTGGTACTGGAAAGAGGGCGACGGTTGGAACCGGCTGAACACGGAACTGCAGCGCGGACTCAAATCGACGGGCAGGAGCGACGTGTGGACGTTTCATGATCCGGCGGCGCGTGTGGCGAGCGTTTACGGCAGCGGCGGCGAGGCGGACGTGATCTCGCAGTGGACGTATTCGTATCCCGATCCGATCCGTATCGGCGTGGCGACGGACGAGCTGTTCGCGATGGCGCGCGGCGCGGCGCAGCCGCAGCGGGTGATGAAGATGACTCAGATCATCTGGTACCGCTCGCAGACGGCGCCTGGGGCTAAAGGCGACGACGTCGCAAAGGCACCCCTGTCGCCGTGGGAGGACACCGACCCAGACGCGGCGTTCCCGACGATCTCGCCGATGCACGTGCGCGAGGCATTTTGGACAAAAATGGCGCGGCCGATTCAGGGCATCATGTATCACGGCTGGGAGTCGCTGGTGCCGGTGGAAGACAATCGCGGCTCGTACCGCTTCACGCATCCGCAGACCCGGCACGAGCTTCGGCGGCTGGTGAAAGAGGTTGTTGAGCCGCTCGGCCCGGCGCTCATGCAGGTGCCCGACCGGCCGAGCGACGTGGCCTATCTGGAGAGCTTCGCGTCGCAGATGTTCGCGCGGCGCGGCACGTACGGGTGGGGGAACGGTTGGTCAGGAGACGCGTACCAGATGCTGCTGTGGGCGCGCCTTCAACCCGCGATCGTGTATGATGAGACGGTCGTTCGCCAGGGTCTCGACGGATACCGCATGCTGGTGCTGATGGATTGCGACGTGCTGACGGCGGGTGTGGTCGCAAACGTTCACGCGTTTCAGAAAAACGGGGGCGTGATCGTCGGTGACGAGCGGCTTTGTCCGGCAGTCAAGGCCGACATCGTGGTGCAGAGTTACACGCGCACACGCAAGGCCGGCGAGGACCGCGCCGCCTTGCTCGCGAAGGCGGCGGCGCTGCGCGCGGCGCTCGACGGGCGCTATCGGGGGTACTGCGATTCGTCGAGCCCGGATGTGGTTACGCGCTGCCGGGCCTATGGCAAGACGGATTATCTTTTCGCCGTCAATGACCAGCGCGAGTTCGGCGATTATGTGGGCCAGCACGGGCTTGTGATGGAGAATGGGCTGCCGTCTGAAGCCGCGCTGTCACTGAGCCGCAAGAGCGGTCACATGTATGATCTGGTCGCGGGAAAGGAATTGGCGGTGACGGCCATCGGAGGTTCGCTGACGGTTCGGCGTGAGTTCGGCCCTTGCGAGGGGTGTGTGCTGATGGTCACAGACGAGGCGCTTGAGGGCGTACGAGTGGAAGCGCCTGACTCCGTGAAACGCGGCGACGCGTTGGCGTGTAGAATCGGCGTTGTGGACAAAGTGGGTCATCCGCTCGATGCGGTCGTGCCTGTCCGGGTCGAGATCAGCGACCCTTCAGGTTGCGAGGCGGAGGGGGACGGGTATTACGGCGCGAAAGACGGGCGATTGGAACTGACGCTCGACATCGCCCCCAATGATCGCGTCGGCCTCTGGCAGATCAGGGTTCGCGAACTCGCTTCCGGACTCGAAGCGGTTCGTTATTTCAGAGTCAACTAAGTTCACCCCTTTCCAATGGCTGCGCCAGCGCTTGATTTGGCAAGGCCGTTATGCGAAACTTTATCACGGATTTAACGGAAAGGCTTTTTCAATGTTGTACTTTGAGCGTGGCGCGGTGAGCGACGTGATCGATCGCGCGCAAATGAAGCGGGGGCTGTTCGAGGCGCTGGACAAACTCGGGCCGCGCCAGAAGGTGTTGGTGCTTCCCCCCGACTTCACCCGGTTCCACTCGCAGGCCGGGATTCTGACGCAGTATGTCTGGGAGTATTACGGTGACAAGCTGGCGGCGGTGCTGCCCGCGCTGGGCACCCATTCGCCCATGACGGAGCATCAGATCCGCGAGATGTTCGGCGAGATGCCGCTTGCGCTCTTTCACCCGCATGACTGGCGCAACGATGTGGTGACGCTGGGCACGGTTCCGCCGTCGTACGTGAGCGAGGTCACCGAGGGCAAGCTGGATTTCGACTGGCCGGTGCAGGTGAACAAGCTGCTGGTCGAGGGCGGGTTCGACCTGATCCTTTCGCTCGGCCAGGTGGTGCCGCACGAAGTGATCGGCATGGCCAACTATAACAAGAACCTCTTCGTGGGCACGGGCGGCTCGGTGGCGATTAACCGCAGCCACTTCGTGGGCGCGGTGTACGGCATGGAGCGTATCATGGGCCGGGCCGACACGCCGGTCCGCAAGCTTTTCAATTACGGCACCGACCATTTCGGGCACCTGCTGCCTGAGCTGGTGTACGTGCAGACCGTGGTGGGCCGCGCGCAGGGCGGCGGCATGGCCGTGCGCGGGCTCTACGTGGGCTCGGACATCGAGGTCTTCAACCGCGCCGCGGCGCTGTCGCTCGACGTCAATTTCGAGATGGTGCCGAAGCCATTTCAGAAGTGCGTGGTCTATCTGGATCCTTCGGAGTTCAAGAGCACATGGCTCGGCAACAAGGCAATCTACCGCACCCGCATGGCGATGGCAACCGGCGGCGAGCTGCTGATTCTCGCTCCCGGCGTCAAGGAGTTCGGAGAAGACGCGCAGATCGACGCCCAGATCCGCAAATACGGCTACTTCGGCACGGAGCGGACGCTGGCTGCGGTGAAGGCGAACGCCGACCTTCAGGCGAACCTCGGCGCGGCGGCGCATCTGATCCACGGTTCCTCCGAGGGCCGTTTCGGCATCACCTACGCGCCGGGACACCTCACGCGCGAAGAGATCGAGGGGGCGGGCTTCAAGTATGCCGACGTCAAGGCGATGATGGCGCGCTACAATCCTGACACTTTGAAAGACGGCGTCAACGTCATGCCCGACGGCGAAGAGATTTTCTACATCAGCAATCCCGCGATCGGCCTGTGGTCGGTGCGGGAGAGATTCACGGAATAATGGAATGTCGGAATATTGGAGTGTTGGAAGGAGATGCGGGCCTGCTCGCCATTTTTCCAGCATTTCACCATTCCTGTATTCCCTCAAAAAAAGGAGCATCATATGGCAGTACCTTTCAAAGTCGATTTGAGCGGCAAAGTGGCGGTGGTGACCGGCGGCGGCGGCATCCTGTGCAGCGCGATGGCCAAGGCCTTGGCCGAGTGCGGCGCGGCCGTGGCCGTGGCGGATCTGAAGCTGGAGAGCGCCCAGAAGGTCGCGGACGAGATCAACGCGGCGGGCGGCAAGGCGATGGCCGTGGCGTGCAACGCGCTGGATAAGGCGAGCCTCGAGGCTGCCAACGAGGCGGTCGAGAACGCGTTCGGGCCGGTCACGATCCTGATCAACGGCGCGGGCGGCAACCATCCCAAGGGCACCACGGCGATGGAGTACCTGAATCCCGACGACCTGCTCAACGAGAGCCGCGACTTCGTGACGTTCTACGACCTCGATCCCAAGGGCATCGAGTTCGTGTTCAACCTCAATTTTCTGGGCACGCTGCTGCCGTCGCAGGCCTTCACCAAGAAGATGGCGCTGGGCCGCTCGGGCGTGATCATCAACATCTCGTCGATGAACGCGTTCAAGCCGCTCACCAAGATCCCGGC
>CAYMLQ010000218.1:0-9820 GCA_964390795.1 uncultured Lentisphaeraceae bacterium
ACATTGATTGTTTTAGTGTCTTTATTTGAAGTGTCGCCAAAAAGAGGTGAAAATGAAACGCGAAATGGCCTGTATCGGAGGATCGGTGATCGCAGCTCTTGTGTTGCGGGACGGAAGCGTCGCGCACGCCGCAAGCGGCACCTGGAACGGCACCCAAGACACAGCCTGGACGAACAGCGCGAACTGGAGCGCGTCGCCCTATCCGTCGGGCGGCGACACCGCCACGTTCAACAACGCCGGCAACGGGCAAACGACACTCGCCGTGGCAGGCCTCGCCAGTATCGCCAACCTCACCTTCGACACCGCCGGTGTTGCGGCTTACACCCTCGGAGCCAACGGAGCGAACCAGCAAACGCTGGTCTTGGCGAACAGCGGAGCTGTCCAGCTCACCTCCAGCGCAGCGAACAGCCAGCGCGTCGACGCCGCTTTGACGCTCGGCACTGACAAGAACACGGGCACCTACACGCTCCGCAATGACCAGACGCTCAACACGCTGACCTTCGCGGGCAACGTCGCCGGCTCTTCGGCGGGCCCGACGGCCGGCGCCAAGACACTAAACGTCGAGGGTGCAGGCAGCACGCGGTTACTGGGAAATGTCACGCCCGGCGGCGCCGCCTCCCTCACGCTCAACGCGAACGGCAGCGGCCCCCTGACACTCTCGGGGGCAAACACCCTGCAGGCCCTTTACCTGAACGGCGCGAACAGCGTCATCAACATCGGCTCAGGCCAGACCACCTTCACGGGGGCTGGCGGCTACAACCTGGTCGCCAGTCAGAGCGTCACCATCAACGGTACGGGAGCGCTCGTCCTGAGCACAGGCGGCGGCGAGAACTACTCGGACAACGGCGCGGCGAGCGGGACGACCCTCACGGTCAACTGCCGGCTCACGGGCAACAGCGGGTTCGAGTACTATCATAGTACCTATTTGGGCACGATCGCCCTGAACGGCGTCAACGACTTCGCCGGCAACATCATCTTCAACCAAGCGGGCACGATCAGCGCGGCGAACGTCGGCAACAAGGGCTCCACCACCAGCAACCTCGGCAAGGGCACGTCGATCATCTTTGCCACTGCAAGCAACGCACGTTTTCTCTATACGGGTGCAGGTGAAACGAGCGACCGAACGATCGAGCTACGTCACAACGCGATCCTCGAGACGTCCGGCTCTGGCAAGCTGATTTTGACCTCTCCGGTCCTCTCTACCGCAGGCGCGAAGGCGCTGACCCTGCAAGGCACTGGCTTAGGCGAGTTCGCCGGCGCGATCGGCAACAACACGGGCACCGTCTCGGTCGTAAAGGCAGGCACTGGCACGTGGACCCTTTCGACGACCAACACGTACACAGGGTCGACGGCCATCAACGGCGGCACGCTCGCCCTTTCCGGCGCCCTGGGCTCCATCCCCTCCACCAGCGGGCTCACGGTGTCCGGCAACGGCACACTCCTGTTGAGCAATACCGCCGACGCCAACAACACCAACCGCCTCTCTGACGCCGCCGCCATCGTCCTCGCCAACGGCACGCTGAGCGTCTCCAATGACGCCAGCGGCACCGACTTCTCCGAGACGGTCGGTGCGGTCACCGCCAGCCTCGGCGTAAACACCATCGCCGCGACCCAGGCCGCCGAGGGCCGGACCTCCACGCTCCGTCTCGCCTCGCTCGCTCGCACAACCGGCGCAACCGTCAACTTCGCGGGCGCGGGCCTCGGCGACAGCGACCGTAACCGCCTCTTCATCGCCGGCCTCGCCGACGGCGCGCTCGGCGTCTGGGCCACTGTCAACGGCACTCATTTCGCGGCTTACAGCAGCTCGCGGGGCATCTACGCGGCCAGCATCGACGACGGTATCGTCGCCGACATTGCCGCGCTCGGCCCCGACTCGGTCATTCCCGACAACGAGGCATCCTCCGCCCGCATCAACAGCATCGGAACCATCGGCCCCATCACCCTCGAAGGCGCGTGGACGAACCGCACCTCCTCGGTGCTGCAGAACACCGCGACCGACGCCACCGTGGCCATGCGCACGGGCGCGACCAACAAGACGCTGCTCACTACGATACTCCAAGTCGGCGCGGACAAGGCGTCCCTCACCGTCGGCGAAACCGAGGGTGACGGCTTCATCACCGCTCTCACCCCCGGAGGCGACCTCGCCTTGCGCAACGACAGCACCAACTCGCTGCTCACCCTCAACGCGTCCGTCATCAACAACACCACGGCGTCCGCTCTCTACAAATACGGCTCCGGCCCTGTCAAGCTCGCAGGCCAGAATACGTACACCGGCCCGACCGCCCTCAACGAAGGCACGCTGATCATCGCAGGCAGTTCAACCCAGACCCTCGCCGGCGCGATCAGCGGCGCGGGCTCGCTGACCAAAGAAGGATCAGGTCGCCTGCTCCTCGCAGGCGCAAACACCTACTCCGGCGCGACCCTCATCAGCGCGGGCGTCGTAGCCCCCTCGAACAACACCGCCTTCGGTGCCGCCTCAGCAGGCACGGTCATCGCCAGCGGCGCCACGCTCGACGTGGGCTCGTTCGCCCTAGACTCCCTCATCATGGCAGAGCCCTTCACAGTCAGCGGCACGGGCGCGAACGGACAAGGCGCGATCGTCAACACTGGCAACCAGCAAATCAATGCCTTAAGCAAGATCGCCCTCGCGGACAACGCCACGTTCGGCGGAACGGCGCGCTGGGATATGCGCAGCAACGCCGCGACCCTCTCCCTGAACGGTTACACGCTGACGAAAGCCGGGACGAACCTCTTGTATCTCGTCAACACGACCGTCCATCCGGACTCCCCCTCGGCAACGGGACACATCGATATCACCACCGGCCGCTTCCTGTTGCAGGACGGCACCGTACTGAACGGCAGCTTAAATAATAAGCTGACAGTCCGCAGCGGCGCCGAGCTGGGCTACTACAGTCTGGCAGCAGCCAGCGCGCCCGTCTGGTCGCTGATCCTCGAGGACCGCTCTGCCGTCGTCACCACTTTGGGCGCATTCCCGCTGAACACCTGGGCCGGCCCGGTCACGCTGAGCGGCAACGTGACCCTCACCGGCGACAACGCCGGCTACAGCGAAACCTTCAGCGGCCCCATCTCCGGCAGCGGCTCGCTCTACAAGACGGGCGTTTCCCCCGTCTACCTCACCGGCAGCAACAGCACCTACGCCGGCTCGACGGTCATCAGCAACGGCACGCTCTGGGTCTACAACGCCGGAGCGCTGTCCGGGTATAACACCCCCGGCAAAGTCGTTGTCCTCGGCAACATGACCCTCGGCGTGCGGCCCGGCAACGGCGTCAGCGGCTGGAACAAGGCGCAGCTCGACGCCCTGCGCGTCAACGCGACGTTCGTCAACAACACCGCCGTTCTCGGCATCGACACCACACCGGCCCACTTCGTTTACGACAGCAACATCTCGCAGCCGCTCTACCTCGCCAAATACGGGATCAACACGCTCACGCTGGCCGGCACCAACACCTACTCCGGCACCACCCGCGTCACCGCCGGCACGCTGGCGTTCGGCCCCACGAGTTCGAACACGCTCGCTACAATCACCGTAAGCGGCGGCGCGGTCGGCCCCACTTTGAACATCGACGGCCCAACGCTCCTGACAGGCGCAAACAACCTGGTGGCAGGCGCGGCCGCGGGCGATCGCAGCCTGGTGAACGTCACAGCCCCTGTGGCCATGTACGACACCCTGCTCGCCAACTTGACCGGCGCGAACGGCGCGCTTTACCAGACGGCCGGAACCCTCACCTGCCGCTATCTGGGAATCGGCGCGAACGGCTACGGCTATTACCGCCTGACGGGCGGCACGGTCACGGCAACAGCCTATCATGAGGTCGGCACCTATGGAAACGGCGTCATGGAGGTGTACGGCGGCACGGTCGCGCCGGGCGCCGGCACCTTCGATATCAACCGCAGAGCCAACGCCATCGGGGTTCTCAACGTCTTCGGCGGTACCGTCAGAGCGCCGTCCGGCGCAAACCCCCTGCAGATGGGGCGCAGTGACTTCACCGGCCCCAACGCCCGCCTGAATATTTTTGGCGGCACGGTCGACGCCTCCGTCGGCAGCACGACCAAGATTCTGGACATGAACGCCGGCGGCGCGGCGGGCGGCACAACGGCCGTCAACCTGAAGTCCGGCGGCACCCTCGCCGCCAATAAAATCAGCGCCACGCAAGGTGGGCAGACCGTCTTCAACTTCGACGGCGGCACGCTACGGGCCTCGCCTTCGACAACCGTCGGAACGACCTTCCTGCAAGGCCTCGCCGCCGCGGTCGTCTATCCCGGCGGCGCAGTGATCGACACCACCAACGCGACTGTCCGGATCAACCAGTCCCTGCTGGCCCCAGTTGGCTCCGGCGTCGCCGCCCTTCCCTTGCGCAGCGCGGGCGCGGGCTACATCGGCGCGCCCGCCGTCAACATCAGCGGCGGCAGCGGCACCGGCGCCACCGCCATCGCGACCGTTGACCTGACTGACAGCAGCCCCACCAAAGGCCAGGTGACCGGGCTCGCGGTCACCAGCCCCGGCTTCGGCTACCTGCCGAGCGACACCGTGACCGTCACTCTGGTCGGCGGCGGCTACACCGCGGCGGCCGTGACCAACACCTGCACGCTCGCCCCCAACTCCGCCAGCGGCGGCCTCACCAAACTCGGCTCTGGCAGCCTCACCCTGGGCGGCACGAACACCTATGGCGGCGCCACCGTCATCAGCAACGGCACGCTTAACCTCGGCGTGGCCAACGCGCTGCCCACGAACGCGGCCGTGCTCGTCGCCGGCGGCACCTACGATCTGGGCAGCTTCTGCGTCACGAACGGCTCGGTCACCGTGACCGCCGGAACGATTAGAAACGGAACGCTGGTGGCCGGCAATCTCACCAAGTCCGAGAGCGGGTCCTTCGCCCTGAGCGCCGCGCTCGCCTCACCCGCCCCGGTCGTCGTCGCGCAGGGCACCCTGCGGCTGACACCCCTGACCGGACTGTACGAGGGCGCCGTTTCGGGATCGTTCAACATCACCGACGCGAACCCGAAAACGCAGGTGCAGCTCACCACGCGCATGGCCAACACCGCGATCGGCTGGTCCGACAACACCACCTACATCTACAGCGGCTACGTCTGGAACAACTCGGGAAGCGACGCCACCTGGACCTTCGCCGAGAACTTCGACGACTCCGTCCTGCTCAAGATCGACGGCAACACCGTGTTCAACAACGGAGCGTGGAGCGCGCCCACCAAGGCCAACTACACCCTGACCCCCGGCGCCCACGCGATCGAGATCCGCTTCGGCCAGGGCAGCGGCGGCGTGGGCCCCATCAACGGCAGCACAACCTCACCCACGACGTGGTGGACGGTCAGCGGCCTAGGCTTCGGCTACGACCCGCAAGGCCGCAACGCGGAGACCATCGGCTATTACCAGCCGCTGACCGACCCGGGTAACGGCAGCCTGCTGACGCCTACCGCGACGGCCGCCGCGAACCTGCTCTCAACAGCCACGACCGTCCAGGTACACACAGGGGCCACCCTCGACCTGGGCGGCTCCCAGCAGACCCTCGCGGGCCTCAGCGGCAGCGGCACCGTCTCCAACGGCACGCTCGCCGTGACCGGCACGATCGCACCCGGAGGCACGAACGTCATCGGCACGCTCACGCTCGCCGCGTCCACGACACTCGCCGGAACGCTGCTCGCCGACGTTTCCGCGAACGGCGACAGCGACCAGCTTGTCGTACAGGGCAGCCTGAACCTCTCCAGCCTGTCTCTGGTCATCGCCAACCCGGCCCAGCTTGACCGCCACCAGCAGTACACCGTCCTGGCCTGCACGGGGACGCGCACCGGCGTGTTCGCCGCCGTCACGATCCCTGACCCGCGCTGGCACGTGGTCTACCTCTCCAACGGAGCGGTCAAACTGATCTTCAGCGACGGCTCGCTGATCAAGTTGCTCTAACGCCCGCCGTGCTGCGCGATTTCACCATCCTGCCCGTCACCGCCGCCGCCGGCCTGACCGCCGGCGGCGGGCCGTTGGTTTTCCTCGCCGCAGCCCTGGCCGCAGCCGGCGCCGCGTGGCTCAAACACCTCCGCCCGCCGGGCGGCCTCTGCTTCGCAAACCTAGACCCGCAGAAGCCCGAGAGCGCCATCTTCCTCAGCGCCTTTCGCGAGACGCTCGCCTGTGCCCGCCGCACAATGCGCCCCGTCCGCTTGCGGCTCGCCTGCTGCTCCCCCGTCGCGCGTCCCGTCTTCCGCCTCAACCTCAGCCGCGACAACGACCTCGAATTCTCCTGCGCTTCCCGTACGAGCGCCCTCAAGCAGCCCGGCGTCTGGCTGGCGGACCACCCCTTGCCGCTCGTGCTGCCGCACACGCGTAGCCTCACGCTCGTTTTTGAAACGTGCGGCGCCAGCCGCATCCGCGTATCGCAAGATTCGGGAACGCCTTGTCGGATGCGGCACTGGCTGGTTTTGGCGCTGCTCGCAACCGTCGCGTGCGCGCTCGACCTCGGCTGGCTGCTCGCGGCCGCCCTAGGCTTCGCGCTTCAGACCTGCCTGCTGGAACAGCAACCGCAGCGTACGCCACAGGATACGCGCGTCCAGAGACACTGACCGGTTGCACAGATAGTACGCGTCCAGCAGGCACATCTCGTCAAAGGTCCGCTCGTTGCGCCCAGCGACCTGCCACAGCCCGGTCATGCCCGGCACACCCTTCAAACGCAACGCGTGACACGGCCGCATATAGTGCCCCTGATCGCTCGCGGGCAGCGGGCGCGGCCCCACCAGCCGCATCTCACCGCGCGCCACATTGACCAGTTGCGGAAGCTCGTCCAGAAACGTGCGCCTCAGCAAGCTTCCCGTGCGCGTCACGCGCGGGTCACGCTCCAGTTTGAAAAGATGCCCCTCGGTTCCCAGTTTGCTCTGGAGCTTCTCATGCAAGTCCTCCGCCCGGCGCTTCATGGTGCGGAACTTGAACAGCGTGAAGGGCGCCCCGTTACGTCCGTACCGCTCCTGCCGAAACAGAACCGGCGCGCCGTCGAACATGTAAATGAGCGCGGCCACAACTGCGAGCAAAGGGCTCAGCGCCAGCAGCAACAAAGCGGCGGCGGCACGCTCATACCACCCGCAGCGCGTCTGCTGCGCTGCGGCGCGAAACACAAAGCAACCGTCGGTTTCCCCATAGCCCAGAGGACAGCACCCCGCGTGGTCGGTCAGAACCCGCACGCAGGCTGCCGGCACCGCTGCAACGGCACCGTCCCTCGCCGCATCTTCGACAAACGCGAGGACGTCCCCCACCGCCGCGCTCCCGGAATCTTTGTAAAATAGCGTCATTGCATTTCTTGACTGCTTAGTATCCCCTTTCCATGCCCCCGCTTCAAGCCCGGAAAGCGGCCAGTACGCATTCAGCTCCTAACTATTAACTATTAGCTATTAACTCCTAACTGTCTTTACATCCCCCCGCCCCAGCGCCTACAATCGTCGCATGCTGACACCCGAATTCCACGCCCACTTCATGCGCCTCGCCCTGCGCGAGGCAGCCAAGGCCGCCCAGGCCGGCGAGGTTCCGACCGGCTGCGTGATCGTTCAGAAACCGCAAACCCTCGACATGCCGCTCGCCGCCGTCAAAGTGCTCGCGCGTGCCCACAACCAAACCGAGCTGCTCAAGGACGCCACCGCCCACGCCGAGATTATCGCCCTCACCCAAGCCTCCTCCGCCCTCGGCGACTGGCGGCTGACCGGCACGATCCTCTACGTCACCAAGGAGCCCTGCTCCATGTGCGCGGGCGCCATCGTGCTCGCCCGCGTGCCGCTCGTGGTCTGGGGCCTCTCCGACCCCAAGCGCGGCGGCCACTCGGTCTTCTCCATCCTCAACCACCCCGGCCTCAACCACCGGCCCGAACTCCTTCCCGGCGTGCTCGAAGCGGAGAGCCGCGACCTCCTACAGTGCTTCTTCCGCTCCCGCCGCGAAGAAGCCACCCCTGATAACAGCGTCGGCCGCGACGGCACCCCCGTTCATCCTCAACTCCTAAGTCCTAACTCCTAACTCCTCCTTTCCCTCAGTCCCCTCTTCGGTTATACTTCTAAGCGTATTCATTTGGACATCATCTGACCTCCGACCTCTGACCTCTCACACCCCCAATACCCATGCGCACTTCCCCCGACACCATCGATTTCGCCCAAGTCCGGTCGCTGCTGGAAAACGGCCACCGCGTGGCCCTCTTCATCCGCCACTCAGAACGTCCCGCGATCCGCACGGACGACAAGGAGTTCGGGCGCACCCTCGGCCTCACCCCGCGCGGCGTCGACATGGCCCGCGCCGCGGGCACCCACCTCGCCGGCTTCCGCGACGTGCGTTTCTGCGCCAGCCCCATGCTGCGCTGCCAGCTGACCGCCCGCCACTTCGCGGAGGGCATGGGGTTCGCCGCCCCCGTCGTGGAAGACGCCGCCCCGCTCGGCGTGCGCGGGTTCTACTATGACGACCCGTACGCGGTGCAGGACCTCATGCGGCAGCAGGGCTACATGCCCTACATGCTGGAGTATCTCCGGAACGGCATCGCGCCCCATTCGCGGCCGATCGGCCCCGCCACCGAGCAGACCGCCGAATGGCTTCGCTGCCAGACCACCGCCCAGCTCACCGTCTTTGTCAGCCATGACATTTTCATCGCCGCCTTCCTGACCGGACTCAACGTGCGCACCTACTCCGCAGAGGATTGGGTGGGGTTCCTGCACGGCGCGGCGCTGATTTGCGATTCCGCCGCCAGTTGGACCTGCCACGCGTGCGTGCCCGACCTTGCCGGCCTGCAAGCCCCTCCGCATTTCGTGCATTAACCCAGAAAGGACGACCGCCATGTCGAAGAAAAAACAGCCCGCGCCGCAGAAGGCGAAGCTGGACGACGAGGTTTACGAAAAGGAGCTGGCCAAACTCCAGATCGAGCTGGTGAAGCTTCAGGAGTGGGTCAAAGCCAAGGGCCTCAAGGTCGTCGTCGTATTCGAGGGACGCGACGCCGCAGGCAAGGGCGGCGTCATCAAGCGCATCACGGAGAGCCTGAATCCCCGCGTCTGCCGCGTCGTGGCCTTGGCCGCGCCCACCGAACGCGAGAAGACCCAGTGGTACTTCCAGCGCTATGCGGCGCACCTGCCAGCCGCCGGCGAGATGGTGCTTTTCGACCGGAGTTGGTACAACCGCGCAGGCGTCGAGCGGGTCATGGGTTTCTGCACCGAAGCCGAGGTCCTGGACTTCTTCAACGCGTGCCCCGAATTCGAGCGCATGCTGATCCGCGCGGGCACGATCCTGGTCAAGTACTGGTTCTCCGTCAGCGACGAGGAGCAGGAGAAACGTTTTCAGGATCGCATCGAGGATCCCACCAAGCGCTGGAAGCTGAGCCCCATGGACTTGGCGTCGCGGAGCAAGTGGGTCGAATATTCCAAGGCCAAGGACGACATGTTCGCCCACACCGACACCAAACAGGCGCCCTGGTATGTGGTCAACGCCGACGACAAGAAGCGCGCCCGGCTCAACTGCATCCACCACCTGCTCAGCCTGGTTCCCTACAAGGATCTGACCCCCCCGCGCATCAAGCTGCCGCCGCTCAGCAACCGTCAGCGCTACGTCCGTCCGCCGATCACGGACCAGACCTTCGTCCCGCAGGTGTACTGAGCGCCAGCCGGTGGCACGGGCGTCCCGCCCGTGCGTGTACAAGTTCGGCCCACGTTTCGGCACTCTTTGCCGGCATCGTGGCTCAAATCGGGGCTTGCACAAAGCCGTTATAAAACGGCATAATACGCGCTTTTCCGGGCGGTTATCTCAGTTGGTTAGAGAGTCTGGTTTACACCCAGAATGTCGGGG
>CAYMLQ010000219.1:0-9748 GCA_964390795.1 uncultured Lentisphaeraceae bacterium
CGTGGCTACAAGTTCAGCACGTATGCCACGTGGTGGATCCGGCAGGCTGCGACCCGGGCGATTGCAGACCAGGCCCGCACCATCCGCATCCCGGTTCACATGATCGAGACGATCAACAAGTTGCTCCGCGTACAGAAGAAACTTGTTCAGGAACTGGGACGTGAACCCACGCCGGAAGAAGCCGCCGAGGAGATGGACATCCCCGTTGAGCGCGTGCGCGCCGTCTACCGCATGGCCCAGCAGCCGATTTCGCTGCAGAGCCCCGTGGGCGACGGCGATGACGCGCATTTCGGCGACTTCATCGAGGACAAGTCCGCAGAGAATCCTTCAGAGATGACCGCTTACAGCATGCTGAAGGAGCGCCTGCAGGAGGTGCTGACAACCCTGACCGACCGTGAGCGCCAAGTGCTGGATTACCGTTTCGGGTTGACCGACGGTTACTCCCGCACGCTGGAGGAGGTCGGCAAGCAGTTCAACGTGACGCGTGAGCGCATCCGCCAGATCGAGGCGAAGGCGTTGCGCAAGCTGCGTCACCCCACACGACTGCGCAAGCTGGAGGGCTTTCTGGAAACGCGCTGATGCGCGGGCGGCCCCGCAAGCAAGCGGGGCGCCTGCGCAGGCCTGTTCACCTACTGGTTGCGTGAGCCCAGGTTTGCAGTGCGATCCCCCGGCAGAGTCGAGTGGCCAATCCAACGAAGTGAACCAAGGAGGTTCTTTTGCAAGAGTGCATGTTTATGACGTCCCCCGTGCTGTGTGGCACGGCTGTGGGCTTGGCAGCGGGTCTGCTGGTCGGCTTTGTGGCTGGCAAGTATGGGAGTAGCTGCAGTGAGAGCTATAGCGGGTTCAGCGGCGACGGCGACTGCGTGGAGATTTATGTCGGCAACCTGAGTTACGACATGACCGAAGCGCAGATGCGCAAAGAGTTCGAGAAGTTCGGCACGGTCAAGTCCGCCCGCACCATCGCGAACCGGTTCAACCACAAGTCCAAAGGGTTCGGCTTCGTCGAGATGCCGAACCGCCCGGAGGCTGAGGCGGCCATCAGAGCGCTCCACGACAAGGAGATCCTCGGACGCAAGTTGCGCGTGAACGAAGCGAAGAATAAATCACGCGAATAACCTGAAGGCGTCCCGGCAACGGGACGCCTTTTGTTTACAGAAAACGGAGCTGCGATGGCGGCTGCACATAAAAGCTCTGACCGAACCATGCGGATCGGCATCGATCCCTCAGAGACCGGCGCACGCGTGGCGCCGTCCGCTCGCGTTTCCCCGCGGCCGGGCGGGCGCACGTGGCGCACGCAGCACGAGCAGCGCTGCACGCCCTTCTACAAGCTCCTGGAAAGCGTTTACGACGCGGTGCTCATCACCACGCGGGCAGGCAAGATTCTGGAGTGCAACGCGCGCGCCGCTGAGTTTTTTCTGATGACGCCCCAGGCACTGATCGGCCTGCCCGTCATCAGCCTGATTTCCGGCGCGACGGAGTCGCTGCTGGACACGATCAGCAAAAATCTGGAAAACCGCAAATTCACGCTGGTTGAGGCACGCTGCAAACGCTCCGACGGAACCTCCTTCGCCGCCGAAATCGCGATCAACAAGGTGGATCTGGACACGCAAGGCGAACTCTGCTTCTTCGTGCGCGATATCACCGTGCGGCAGCAGGCTCAGATCGCGCTGGAGGATGCGGTCGAGCGGCTGCAGGCGCACGACCGCGCGCGCATGGAGTTCGTCTCCAACGTGTCGCACGAGCTGCGCACGCCGCTCACCTCGATGATTTACGCGGTCTCCAACATGCTGCGCGGCGTGGTCGGCCCCATGCCCGAAAAGGCACTGAACTATCTGGAGCGGCTGCAGTCCGACTGCCACCGCCTGCTCGCCACGGTGAACGACATCCTCGACCTGCGGCAGATCGAGAACAAGACGCTGATGCTCACCAAAAAGGTCGTGCCGCTGGGTGCGGTCATCCGCGAAGGCGCGGAGACGCTGCAGGTTCAGGCGGACGCCAAACGTATCGCGATGCGCTTCGCGTTCGCCGAGCGCGAGCTGTTCTGCTGGTGCGACGCGCAGAAGATCGAGCGCGTGGTGCTCAACATCGTGGGTAACGCGGTGAAATTCACGCCCGCCAACGGAGAGATCAGCTTGACGCTCACGCCGCACCCCGACAATCCCAGAATGGCGCTGCTGTCCGTGTGCGACACCGGCACGGGCATCCCGGCCGAAGTGCTGCCCAAAGTCTCGCAGCGCTATTTCCGCGTGGGCGACCACGTGAGCGGCTCCGGGCTGGGACTGGCGATCTCGCGCGAGATCGTAGACCTCCACGGCGGCTCCATGGAGTTCGCGAGCCCGGTGCCGGGCACCGACTGCGGCACCGCCGTGTACGTCTGCCTGCCGATGGCGCCCAAACCCAAGGTTGTGGCGCTCTCGCAGGACGCGGAGACCGCCGCGCTTCTCAAGCGCCGGATCGACGCGCAAGGATATGGCCTGGTCTTTACAGAGTCGGCCAAAGAAGCGCTCGAGGTCTGCTTCACCCAGCAGCCCGCCGTCCTCGTGCTGGACGGACGGATCACGGACATGGACGTGCGCGACGTGGTCTTGCAGTTGCGCGAGGAGAGCAAGACCAAGCGGCTGCCGGTGATTGTGCTGGGGCTGAGAACCCTCGACCGCTCCGAGGTGGAGCTGTACCGGCATTTCGACATCTTCTATTCGACGCTGCCGTGGCGGGACAAAGACCTCGCCCGGTCTCTGGCCATGGCCGTGCTGGGCAAGTTGCGGTAAGCAGGCGGCGTCGCGAGTCGACGCCCCGCCTCAGTACGGCCGGTCCGAGTAGCGCGACTGGCGCTGCATCTTGACCTTCGGCTGCTCGAGGTGCAGCGCGTACCACTCGTCCCCCAGCCCGGCGTTCGAAAAATGCCCGACCCGGTTATTCGCGAGATGCTCGCGGTTCTTCTTGATGGTGTCGTTCTCCATCTTCTCGCAGGCCTCGATCAGCACCTTGTGCGCGCCGTCGAGATCCTTGTTCTGAACCAGAATCCAGGAGTAGAGGCCGTACAGCAGCGTGCCCTGCCCGTAGCGCAGCCGGGCGATATGCTTCTTGAACACCTTGTCGATGCCCTCGTCGCCCCTCATGTGCATGCGCGCGATCTTGAGCGCCGCCATCATAGGATCGACGATCAGCGCGCTCGGCAGCAGCTCGTCCACCTTCTTGAACTCTTTGAGCATCCAATAGAGTTGGATGCGCAGCGTGGCGACCTGGCGACCCATCAGCGGCGCCCACAGATTGAACCGCTCCAGCCCCTTGGAGGCCTCCAGCGCCTTTTCCACAAACAGCCGCTGCTCGCGCTCGATCTCCGTCTGCGCCTGCTTCACGCTGCCCGGAGGCCGCATCTGCCACTGCGCGACCTTCTGCTGTAGCCGCTTTTGGCCGTCCTCAAGAATCTTCTGCACGTCGCCCATCGCCGCCTTCACCCGCTTCTGGATCAAAAACCCCGCCCCCCCTTGGCCCGCGATGAAGGCCAGCACGCCCCAGAAGGCCGCCCAGCCCCAATGGGCCGCCCCAGTCATCCCCAACGTCACACTCAACACCACACCGAACACGCCATTCAAAACCAACGTCAGCATTGCAACTCCTAACTCCTAAATCCGAACTCCAACTTCCCAATTTTGCGCCTTGTCAGCGGCGTAAAAAAAGGCCATTATCTTCCACCATCAAGCCACTAAACTCAAGCATGGAAACGATGAAAACACTAGCACTGCGACTCTATGGCGAAAATGACCTCCGTTTGGAGCGTTTCGATCTCCCTGAAATCACCGACGACGAGATTCTGGCCGACATCGTCACCAACAGCATCTGCATGTCGGACTACAAGGCCTCCATCCAAGGCGCAAAACACAAGCGCGTGCCCGACGATGTGGCGACCAACCCGATCATCCTCGGCCACGAGTTCTGCGGCAAGCTCCTCAAAGTCGGCAAGAACTGGCAGCACAAATTCAAAGTCGGACAGAAGTACGGCGTGCAGCCTCAGCTCAACATCCCCGGCCACGAGCACCGCGCCCCCGGCTACTCCTTCCGCTGGATCGGCGGCGACGCCACCCGCATCGTGATCCCCAAGGAGGTGCTGGAACTCGACTGCCTGCTCACCTACGACGGCGACGCCTACTACAAGTCCTCCATCGCCGAGCCCGTCTCCTGCATCGTCGGCGCCTACCGCTGCAGCTACCACTTCAAGGCCGGCGAGTACGTCCACCAGATGGGCATCAAGAACGGCGGCTCCATGGTGGTCCTCGCCGGCGCCGGACCCATGGGCCTCAGCGCCATTGATCTGGCTCTCCACGGACCCGAGCACCGCCCCGGCCGCATGGTCATCACCGACATCGACCAGGCCCGCCTCGACCGCGCCGCCCAGATCTTCCCCGTGGCCCACGCCCAGGCGTGCGGCGTCGAGCTGATCTACCTGAACACCGCCGGCGCGGCCGACCCCGTGGCTCTCATCAAGTCCGTCAACAACAACGAGGGCTTCAACGACGTGATGGTCTTCGCGCCCGTGCCCGCCCTGATCGAGCAGGGCTCCGCGCTGCTCGCCTACCTCGGCTGCATGAACTTCTTCGCGGGCCCCTCGCACGGCGACTTCAAGGCCGCCATCAACTTCTACGACGTTCACTACATGGGCCACCACATCGTCGGCTCCTCGGGCGGCAACACCCAGGACCTGCAGGACTCCATGAACTATGCGGCGCAGGGCCTCATCACCCCCTCGGTGATGATCACCCACGTCGGCGGCATCGACTCCGTGGCCGCGACCACCCTCGCCCTGCCCAAGATTCCCGGCGGCAAGAAGCTGGTCTACACCCACGTCTCCATGCCCATGACCGCGATCACCGATTTCGCGAAGCTCGGCGAGACAGACCCCTATTTCGCCGCGCTCGCGGATATCTGCGCCCGCAACAACGACCTGTGGTGCTCCGAGGCCGAGGCCTACGTGCTCAAACACGCGCCGCGGCTGGAGCAAGACTCGGTCATCTGAACGAGATCGGAGATCAGAGGTCAGCGTTCGGCCCTCCGACCTCTGACCTCCGACTTCCGACCTCCGACCTCCGACCTCTGACTTCCGACCTCTGACCTCCGACCTCTTATGATTTCTTTCTTACACGGCACTCTGGTTGACAAGACGCCCACGGTCGTCACCCTCGACGTACACGGCGTGGGCTACGAGGTCTTCATCTCCCTCGGCACCTACGACCGCCTGCCCGCCACGGGCTCGGCGTGCCGCTTGCTCACCTACCACCACATCCGCGAAGACGCGCAGATTCTCTTCGGGTTCATGCAGCCCGAGGAAAAGAGCATGTTCGAGCGGCTGATCGCCGTGAATGGCATCGGCCCCAAGCTCGCCCTCAGCGTGCTCAGCGGCCTGACCGTCGCCGAACTCAGCCTGGCGATCGCCGAGAACAACGTCAAGCGCATCAGCTCCGTACACGGCATCGGCAAGAAGACCGCCGAGCGCATCGTGATCGAACTGCGCGACAAGATCGACCCGCTGGAGGCGCTCCTGGGCCGCTCAGCGGGAGGTGACACCGCTCAGAACGCCATGCTGCGCGACACGATCCTCGCGCTCACCTCGCTCGGTTTCCCGCAGGAGCAGGCCCGCAAAATGGTGCAGTCCGCACTCGACGCCGACGCCTCCATCAAAGACACCGAGGCCCTGCTGCGCAAAGCGCTGAACTGCAAATAGGCGCTACCGTTTCGCCTCCGCGATTCCCGCAGCCTGTAACGCGCCGCAAAGATGGGCGCGCGCCTCAAGGTAGTCTTTCGGTCCCACGTACTCGAGAATCAGCGGCGCGGCGGGCGTGTGCTTTGCCGCCAGCGTGACGAACCGCCCGTAATCCAAGTCCCCCTTGCCCGACGCCACGCCGCGGTCCGTGTGGAGCTTGCGGTCCTTCGCATGCAGGCAGTCGATCAGGGGCGCGAGCTGCTGGAACATCTCGTCGAGATCGTTCAGCTCGATCAGGTTCGCCGGATCGAGCAGCACGCGCACGCGGGGCGAGTTGACCTCTTCGACGAAGAGCCGCAGCCGTTTCGCACTCGCAAGAAAGCCCCGGTAAAACGGCTCCAGCAGAACCTTGGCGTCGTGCTTCGCGGCCAGTTCGGCGAGCCGCCGCCCGGTCGCGACCATGCGCGGCCACACCGCATCCTGAAATTCCAGCGGGATACCCGGTGCGGGCGACTTCGCGTCGTGATAGTGCCCCGCCTCATTGATGAACGTGCGCACGCCCATGTGGCCGCCAACCTCCATCATGGCCTCGAAGTAGGCGAGGTTCGCCTGCAGCTCCGCCTCGTCCGGATGCATGAGGTTGGTGTAGACGCCGATGCTGTGGATGTCGAGCCCCGCGTCGCGATACAGGGCCGCGATTTCCCGGCAGCGTGCGGGCGTCAGACTGGAGACGTCCGCGCGGCTGTTGTACTTCCAGAAATTGCTGTCGCTCTGGGTGAGGAACAGCTGGATCACGCCGAAGCCCGCGCCGGCCAGCTCCTTGGCGAGAGCCGCGTTGGTGTGGCCGTTGAAACCGAGCGTCGAAATACCGACCGTCAGTCCGGCCTGCGCGCGCCCCTCTACAGCCCGCACCGGAAACGCCGCTGCGCCGACGCCGCACGCGGCAGCCGCTTGCGCGACACCCTGAAGTACCTGTCGCCGCGATAATCCGCTTTGCATGCCTGTCTCCCTTCGCTGTCCACCCTTCACGCCGCCGCGTTCGCACAGGCGAACACGCCACGGACATTCGCACCCTGTTAAGGCGGCATCCTACCATCACCCGCCATCCCTTTCAACCACGAAACTGAAACCTGCGAAACTGAAACCCGTTTGCTGACGCCAGGCCTCATGTGAATTGCTGGTTGCGCTGAACCCGCCGAATTCTTATGATACCCGGCCATGCACTCCGAGCTTTTCCAACTAGGCCCCCTCACCCTGCGCGCGTACGGACTTTGCATGGCATTGGGGTTTCTTTTCGGCTGGCAGGCCGCCGTCTGGCTCTGCAAGCGTACAGGTCAGAACGCCGACCAGCTCACCTCGCTGCTGACCTGGCTGATGGTCTCAGCCGTGCTGGGCGCGCGCGCCGCCTACGTACTGGAGCACTGGACCGCCGAGTTCGCCGACAACCCGCTGTCCATTCTGAGGATCGATCAGGGCGGGCTGATGTTTTACGGCGGGCTTGTGACCGCCGCAATCCCGCTGTTATTGCATGCGCGTTTCTACCGTAAGCACGTCTTTGAGATCACGGACCTCGTGCTCGCCGTGGTGCCCATCGGCCATGCATTCGGCCGTTTCGGCTGTTTCATGCACGGCTGCTGCTATGGCAAACTCACGGACTCCTGCATCGGCGTCGCCTTCCCCAAGGGCTCGCCCGCCTGGTGGGAGCAAGCGTCGTCGGAGCCCCCTCTGATCGCTCAGTCCGCGCTCAACGCGTTACCCGTGATCCCCACTCAGCTCATCGAGTGCGCCGCAAACGTCCTGCTTTTCGCCCTGCTCTACACCCTCTACCCCAAACGCCACCTCCAAAGAGGGTTCATCAGCGGCTGCTACCTCATCGGCTACGCCGCGCTGCGTTTCGCCATCGAGTACCTGCGCGGCGACCCCCGCCTTCCTGTCGGCCCCTTCTCAATCAGCCAAACCATCAGCCTCGGAATCCTCTGCCTCGGCTGCGGCTGCCTCGCCTATGCGCGGCGTAAGCCATAGCGAAATCTTTGGGCTGGATTTCCCGAACCGAAAGCAGTATTTTAGCAACGGACTACAGTGACGAAGGGGGAAACATGAAGGGGATTTTCGCAACCTTGCTAGTGTGTGTTGGATGTGTGCAGGCTGAGGTCATGCAAGGAGTCGTTCCTTTGCAGGCGGCAGCCCCTAAGGAGCCAAAAAACGTGCAGATTATCATCGAGACCAGCTTGGGTGCCATCACTGCGGAACTCTATCCGTCGAAAGCGCCCCTCACGGTCAGCAACATGCTGTCCTACATCGACGCCAAGTTCTATGACGCCACGATCTTCCACCGGGTGATCGACGGCTTCATGATTCAGGGCGGTGGCTTCACGCGCGACATGATCCAGAAGAAGAATCAGGCGCCTGTCAAGAACGAGGCGGACAACGGCTTGCGCAATGAGCGCGGCACCCTCGCCATGGCCCGCACCAGTATCGTGGACAGCGCGACCAGCCAGTTCTTTATTAATCTCATCGACAACGGCTTCTTGGATTTCAAATCGAAGACGGACTCGGGGTGGGGTTACTGCGTGTTCGGCAAAGTCGTCGACGGCATGGATGTGGTCGACACGGTCGCCAAGGTTCGTACCGATCTCTCGGGACGGCTCCAGAATGTGCCGGTCGAACCGGTGCTCATCAACAGCATCCGCCGCAAGGCCGACGCACCCGCACCTGAAGCGGCCAAATAGCTCGCCGTCGCGCGCGACTGCCAGCGGCGCTCTTTTTGCGTCAGGGGTCAGTGGTCA
This sequence comes from uncultured Lentisphaeraceae bacterium, assembly GCA_964390795.1. Classification (GTDB taxonomy): domain Bacteria; phylum Verrucomicrobiota; class Kiritimatiellia; order RFP12; family UBA1067; genus CAYMLQ01. The sequence goes on from CAYMLQ010000219.1 coordinate 8,485, forward strand.
TTGGGTTTTACTCACTGCCCACTGCCCACTGCCCACTGCCCACTGCCCTTCTATCCCCATGTCAGCAACAAACACGTACGACGACAAGCATATCCAGACCCTTTCGGCCATCGAGCATATCCGCAAGCGTACGGGCATGTACATCGGCCGCACCAGCGACGGCGCCCAATACGAGGACGGCATCTATATCCTGCTCAAAGAGGTGCTCGACAACGCCGTTGATGAGTTCATCATGGGCAACGGCAAGCGCGTTGAAATCGCCATCAACTACAACACCGGCGAGGTCTGTGTGCGCGATTACGGCCGCGGCATCCCGCTCGGCAAGGTGGTCGAGTGCGTCTCGCAGATCAACACCGGCGGCAAGTTCAACGACGACGCCTTCCAGTTCTCGGTGGGCATGAACGGCGTCGGCACCAAAGCCGTCAACGCCCTCTCCACCGATTTCGAGGTCCGCGCCTTCCGCGACGGCGACTTCTCCGAAGCCTTTTTCAAGCAGGGCGTGCTGGTCTCGCAGAAGCGCGGCAAGTGCCCGACGCCCCAGCGCAACGGCACGCTCGTGCGCTTCACGCCCGACCCCGAGATCTTCAAGAAGTACCAGTTCCGCGAGGAGCACATCGCGCGCCGCATGCGCATGTACGCCTACCTGAACGCCGGCCTCACCCTCGACGTTAACGGCACCAAGTTCGTCTCCGAGAACGGCCTGCTCGACCTGATCCACGACGAGGCCCAGTTCGAGAAGCTCTACCAGCCTTTCCACTACCGCTCCAAGACCCTCGAGCTGGTCTTCACCCACACCAACCGCTTCAGCGAGGACTACTACTCGTTCGTCAACGGCCAGTTCACCAACGACGGCGGCACCCACCTCTCGGCGTTCAAGGAGGGGCTGCTCAAAGCGGTCAACGAGTTCAGCAAAAAGAAGTTCGACGGCGACGACGTGCGCGAGGGCATCATCGGCGCCATCGCCATCCGCCTCAAGGATCCGATCTTCGAGTCGCAGACCAAGAACAAGCTCGGCAACCAGGAGATCCGCTCCGACCTCGTGGCGGAGATCAAGCGCGTCATCGAGGAGATGCTCCACCGCGACCCGGCCGAAGCCGCCAAGCTGATCGGAAAAATCGAGGAGACCGGCAAGCTGCGGGCCGAACTCAACGCCGTCAAGAAACTCTCCCGCGAGCGCTCCCGCGCCGTCTCCGTGCGCGTGCCCCAGCTCAAGGACTGCAAGCACCACCTGCACAAGCAGAAGGGCACCGGCCTCGACACCATG
>CAYMLQ010000220.1:0-9689 GCA_964390795.1 uncultured Lentisphaeraceae bacterium
CAGCAGTCCACCCCACTTTTGAAAAGCGTGCATTTCATTTTGCACTTCGCCGATGCACTTCTTGTTGTTAGACTCTGGTCAACCGAGTATGATAGTAGCGAGTATACGGAACTCGAAAAGTTAATCGTGAGCGGCATCCTCCTTAAGGATCTGGATCGGACCTATGCAATCCAAGTTAAAACTGGGGATCCCAAACCGCCGATCAAGTTCGATGCGGCTCTTGTCGGAGAAAAAAGGCAGGCTATGGGGACGGTTGCGGCGGAAATCGTGGCTCGACTTGACGACCTCTTGGACGAAAATTTTAGAAACACACGACGTAGGAATCGAGCTTTTGTCAAGTGGGATGTGCCTGCATATCGCGCGTTGACCGCCAGCGACGCCAAAGACTCGTGCGAGTTCGGTTGTCATCAAGCGCTGAGTGCCTGTTGTGAGGCGGGGGCGTTTTACTGTTTGGTCGCTCAGTTCACTGCGCAAATTCGGAACGTCGCTTACATGGCGCAGCGACTCTCGCAATGCGATATGCCAGCCGTGCCAGATCGGATCTGCGCGACAAACGAATTTCAGGATCTAGTCAATGCCTGTTGCGGACTTTTGAAGGTTTTCGATGCACAGTGCGTACACGTGGATTCCATGGAGCGGGTTCGTTGCCTTGCCTCGAAGTGCGGCAAGCCAGCGGAGGAGGAAGTCGTGCGAGCGTCGTTCGCAAACGTTTGTCGCGATTCCGCAACGCATCGCGCTGACCGGCTCCGTGACTTCTTGGATAAGCATGTAGAAGTGCTGCGTAATGTGTCCGGAAACTATTGTACTTTCATTTTGCAGTTGGTTGAAACGAACTGGTCAGCCGTGAGAGAGGCCAACAAGATGTATGATGCAGCCGGCAAGTTGCTCTCATGGAGTCGCCAAGCGGCTCTGGTGACGGCAAAAATTTCTGAGGATCGCGAGTATTTGCCGCAATTTGAGGGTTCAAGCCCGAAATCTTCCGCTGATGAGTATGCTTCGAAGATCACCGTCGATCTAGTGCCCATTGTGTAAAAGGAGTGCTCCTATGATTGACCTATCCTCTGACGTCCTAGCCGGTTGCTTTAAAAGTCCGAAGATCGAGGAAGTAAACATACTCGCACATATTGCGACGCTTGCGCCTGAATCAGTCACGCCGTACAACAGTGCAGACGCTGCAAGCGAGTTGAAGAGTGGCCATGTCCGGCAACTCGCAGCGGCTCATCGAGCAGGGTATGTCTTGCTGTCTGCAGCCAGTTGTAAGTTGAACGACCTCATACACTCATTTATGAGGTGGCAAGAGGGGACGCTGGACTCTGAGGCGTGGAAGAGTACCGGCATTGACCTTTTCAGCGTGCATGAGGACGCTTTCCCAGAGGTGCTTCAGCAATTACACGAGATGACTAAGGAATGTGGGATGCAGCCGAATTGGCAGGCCGTGCGCCGCGACATGGAACGTATTGTAGCTGGCGGTTTTTCTTCCGAAGACGCTAAGACCCTGAATGCCCTGTCTTGTGCTCAAGAAATGTGCGACAAGATTATAAGTGAGGTTACGACGCTTCCGGTATTGCAGAGTTCCAGCTATCAGGAGCGTTTGGAGAAACTGAAGTCCGTAGGTTTCCCTGCGTTTATGGAGAACGTGAAGAATAGCTACCATAAGACGCAATGGTTTCTGGAGCAACTGTGGCCCTTGACAAAGGAGGTCGCAGACTTGTTTAAGGGTCTTGCCCCTGATGATCTCAAAGTGCTGGTGACGGATGTGTGGGCCGAAAGTGGAGAGAAGAAACCTCACCTTAATTGGAGTGCGCTTAAGGGAAAGTGTGAGAAGCTGAAGAACAGCAGTGAAGCTGGGCGCTTAGCCGCAGCACTCTGCGATCTGATAAAGGGTGAATTGGCCGTGGCGATTACGACGTCCTATTCCGTCGTTTTGGACAGGCCTGAAATCGGGCCGCATATGGGAATCGTGAGACCAGGTCGATTCATTCGAAGGGCGGGGCGGAATCGTAGCGTATTGCCGAGGTGCCAGTCGCATGAAAGGATGCATTCCTATGCGGGACACTAACACAGTAACGGAGCATACCTTGGAAGAGGATCCGACGGTTGAATTCAACGCTTGGCGGTCCGTGGCTTTGGCTGCGGAGGTATGGCGTTGTCTGTGGCGTCGCGAAGTGGAGCGGCTCGATCCGGGCGAGGCGCCTTTGCAGGTCTCTGAATTATGTAGGGTTGTTCGTAGCCGACCTGAATTGGACTGGGTACGCGACGTTGATATGAACGAGCTGTTGGCCGATTGCCGAGAGGCGGGATTATTGGTGGACAGCGCTAATCCGTGCGGCGTTACGTGCTCTGGCTCGCTTCGGGAGTGGTTAGAAAAACTGTATGGCGCATCCCTTGTTGCCAAAGACCTCTTATACATCGCTGCGGCCAACGTGAGGGAACGCAACGGGCTCTCGTCTGGCGCAGAACATATTCGCCTGTTTCAGGACTTCGCGGCAGTCATTCGTGACTGTTTCCGGACTCGGCCAGGGGAGTCTTTGCCGGCAAAATTAGTACTCGACGCGCTTGATTCTGAGGTCAGTGCGGCAGACCAAGCTGGCGAAAGGGAACTGAGAGGTGCGGCATTCTGTCTGATTGAGGCCGCTATGATCTTCGGCTCGCTCCGCACTGCTGGCGATCCTCGACGGCTGGAACTGTGTGGCAGTGGGTTAGACTCAGACTTTCTATTTCACAGCTTATTTGGTCTTCATACAAGTATTGCGGGTTTCGACGAGTTGTTTGAAGGCGGGCTGCTGTTGGCGGAAAATTTTGCGGCGGACAAACATAAAGCTGAGCCGGGTGGCCGGGTCATTGTGGTGCGGGGGCGCTTCGGTACGGGCAAGTCGACGTTGGCTTTGTTAATCGGAGCCGAAGTCGCACGGAAAGGCGGATTTGTCTGGTACTACTCAATCGAGGAAAGTGTCCGGCAGCGCTGCCGCGCCCTTGAATCGATGATGGCCAACGAAGGACGTGAGTTGTTCCTGATTCGAGATCTTCCAAGCGAGGTCAGTGAGTTGCTGGAAGAACGTAAGAAGACGCGCAAAGCAAATCCGCACTGGCGGACGGGACAGGGGGCTTTCGCTTTTTACACCGCTAGTGCCGTCACGTATGATTCCCTTTTGAAGCCTTTAGATGTTGCCTGTTGCATACTCGTTGACTACGAAGAGCCTCTGACACTCATGGTCGTCGATCCTCTCAACGCTGTGCTTCGCAGCACGGACGATGAGCCGGTGAAAACGTCGAGAGCACGCCTCCGCGCCAATACGGTGGAAATCCTGACGGCTGCACGGAAGAGTGGAGTCAATGTCCTGCTCGTCTGTGAGGAGGAGACAGAGGCGGAGAAGGATATTCAGTTCATGGAGAACATCGCGGACACCGTGATCCACCTGACGGTCGAATCCCATAAGGACTGCCGTCAGCGTTTTCTTGAGATTTCGAAATCGCGATACCAGAAGGAAACGGGCGGCAAACACGCGTTCAACATTGAGCAGGGGCCGAGCGTTCGTGTTTTCCCATCGTCCGCGTCGTTCGCGGTGCGGTATGGTCGGCGTGATGCGAGTTTCCTGCGTCCGACCGACGACAGTTTCGGGCTGAAAGGGTTGGATCAGGTGTTTGGCGCAGAAGCTGTCTTTCGGCGAGGCGATGCCTTCGCGGTCGTCGGCCCGTCTGAGTCTCTCCGGCGGATCCTTGCTTTCAAGTTTCTTCTTTCCGGATTGGGTGCAAATGAAGTATCGGGCATGTCCTCCGAGACGGATCTGGTTCTTCTGTTGACAACGCGTGACGACGAGTGTTCGATTCGAGACGCGCTGGATCAGTTGCAGCGGAGCAATACATCGGAGTTGCCTGCGAGTCTCGACGAGCGCGTGCGCGTGTGCGTGTTGCCGCGCGGTTATGTGCAGCCTGGTTACGTATTTCAACGGTTGCAAGCTGAGTTTGAGGAGGCCGCTCGCAACGGGCAGACGATCCGTCGGGTGGTGGTTGACGATGTCGCGTACCTGGAGCTGACGTGTCCGTTCATCCGCGGGGACGAAGCCTTTGGGACGGCGTTGTTGGGTTTGCTAGCGCAACATGAAGCTACTGCATTGTTTGTCTGTGACGACCCTGCAGATGGCCGGATCGGGCACCTTCAGACGTCTTTCGTGGACGGTGCCCAAACGGTGATCCAGTTGCGCGCCTATGAGGATCGCGGTGTCACGCGCAATGGGTTGCGTGTTACACGGACTCGCACCATGCAGCAGGGTCATGGAGTATATGAGCTTGTTTTCGGTGAGGATGGTCTCCGCGTCGTGACTGAATCCGTGTGCAGCTCCGCCAAAGGCGCCACCACGCCATCTTGAGGGCGCTGTTCGCGTCCGCATGTGAGGGATGAACGTTGGCGCTTGCGTGTGTTATCGGGTTTTGAGATGGATTTTCGTCAGGTGTTTGAACGGCATGAGAGGGGGCACTTCCATGGCAGGTATGGAGGGTTTAGTGGACGGAAAAAACGACAAGCCAACGGTGCCTAGCGACGTTTGGCGGTGGCTGACGGAACTCCTCCGTGAGATATCGGCCAGCGGTTCTGCGCTTATGGATGTTGGCGTATCAGATATCCATCTTCTGATCGGCTCACCCCCTCTGGTTCGGAGTGGTGGTAAAATCAAGCCCATGGCGGCATGGACTGTCAAGCCGGAACATGTGAATGAGTTCTTGCAGAAGCTGTTGAGGGCGGATCAGCGAATCGCCCTGCGCGAGAAACGTGTGTGTGACGCGACTTTTTTGTTGCAAGACTCCTCAATCGGTGGAGAGGGGGATGGTTTGGCTTTTCGCGTTCACTGCTTCTACCAGCGAGATGGCGTTGCAATAGCCATTAGGCGCAGCCCGCCTGTTACGACTGAGCTTTTCGACTTCAAGTTCCTGGGTATCCCGCCCTGTATGGAAACAGTTTTGAGTTTGCACGACGGGCTGATCCTGTTGACGGGGCCGACAGGAGCTGGGAAGACCACGTCCATGGCTGCTATGGTAAACCATATCAATCAGGATCGAGCCTGCCGGATACTCACAATTGAAGATCCCGTCGAGTACTACCACAAGCATGCCAAGAGTTACGTGATGCAGCAGGAGGTCGGACGTGATGTCTTGGACTTTTCCCAAGCAGTCACCAGCGCATTACGGCAGGATGTGGATGTGGTGATGGTGGGGGAAATGCGCGATCTTGAAACGGTTCGCGCGGTCATGCACATTGCGGGAACCGGTCACCTTGCGCTTGCGACGTTTCATGCGGGTGACGTCACTGAAGCCACCGAACAGATGATCAGCATGTTTCCGGTGAACGAGCAGGCCCAGTTCCGCCTGACGTTGGCTCGGGTTCTGCGCGCGGTCTTGGCACAGGTTCTCGTGCCGAAAAAAGGTGGAAAAGGCCGCGTGCTTGCAACCGAATATTTGCAACTCCAAAGCACGCATTCTGCCATAATAGCGACCCGAGGGAAATCGGGCGAGTTGCGAAACCAGATGCGTCAGGATGAAGCTTCGGTTGACTTGCGAACCTTCAACAAGAATCGTTCTGGATATACGCGTCTGCTGGATCTCTACCGCCTCTGCCGCGAAAATGTGATCGATGTCAACACGGCCCTCGAATATGCGGGTGCAGACAGGCACAACCTGAACGTGGAACTGGCGAAGCTCCCTTCTTCTCGGTAAGCGGATTGTCCCCAAAGCGCCGTGGCGCGTCGGGGATTATGAGCTGATGCTGGTGTAGAGCAGCACGTTGCGGCACACGAGCGTCTGCCGCAGGCGTTCGATAGCGACCTCCTTGGCTTTGGCCTCGACCTCCACTGTGAGATCGAAGCCGAACCACTCTTCGGGGAAGTCGGAGGGATCGATGAAATCGTGGTGGGGGCCGGGAGTCTTGCTGGCGGCTCCGTCGCGGGGTGTCGAGACGTGAAAGAGAGGTTCGCGATCCCACGTTGCGAGCGCCTGCCGGGTGACGGACTCGACGGAGAGCCCGTCTGGCAGGCAGCGGTGGTGGTGGACGTCGTAGACGAAGGGGACGCCGGTCTCGCGGCAGAGGGGCAGCAGGTCGGCGGGCGTGTAGAGTCGGTCATCGTTCTCGATCGTCAGGCGCGAGCGCACGCCATCCGGAAGCGTGCGGATCGCCGCGGCCAGGCGTGCGAGCGCAGCGGGTTTGTCGCCGTAACCGCCTCCCGCGTGAATGTTGATCACATCGGCGTTGACCCACGCGGCGACCTCGGCTTGGTACTCCAGATCCAGGAGCGATTTCCGGGTGATCTCCGGATCGGGGGCGCTCAGCAGGATGAACTGGTCGGGGTGGAAGGTGAGGCGCAGTCCGTGCTGCTGAGCGAAACGGCCGCAAGCCTTGAAGGCGGTGACGATGTCGTCCGCGCCGGGGAGGTCGGCGATGGCGTAGCCGACGTCGTGATGGGTTTTGACCGGCAGGATCTGGCTGTTGACGCGGAAACAGCCGATCCGGTGTTCCACGCAGAAGGCGAGGGCGCGCTGCAAGGCGTCGGCGTTCGCGAGAGCCAGTTGCGAAAGCTTCGCAAGCTGCTGGGGGCGCGGCAGGCGGGAAAGCGTGGCGACTGTGGCGGTCTTGAACGCGATGGGGGCCTCATGGAATTTACAGCAGAGTCCGAGTCGGATCACAACAGCTCCTTTGGATGCCGCGTATCGTATAGAGGACTGTGCGGGAAGTCGAGTGAAGGATTGTTCCTAAAGGTGCTTTGTGGTATCGTTCAACACATGTTTTGGCGGTAGTCCGCCGCAATTAAAGGGAGTTATCATGGCATCCATCAAAGGGACTCAGACCGAGAAGAACGTGTTGACCGCCTTCACAGGCGAGTCGGCCGCGCGTAACCGTTACACCTATTGGGCTGCTCAGGCGAAGAAAGAGGGCTTTGTTCAGATCGAAGCGATTTTCGAAGAGACGGCGAACCAGGAGAAAGAGCACGCCAAGCGGCTTTTCAAGTTTCTGGAGGGAGGCGAGGTGCAGGTCTCGATCGGACTGCCGGCTGGCGTGATCGGCAAGACCATAGACAATCTGAACCACGCGGCCGAAGGCGAAGAGCACGAGTGGCAGCACATGTATCCGGACTTTGCCAAGGTCGCTCGGGCCGAGGGGTTCGAAGAGGTCGCGAATGTGATGGAGACCATCGCCGTGGCCGAGAAGTTCCATGGCGAACGGTATCGTACGCTTGCGGCAAACATCCGGAACGGCACTGTCTTCAAGCGCGATGATCCGATGACCGTCTGGCGCTGCCGCAACTGCGGCTACATCCACGTCGGCGCGGAAGCCATGGACGTGTGTCCGGCCTGCTCGCATCCGAAGGCCCACTTCGAGCTGGCTGCGCTCAACTGGTAACGGGCAGGATAACTGCGCATGCGATGGGTTGACTTATCAGGCACAGTCTGACAAGCTTTAGGCCATGAATACTGTTTCCATCAGTCGCAGATCTTTTCTCCAAAACTCGCTTGCCGCAGGCGCGGCGCTGGCCGTGACGGCGCGCGCCGCACAGCAGGCTCGCGCGGTCCGCCCGCTCCGGCTCGGTGCCCCGGCCTTCGCGAAGACCGAAGATCCCGTCGAACTCGCCCGCTGGCACCGTGCCGCAGGCTACCGCGCGGCGTATTGCCCGAAAGTCGGGGTCGCGGAAACTGACCGCATCCGAGCTATTGAAAAGGCGTTCGGCGAGGCGGATGTGGTGATCGCCGAGGTGGGGCGCTGGTGTAACCTGCTCGACCCCGACCCGGAAAAGCGCAAGAAGAATTTCGCCAACGTCACCGAGGGTCTTGCGTTGGCCGACGCCGTCGGCGCGAAGTGCTGCGTCGACATCGCGGGATCATTCAACCCGGACGTCTGGTACGGCCCACATCCCGACAACTTCACCCAGCGCTTCTTCGACGCCGCCGTCGAGAACGCGCGGGCGATCATCGATGCGGTCAAGCCGCGCCGCGCGAAATTCGGCTACGAGATGATGGGCTGGACCATGCCGGAGACGGCGGACCGGTATCTGGCGATGATCAAGGCCGTGGACCGTCCCGCCTTCGGCGTGCATCTCGACCCGTGCAATCTCGTCAACTCCCCTGAGAAAATCTACCGCAACACGGATCTGCTGAACGAGTGTTTCGATAAGCTCGCGCCGTGGATCGTGAGCTGCCACGCGAAAGATCTGGCGTGGGAGGTGGAGATGAACGTCCACTTCCGCGAGGTCCGCCCCGGCACGGGGCTGCTCGACTACGGCACCTTCCTGCGGCGCCTAGCCGCGCTGCCGGAACAGCCGCCGCTGATGATCGAGCACCTCAAGGGAGAGGAGGAGTACGCCGCAGCGGCGAAACACATCCTCGACACCGGCAAGTCGCTGGGACTATGCTTCTCGTGAGCGGGCGGGAAAGCCCTTACGGATGCATTTCAAAATTCGAATTCGGATATGCGAGCGGACATGAGGAGGGGAAGATGATAAGGATGCTGACGCGGAGGACTTTTTTGGCGCTCGCTTGTGTGGCCTGCGCGGCGATGGGTTGGTCGGCCAACGTCCCGCTGGATGAGAGCCTCGTCGCTCTGTTCGCAGATCTGCACGTTACTGTCGATGCGAATAATCCGCATCAGCGCGCGGGGCTGGCGCAGAGCGTGAGAGAGGTGCTGGCCCTCAACCCGCGCCCGGCGAACGTGCTCCTCTACGGCGATCTTTCGATCAATGTCGGCGCGACCAACGACTACCGGGTGCTGAAGGAGGTCGTCCAGCCGCTCGAGGACGCCGGCGTCCGCTGTCACGCCTGCTTCGGCAACCACGACCGGCGTGCCGCGTTTCGCTCGGTGTTCCCTGACCGCCTGGCTGACAAACCTCTGGTGCCTGGGCGGCTAGTGACGGTCGTCAAGATGCCTCACGCCGATTTCATCCTTTTGGACTCGAGCCTCGAGGGTCCGGTCAATGGCGAGATCGACGCTGCGCAGCGGACGTGGCTCAAAGAAACGCTGGCCGGATATAAAAAACCGGTCTTCGTCGGTGCGCACCACCCGATCAAGGAGACGGGCGTGGCCGATCTGATGGCTGCCAGTCCGTGGTGCAAGGGGTACATCTACGGTCACAACCACACGTGGAAGCAACAGCGGGAGGCGGGGGTCGAGACGCTCTGCCTGCCGTCCACCGGCCACTGGGGCGATATCGGCTTTGTGCTTGTGAAGCTCAGCGATGCCGATGCCGTGTTCACCTTGCATCAACGCGATTTCTATTCTCCCCGTCCGGCTGCAAAACCCGAGGACGCCAAGCCCGAGTGGAAGGAGCGCGTGAAGAAGAATGACGGCAGCCAGTGGCGCGTGCCGTTCGCGGCTGCGACCGGCGACGGGTTCGTCCCGCTCTTTAACGGCAAGGATCTCTCCGGGTGGGAGCCCTGCAACATTGCGCCGGAAACCTTCTCGGCGCGTGACGGCATGATCGTCACCACCGGCTTGCCGGTCGGCACGCTGAGAACGGCGCGGATGTACGAGAACTTCGTCATGGAGTTCGAGTGGCAGCACATGAAGACCGGAGGCAACTCGGGCCTCTTCATCTGGGCGGACGGGCTGCCGGTCGCAGGATCGGCCTTCTCACGCGGCATCGAGATCCAGATTCTCGATCCCGGCTTCGACGTGAAGGGCAAGAACGAGTGGTACAGCACGCACGGCGACATCT
>CAYMLQ010000221.1:0-9668 GCA_964390795.1 uncultured Lentisphaeraceae bacterium
ATGTCGAGTTCGGTGGCGCGGAGCATGCCGTGGAGGGTCATGGCGCGCGAGCCGATGAGCACGGAGACACCGAGAAAGGCGACGGCCACGCGGTGGGTCCAGAAGAAGAGCGTGGTGCAGATCACGCCGACGAAGGTGCAGACCGCGACCAGCGAGAGCGGCGTGGGCGCAATGCCGACGCGGTGGGCGACCCAGCCCGCGAGCGCGGTGAGGGAGGCCATGAAACCGACTTTTAAGAACGTTTGAAAAGGGGGGATCGTGACGACGGGTTCGCTATACATGAGGCCTTACTCCCGGAAGATTTTGTTCAAGAAGACCGGCAGGTCGATGATGCCCATCAGTTTCTTGCCGTTAAGGACATAGCACTTCGACGCGTTGCGGCGGGTCATTTCGCCGGCCACGGAGACGGCCGGAGCCTTCATCTGAACCGACGCGAACTCGGTGAGGAGAATGTCTGAGAGCCAGGTGTTCTGCTCGTTGCGCAGGACATTGGCGAACGGCTCGAAGTTGATGATGGGCGAGAGGTCGCTCATCCAAAGCAGGTAGTCGGGGAGGCAGACCTTGAGGAGCGCGCCCGCGCTGACGACGCCGACCATGTCGCCGTCGCGGTCAACCACCGGGACTTCGCTGAGGTGCTTGGAGACGAAGCAGTCGATGGCGGTCTTGAGGTTGTCGTTGTTGCGCAGCGAGATGATATCATCGCGCATGATATCGGCCGCGCACACGTAGTCGGGCAGGATCATGCCGCCGCGCTCGAAGAAACGCATGACCTCTTCCGGCGTCTTGAGTTGGGAGACCGCGCGGGCGGCGTCGCGGTCGCGCAGGATGTTGGCGAGGGCGCGCAGGATCTGGAGGTATAGGCCGGGCTGGTCGCGCGGGATGAGCACGAGCAGGATCAGGTGCACGGGCGGTTCCTCTTCCGCAAAGACAATGCCGCTGGCTGACGTGGCGACGCCCACGTACGGGCGCTGGAGGTGGTCGAGGCGAGCGTGGGGGATGGCGATCCCGTTGGCCACGACGGTGTCGTTAGCGTTCTCGCGCTCGATGATGGCTTCGTAGAAGTCTTCGGTCTCGGTGAAGCCGTGTCCGTTCGCCATATGCGTGAGCAAATGCCGGATCAACTCGTTGCGCATGAGGTTTTCCTGGCCGATCAGGATATCGTCAGCGCTGAAGAACGAGGTCAGCGACAAGCTCGGTTTGGGCGGTGGTGCTGTTTTTCGCATAAGAGGTGTTCCATGATCCGTCCGACTCCTGTAGTTCCAGGCGTGGCAGGCGGGAAAACGGGTTCACAATCAAACGTTAGGCTCATACCATATCGGTTTTTGGGGCCGGACACAATAAAAAGCGAGGCGGCCCGGCTTGCGCGGGAAGGCTGTACGGTGCTATCATTGCCGCACTGTTGAAATTGGTTGCAGCAACGGTCGGGCGAGAATCGTCGGTGCGCTAAAACAGCGGGAGGTTCAGGATGACGCGACGGCAGTTTATGGCGGCGGGCGCTGGAAGCGCGCTCTTGTTGGGAACAAACCGGGCGTGGGCGGGTGCGAATGACCGCGTGCGCGTGGCCGTGGTGGGCATCCACGGGATGGGGCAGAGTCACATAGCGGCCTACAGCGCGCTGCCGAATGTGGAGGTTGCGGCACTGTGCGATGTCGATGAAAGCCAGTTCGCGCCGGTGATCAAGAAGCACTTTGCGGACAAAGGGCTGAAAACGCCCAAGACCTACACCGACCTGCGCAAGCTGTATGAGGACAAGGAGATCGACGCGGTCTCCGTGGTGACGCCGAACCACTGGCACACGCTCGCGTCGATCTGGGCGATCCAGGCGGGCAAGCACGTGTCGGTGGAGAAGCCCTGCTGCCACAATATTTTCGAAGGCTCCAAACTGATCGAGGCGGCGAAAAAGTACAAGGTGCTCGTTCAGGACGGGGCGGAGCAGCGCAGCAACCCCTGCGCGCAGAGCATGGCGAAGTTCCTGCACGGCGGCGGCCTCGGCGAGGTCTACATGGCCAAGGGGCTCTGCTACAAATGGCGCAACACGATCGGGCGCTATCCGGACGAGCCGGTGCCGGCGGGTGTGGATTACGATCTCTGGCTGGGGCCAGCAAAGAAGCGCCCGTTCAACAAGAACCGCTTCCACTACAACTGGCACTGGAACTGGGAATACGGCTGCGGCGACATGGGCAACCAGGGCGTGCATGAGATGGACATCGCCCGCTGGGGGCTGGGCGTGACCCTGCCGACCAAGATTTCGGCGATGGGCGGGCATGTCATGTTCGACGACGCCCAGGACACGCCGAACGTGCTGATGGCGCTGTACGAGTTCCCGAATCCCGAGGGCGGAGGGGACAAGAAGAAGCTGCTGCAGTTCGAGGTGCGCCACTGGATCGCCAACGGAGAGGACGGCATGTGGCTCAAGGGCGCGTCGCAGGGCAACACCTACATGTCCACCAGCAAGGGCAACGTGACCGGCAACCTCTTCTTCGGTTCCAAGGGCTACATGGCCAAGGATGTGGACAAGTGGCTGACCTTCATGGGCGAGAAGCGCGAGCCGGGCGAGACCGGGTCCGGCGTGGGTAACCATTACGCGAACTTTGTGAGCGCGATCCGCGAGCCCGACCCGGCGACCTTCAACAAGGGCATCGAGGACGGCTTCTACTCCTGCGCGGTGATCCACCTGGGCAACATCGCCTACCGGCTGGGACGCACACTGACGTTCGATCCCGCGACGCTGCGCTTCCCGAATGACGCCGAGGCCAACGCCCTGCTGACGCGCGAGTACCGCGCGCCGTACGTCGTTCCGGACAAGGTGTGACGGGCGGCTGCATGGGTGAACGCGTGCAGACGCTGTCTTTCACGCGAGGGCGGCTGCCGCACTGGCTGGTGGCCGGGCGCGCCTTTCCTGAAAAAGGAGGAGTTAGGAGTTAGGATTTAGGAGTTGAATGAGCAATAACCCGCAAAAACCGTGAGTCCTTTTGGTTTCTGCCGCATCTCAGCTAGGGCTTGGCGCAGGGTAAGTTTGTGTCCTTAATCCTAATCCTAATCCTAATCTTAATCCGCTAACAGAACTGCCATGCGCCCGCGAAGAAGCATGCCTCGTTTTGCTTCTTGCATACCTACTTGGAGGTATGTATACTGCGCAGCTTTTTAACCCCATGGAGGCGGCGATGGCGCGGAGAACCAAGGCGGAGGCGGAGCAGACGCGGCTGCGGATCTTGAAGGCGGCGCTCGACCTGTTCGTCGAGAAGGGCTATGAGCGAGCGACGTTTGAGGACGTGGCGCGGCGCATCCGCCTGAGCAAAGGCGCGGTCTACTGGCACTTCAAGACCAAGGCCGACCTCTTGTCGGAGCTGGTCGCGCACATGACCGCGCTCCACACCGAGCGCGTCAGCGGCGCGTTGCCCCTGCCGGTTACGCTGGAAGGGTTGAAAGCGCACTTTGTCGCCCGGGCGAAGCTGATCGCGGGAACGCCAGCCAACCGCAAGTTCTTTCACATGATGATGCGGCTCGACTGGCCTTCGGCCAAATTCGAGCCGGTCAAACAGCGCCTCCGCCAGTTGGAGACCGGCCCGTTCTTTATCATCGAGCGCACGCTGAGCGACCTGCGGCGGGCGGGCGTGGTGCGCGCGGATGTCGATGTGGCGGTTGTGACGGCTGTTCTGGGGGCGATGTGGTTGGGGCTGATTAACCATGAGGTCGGGAAGTGCCTCGACGTCGAATTGACTCGGACGCTTGAGTTCGGCTTTGAGGCGGTGATCGCCGCAATCCGGGCGTAAGAAGACACGTGTATTCCGGCGGAGCCGGATGAGGAATCGATTGCTATGAGCGAAGAACATGATCAAGCTGTGAAACGCGAACATCCCGTTGCTGTGGGAGTCGGGTGGCTGTTGGCCTCGGCCTGCCTGTTCGGACTCGGTTGGCTGGCGCGCGGCTGGCTGCCGTCCGCGCCCCCCGGGGGGCCTTCGCCCATGATGATGGGGCCCCCGCCGGGAATGGCGCCGCTCGTCGTGGCGCAAGCCGTCACAGAAGAGGCGCTGAATCCGCCTGCGACCTTCATCGGGCATGTCGAGCCGGTGCGGGACGTCGACCTGCGCGCGCAGATCGACGGGTACGTCACCGAGGTCAGCTTCAAGGAGGGTGCGCTGGTGCGCACCGGCGATGCGCTGTTCACGATCAATCCCGAACAGTATGAGGCGCGTGTGGCTCTCAGGCGTGCCGAGCAGGCGCAGGCCGAGGCGGCTCTGGATCGCGCGGAGCGCTTTCAGAAGCGGCTGGAGGCTTCCGACGCGCGCGGCGTCTCGCAGGCGGACGTGGATACGGCGCGGAGCGACGTGGCCCAAGGCCGCGCCGCCGTGCAGCAGGCAAAGGCCAATCTGGCGCTGGCGGAGATCGACCTGAAGCACACGCGGATCGTCGCGCCCATCGACGGGCGCATCGGACGCACGGTCGCGAACGTGGGCGACTTCGTATCGCCCTCGCTGGGGACGCTGGTGCGGATCGTGCAGTTCGATCCGATCCGCGTCGTGTTCTCGGTGACGGACCGCGAGTATCTGAAGGTGCGCGAAAGCATCGCCGAAACGGCGATGCAGGGCACCTTGCGCGTCCGGCTGAAGCTGCCGACCGGAACTATCCTCGATGTGACGGGCATACGCGATTTCGAGAACAACGAGATGTCTGCGGACACCGCGACGCTGCCGGTGCGCGTGCGCTTTGACAATGCGCAGGGGCTCCTGGTTCCGAACGGGTATGTCACCGTGCTGATCGACCAGGCCGCGCCGAAGAAGTGGCCGGTGGTGTCGCAGGCGGCGCTGGTGCGTGACCGCGAGGGGCCGCTGGTCTATGTGGTGGGACAGGACGGGCTTGCGTACCTGCGGCGGGTCGAGACGGGCTCGGAACTCGACGGGCGCGTGGAGCTTCGCAACGGCGTGGCTGCGGGCGAGCGCGTCGTGGTTCAGGGCGTGCAGAAGGTCACGCCCGGGCAGCCTGTGCAGGTGGCGCCAGAGGGAGGCGGGAAGGCCGGGGACAAGAGTGTCCCCGCTCCCAGCAAAGACGGGGACAAGAGTGTCCCCGCTCCTAAAGTGGAGGCTGCCAAGTCATGATTTCGGACGTGTTTATCGAGCGGCCGCGTTTCGCGCTGGTCATCTCGATTGTGCTGACGCTGGCGGGTGCGCTGGCGATCAAGACGCTGCCGGTTTCGCAGTATCCTCAGGTGACGCCGCCGCAGGTCAACGTGACGGCGGTGTATCCCGGCGCGAATGCCCGCGAGCTGGCCAATACGATCGCCATTCCGCTTGAAGAGGAAATCAACGGCGTCGACGACATGCTGTACATGTCTTCGGAATGCGACGACGCGGGCAACTACAATCTGACGGTGACGTTCGAGGTCGGCACCGATCTCGACCTGGACATGGTCAAGGTTCAGAACCGCGTGCAGCAGGCCGTGCCCAAGCTGCCCAAGGAGGTGACCGAGCAGGGCGTCTCCGTCACGACGAGGTCATCGGATCGCCTGGGCTTTCTGTCGATACGCTCGCCCAAAGGCACGCGCGACATGCTCTTCTTGAGCGACTACGCTCACAACCATGTGAAGAACGTGCTCAAGCGCATTCAGGGTGTGGGCGGCGCAGACGTGTATGGCCCGAAGCGCAGCATGCGCGTCTGGCTGGACGCGAGCCGCCTGACGGCGCAGGGAATGAGCGCGGATGACGTCATCGCCGCCATCCGGAGCCAGAACATTCAGGCCGCGCTCGGATCGGTCGGCGCTGCGCCGAGCGAGGGCCATGCGCAGAAGGTGCTGACCGTGCAGGCCAAGGGGCGACTCAACGACCCCGTGGACTTCCGCGAGATTGTGGTGCGGACGGCGGCGGACGGCGGACTGGTGCGGCTGAAGGATGTCGCGAAAGCGGAGCTGGGCGAGAACACCTACGCCTTCACCGGCAACTTCAATGGCTCGGGGTCGGTGTCGATCGGCCTGTCCCAGCAGCCGGGCAGCAACGCGATCACGACGATGGATGCGGTTCAAGAGGAGCTGAAGCGCATCCGCGAGCGGCTTCCGGAGGATGTCGAGGTTGTGACCTCGTATGACGCGACGCGCTTTGTGCGATCGAGCATCGAAGAGATTTTTTCCACGCTGCTGCTCACCTTCGTGCTGGTGGTCTTGGTCTGCTATCTCTTTCTTCAAGACTGGCGCGCCACGCTGGTGCCTTCGCTGACCATTCCGGTGTCGCTGTGCGCGACCTTTGCCGTGCTGAAGGTCTTCGGCTACGGCATCAACACCTTGACGCTCTTCGGCCTGGTTTTGGCGATCGGGTCGGTGGTGGACGATGCGATCGTGGTGGTCGAACGTGTGCAGTATCTGATGTCTACCCAGGGCTTGGATCGCAAAACCGCGACGTATCAGACGATGCGCGAGATGACCGGGGCGATCATCGCGACCACGCTGGTCTTGCTGGCCATTTTCGTGCCGGTCGCCTTCATCCCCGGCATCACCGGCAAGGTCTATCAGCAGTTCGCCGTGACGATGTCGACGGCGATCTGTTTCTCCACGCTGAACGCGCTGACGCTCAGTCCGGCCCTGTGCGCAACGATGCTCAACCCGCCGCACGAATACGTGCGCGGCCCGCTCGGCTGGTTCAACGGCGCGCTCAACCGCTGCCGCAACGACTATGTGAAGGTCGCAGTCTGGCTGGCCCGCCGCATCGGGCTGTCGGCGCTGCTGCTCGCCGCATCGATGGCGCTGACCTGGACGTGGTTCAAGCAGACGCCCACCTCCTTCTTGCCGGACGAGGATCAGGGTGTGGTGTTCGCCGACGTCCGCTTGCCCGAGGGAGCGAACATGGAGCGCACGGAGGCGGTCTTGCTGGCCGCGTCCGATGCGATCCGGCACGACAAGGGCATCCACTTCGCGCTCGGCATCGCGGGCTTCAGCATGATGGGCGGCCGCTCGGAGAATGTGGGACTGCTGGTGGTCGGCTTCGAGCACTGGGCCGAGCGCAAGGCGCCCGAGTTGCATGCGCTTCCGCTGCTCAACCAAATGCGCGCCAAGTGCGCCGCGATACCCGGCGCCCAGATCAATTTCTTCATGCCCCCGTCCATTCCCGGACTGGGCATCAACGGCGGTTTGGACTTGCGGCTCCAGTCCTTGGCGGGCGACGATCCCGCCAAGCTGGAGGCGGCGCTGCAGCAGATGCTCGGAGCGGTCAACGCCACGCCGGGCATTCTCTTCGCGTTTAGCGGGTACAATGCACAGACGCCGTCGCTACAGCTAAACGTGGACCGCGTCAAGGCCGAGATGATGGGGGTGCCGGTCTCTTCGGTCTTCTCCACCTTGCAGAACTACCTGGGCTCGAGGTATGTCAACGACATCAACCTCGACAGCCAGGTGAACCAGGTGATCGTGCAGTCCGACTGGAAGGGGCGCGGAACGCCGGACGATGTGCTGCGCCTGTACGTGAAGGGCAAAGGCGGCGCCATGGTGCCGGTCGGCAGCCTGGCCACGCTCTCCTCGCAGCTCGGGCCTCGCCTCTATCCGCGCTACAACCTGTTCCCGAGCGCGGGCGTCACGGCGGCCCTTCTGCCGGGCGCGAGCAGCGGCCAGGTCATGGCACGCATCACCGAGGCGGCCAAGAAGGTGCTGCCGCCGGGTTATGCGGTCGAATGGTCCGGCCTGAGCTTCCAAGAGCAGCGCGCCTCCGGTCAGACCGTGCTGCTGATGGCCATGGCGCTGGTGTTCGGCTACCTGTTCCTTGTGGCGCAATACGAAAGCTGGACGATTCCGCTGTCGGTGATGCTGTCGATCTTTGTGGCGACGGCGGGGGCGCTGTTCGGGCTGCGTCTGGCGGGCATGTCGCTGAGCATTTACGCGCAGCTCGGACTGGTCTTGCTGATTGCGCTCGCGAGCAAGAACGCCATCCTGATCGTCGAGTTCTCGAAGACCAAGCGCGAGGAGGGGCTGTCGATCGTCGAGGCTGCGGCAGAGGGCGCCAAGCAACGCTACCGCGCGGTTTTAATGACGGCCTTTACCTTCATTCTCGGCGTGTTGCCCATGGTATACGCAACCGGGGCGGGTGCGGCCAGCCGCCGCGAGATCGGCGTGACGACGCTGGCGGGCATGCTCGCCGCGACAGGCATCGGCATCTATCTGGTGCCCGGCCTGTACGCGCTTTTCCAGACGATCCGTGAGAAGGGCAAGGCGCTGCTGAGGCGGAAGGGCGGCGGTAGGAGGTCGGAGGTCGGAGGTCGGAAATCGGAGGTCGGAGACCGGAAATCGGAGGTCGGAGGTCGGAGATCGGCAGGAAGTCTGTCGGTGCTGCTGTTCGCCTCGCTCCTGCTCGCCGGTTGCCAAGCGGTCGGCCCGGACTATCAGGCGCCGTCCTTGGCCATGCCTTCCGGCGAACTGAAGCAGGTTGCAGAGGGCACGGCGCTCTCTCCGGACGAGGCGGCAGCGTGGTGGACTGTGTTCGGCGACCCGGCGCTGACGCGCCTGATCGGGCAGTCGCTCAGCAGCAACCGCACAATGCGGGCGGCCACGGCCAGGGTGCGCGAGGCGCGCGCCCGGCTGAGCGTGAGCCAGGCGGGTCTCCTGCCCGAGGTCGATGCGGCCGGCGCCTATCAGAGGTTTCGCAACAGCGACAACGCGGGAGCGCCCGGTGATGGCGACCACTACCGCGCGGGCTTCGACGCTTCGTGGGAGCTGGACGTGTTCGGCCGACGGCGGCGTTCGGTCGAGGCCGCGCAGGCGTCGCTCGAAGCCGAGGGCGCCACGCTGGAGCATGTCTGGGTCAGCCTGGCAGCGGAGACGGCGAACACCTATGTCGAACTGCAGACGGTGCGGCAGCGGCTCGCCGTGGCCGAAAAGAACCTGAGGCTTCAGGAGGAAACGCTGGAGATCCTGACGTCGCGCGCCGCCTCCGGTCTCGGCGATGACCTCGCGGTGCAGCAGGCCCGCTACAACGTCGAGCGGACCCGGGCGACGCTGCCGGGTCTCCTGAGCGCGGAGCAGGCGGCGTGTAACGCGCTGGCCGTGCTGACGGGCGTGATGCCCGGGGAACTCGCGGCCGAGCAGGCCGCCCGGGTGCCGATCCCCTCCGCCCCGCCCCGGACTTTGGCTGGCATGCCCGCCGAGCTGCTGCGCCGGCGTCCGGACGTCCGTGCGGCCGAGCGGCGCCTGGCGGCGCAGACCGCGCGCATCGGCGAGGCTCAGGCCGATCTCTACCCGACCTTCAAGCTGAACGGGTCGGTCGGGCTTGAGACGCTGAACGGCGGCAGCTTCTTCGAAACCGGCAGCCGGTATTTCGCGCTCGGCCCCTCGGTCTCTTGGCCGGTGTTCCGGGCCGGCTCGGTCCGCGCCAACATCGAGGTGCAGAGCGCCCTGCAGGAGCAGGCTCTGGCCGCCTACGAGCAGGCCGTGCTCGAGGCGGTTCGCGAACTGCGCGACGCGCTGGAGGACTACGCCCGCGAGTATGACCGGCTGGAGGCGCTTGGAAACGCCGCCGAAGCCGCGCGCGCCGCCGTGGCCATCGCGCAGGACCAGTACAAGAACGGGCTGGCCGACTTCAACAGCGTGCTCGACGCCCAGCGCTCGCTGCTGACGTTTGAAGAGGCCGTGACGCTGAGCGAAGGCGCGATCACGCGCCACCTCATCCGCGTCTACAAGTCGCTCGGCGGCGGCTGGG
>CAYMLQ010000222.1:0-9660 GCA_964390795.1 uncultured Lentisphaeraceae bacterium
TCACCCCGCCGAACTCGCCGAGCACAAAGCCTTTCCCGGTCTTCTTGCTGATGGCGGCGGCATACCGGTAGCGCAACAGGGCGGTCGTGAAGTGCTGGGGATCGTTCCAGTCCGCGCCCCGCTCGTCCGGGAAGCTCCTCCACGCGCCCGTATCCGGGTCTGCAAACTGGCAGCCGCCTCCGTGCGCGTAGTCGTGCACGCCGTAGATGCCCGTGATGTCGTCCATCTCCCCGACCGCCCAAGGCAGGGTTCCGCGCCACGCGTCCACGCGCCCCAGCGCATCGGTCGCCAGCAGCAGCACCTTTTTCTCGAGGCCGCGCCGCTTCAGCTCGTCGAACACGGCGCGGTGGTGCGCCGCGAACAGCGGCATGTTCACGGGCACGTAGCTCTTCTCCGGCCCCTTGCCCTGCACCTCGATCTTGTCGAAATCGTCATCCTTGCCGCCAGAGGAAAGCTCGTTTGTCATGCACCAGAACACGACGTTCGTGAAGCCTCGCCGGACCACCAGTTCCTCGATCAGGTCGGCCTGCGCGACAGCCCACTGCTGCCGGACCTGCGGGTCGCGCAGCGGCCCCTTCGCAGGCAGCCACTCCGGACGCTTGCCCCAGAACACCATCGTCAGGTACACGTCATGGTCGAGCTCCTTCAGCAGCGCCAGCAGGCGGCACAGCCGCTGGAACTCGGGCGCGTCCCATGCACGCTTCTCCAGCGTGGGGGCCCACCCGGTCAGCGGGCAGAAGATGCGGGTGAAGCCTTGAGGGTTGATCTCCTTGAGCCGTTTGACGAACACCGTGTCCCATGTCGACTCGTCCACCTCCGGCGCGGTCAGGTTGAACCCCAGCCCCCTGAAGTCCGCCTGCACAGGCCGGTCCGCCCGGACCGAGAGCGAGGCGGTGAGCGCCTGCGCCTGACAGGCTGCGGAGACAGCTGCAACCGCAATGAGCGTTAAACTGGCGCGTAGAAAACAACATTTCATAAACTGCTCAAGCTCAAAACGTCAAATGGATACAAAGCCCGGAGAACGGAAGCCCCTCGGCGTTGGACTGCCCGGCGACAATCACGACGTTGTACCGCTCGCCGGCCTGCGCGGCGAGCGCCCCTGAGACGATTCCTGCCAAAAGCAAGCCACTCACGAAACGCAGAGGGATGAGTTTCTTCATGTGGCCAGTTTACACCGTAACGGAGCTTTTGCGGAACTACCCGAATGGGTAGTATGCGACCGGCAGCACGCAACCGGCAGGCGAAGCTCCTCACTCGTCCCGCAGCAGGTGCTCGCGCAGCGCAACGGCCACCGCTTCGGTACGATCAGCCACGCCGAGTTTGGCAAACAGGGTGGTCAGGTGGGCCTTCACGCCGTCCGTCGTGATTTCGAACTGACGCGCAATGTCCTTGTTGGTCAGCCCGCGCGCCAAGAGCCGCAGGATCTCCAGTTGCCGCTCCGTCAGCGAGGGCTGCTGCTCCTGTTCCTTGAGCCGCACCTCGATCTCACGCATGACGAACGGCCGGCCCGCATGCACGTCGCGGATGGCCTTGGCGAGCAGCGTCTGCGAGGCGTTCTTCAACAGGCATCCCATCGCCCCGGCATTCAACGCCCGCCGGATCTCGTGCGGCTCCTCATACGTGGTCAGGATCAGGATGCGGGCATCGGCATCCTCGGCCCGAATGGCGGCTGTTGCGGCAATGCCGTCCATCACCGGCATCCGGATGTCCATCACGGTCACATCGGGCCGCACCTTGCGCCACGTCTCCACGGCCTGCTTGCCGTCCTCGACCTGCGCCACAACCCCGATGCCCTTCTCGAACTTCAGCACCGAGGCGAGCCCCATCCTGACGACCAGGTGATCGTCCGCAAGCATGACGCGGATCTTCTCCCGCTTCTCAGCGGCGCTGTGCGGTGGTGGATTCATGCCAATGACCTCTCGTTTGAACCGACCGGAATTCGGATGTCAATCTGCGTGCCCTGGCCGGGCTGGCTCGCCAACGTGAACTCACCCTCCAGCCGCTTGACGCGCTCGCGCATGCCCTGCAGGCCGAAGTGCCCGTCCGCCATGCCGGGCACAAGGGCGGGGTCGAAACCGCAGCCGTTGTCTTCAACCCGCAGGCCCACGTGCTCGGCTTCGAAGCGCAGGAGCACGGCTAGCTGCGTGGCCGAACCGTGATTGATGGCATTCGTCATCGCCTCCTGTGCGCAGCGCAGCAGCGTGTGAGCCGCCATGTCACTCAGCAGAAACACTTCGCCCTCCGTGCGGACCTCCACCTTGGCGCCGCCCATCTGGCGACCGACTTCGGCGAGCGCGGCTGGCAGGTCGCGCTGGTCCAGCACCTGCGAGCGTAAGTCCCAGACGCACCGGCGGACCTCCTCGCGGCTGGAATCGAGCAGTTCGCGGGCCAGCGCCACATGCTGCTGGATCTCCTCCGGCGCCTGCACGCGGGCCAGCTCGGCGGCCTGCAACTGCAACGCCACGCCCGTCAGGCTCTGCGCCAGCGAGTCGTGCAGTTCCGCGGCCAGGCGCGTGCGCTCGCCGATGCGCGACTCCGCCGTCAGGCGGGCCTGCATTTCCACGGCCAAGCGAGCCGTGCGCCGCTCGACCCTCCGCTGGAGCTGCATGTTCCAGAGCAGAACGATCGCCAAGAGCCCAGCGGAGCCGCTCAGCAGCCACAGCAGCCGCCTCGCCGTCCACCAGGACGCCAGCCGCACCACGACCACATCTTCGGGCGCGCGCAACAGCAGGCGGAACGCGACGGCCTTGGAGAAGTTCAGTACCGGGCGCAAATTGGAGTAAGAAACCACACAGACGCCCGTCACCTCCAGCTCGCTATCCACACGCAGCTCAGCGCCGGACCTCAGCGTATCCGTGCCAAGCTCGACGGGCACCAAAACCCCGTCACACTCCATATACAGGCAGCAGCCTTCGCGGCCGCCACTCTCCACGCTCTTCAGTGTGCCGCGAAGGCTCACCAAGACGCCGTCATAATCCGGCTGTCCGGCAGGCAAGGACGTGTTGTAGTCCAGAATCTGCGACGGCACCACACGCTTCGGCGCGGGTGCAGGACCGTTCGGCGCAATCGAGCGTACCACGGCGTTCTCCAAGCCCGCAAAGAACTCGCGCGTCTCAACAAAGCCCGCGACCTCCACGGCATCACCGACCCTGGGCGTCCACTCCGGACGGGTCCTCACCCGCACAGCATGACCTCCGTCCTGGAGATAGAACCGCCCGCTGGGCCTCGACACGGTGACCACGCCAGCGACACGCCTGCGGTGCAGGCTGACCCCCTCTGTCGAAAACGGCATGAGCGTGTCGAGCCGAATGAAGGGTGTCGCGAACGGATCTGCGGGCGCCGGCCTCACGACCGTCACGTCCGACAGGCTGCCGGCGCGAACCCGCACGCCCATCAGTTCTGCCCGCGGGTTGAAAATCGGGAACCCAACCCCTCGAACCGTCACTTCGGCATCCACAAACCGCGTTCCTTCATCAGGGCCTGCCGGCATCACATCCACAGACAGCGATCCTGAGACCGTGGCCAGATAGAGGCTCATCATCCCGTACTCGGGCGCATACGACGCGGCTTGAACGACGCCGAGGACCTCCACGCGCTGGCAGTCGAACAGTCCGGAAGACAGCTCCGCCACGCTGGTCGGGCGCGCCGTCGGCAATTCACCCGCGCCCAGTTCGCGCACGCTCTCCAACTCCACGATTGGAGCGTAGCCGCCCGGTGCGGTCACGCCGGTCACTTCCACGCGCGCGCCCAGCGTGCGCTCAACCTCCGTCTTTCCGCTTACGTAAACGCCCGCGGTCTCATCATTCACGACAAAGCCGCCGTCAATCCCCGTGGGCCACCGAAAGGTCACCACCCCTTTCAAAACGACCGGCAGCCCGCGCGCGGCCTCCTCGCGAGGCAGCGCGCGCACGGCTGCCGCCGTGCGTATCACGGCGCTCTCGTTCGTTCCAGCCGCCCCCTGAACGCCACCCGCACAGGCCTGAACGAGCGCACCGCAGAGCGCTGTAACAATAAGCCCTTGCGTTCGCACGATCTGGAGCCCGCTCACAACGAGGAGGATGTGCTTCATAAGTCTGGCCTGCATGATCGGTTATTCCTGCTTGAGCTTGGCCTGACGCGCACCAGCAGCCCCCTTCAAGCATCGCTCACTTGCCAAAAGCAAACCCGTCACTGCACGATCACCACGTCGGCCTTGCGTGCTGCCGGGGTGACGTCCCATGTGAGCAACGTGCCGTTCCTGACCGTGCCCGTGACCACGGTCTGCAGCGGCGCGTGCAACTTAAACTCACAGTCCCAGTCTCGCGGCCAGGCGGGCAGCAGATAGATTTTCCGCCCGTCTGTCTGCAGGAGCAGCGACTGGAAGCCTTTAACCAACACGCCGCCGTGGTCCTGATCAGGCGTCCAGTCGTAGTTCGGCCCCCAGAACGCGGGGAAGCGCGACTTCTTGTCGTGGCTCTTTGCTCGGCTGACGATGTTGCTCCGCGCCTCTTCGGTGAGTCCGAGATACGCCATGAACAGGTCGTCCTGCCGCCAGCCGAAAGCGCCCTTGTCCCAGCGATGCCTAAGCGCTTCGATGCCCCACTCGATGTTCGGCTTACCGAGCGCGATCAGGCGGAACGGGAACACGGCGTACAGCTCCGGGTTCTCGCAGTTGCTCTTGCGGGCATACACCGCGGCGGGCGCGAGCGCCTGCTTGCCGTCCACGAGGCGGGTCGGCAGCGGCGGCAGCTTGGCGTGGAAGCGCTGCAGGAAGGCGCGCTCGGCGGAGGGCGTCTCCGGCAGCAGGAGCAACCGCTCCGTCACCGCGATGCACCCGGCCACCTCCGGCATCGCGTTGGTGCAGGCCCACCACGTCTCCAGCGCCTGCGAGGGATGCATGACGAGCTTGCCGTCGGCGCCGGTCGCGTAGTGCTGGTCGAAGAAGGTCAGAATCTCGCGGCAGAAGGGCAGCACGGTCGTGTCGAGAAACGCGCGGTCAAGCGTGTGCTCATAGGTGTCCAGCAGGAGCCAGCAGAGTTCCAGCCCGCCCACCCACTCCCACTTGTGCCAGCCGCTCTCCTGCAGCTTGTCCGCGCGCTGCTCGAACGGCGTCCAGCCGTAGGTCTCGCTGAACATCGCGCCCCAAAAGTAAATGCACTCCGGATAGAACGCCCCGTCGTGGCCGCAGTACAGCTTCGTCCGATATTTGCACAGCGGCAAGAGGTCTTCGGCGTACATCTTAAAAAGCGGCCGCATCTGCTCGAAGTCGCCGGACGCGCACAGCGAGAGATAAGGCAGGCGCGTGTTCTGCCACCAGTAGCCGGGCCCCCAGCGGCGGTAGTCGTGGCCGTTCGCCGGATCGGGCGCAACGGTGAAGAGCGAGCCGTTGAATTTGATCGGATACGCCCCGCGCCCGGCGCAGGCGGTGATATAGCGCTGAAGCGCGGCCATCTGGCTGACGTGCGCCGCCTCGTCGGTGACGCGCACGCCGGTCGAGTCCAGCACGGTCTTGCCGTTGACGCTCACGTGCCAGCCGCCCGCAGCCGCGTCCGCAACCGCCACCACGCGCGCCCATTGGCCCGCAGGCAGCGCGTCTTTCGCGTTCTGCTGAGTCGTGCCCGAGATCAGGCGCAGGCTGTTGCCGGGGTGCGCGTCGAGCAGGAACCCGTCGCTGCCGCCGGGCGTGATCTTGTCAAAGAGGCGCCCCCGCTCGCCCGCCGCAGGCTTGACCTCGGCCGCGAGCGTGACAACGCCCGCCGCATTCGTCTCCACGCGCACGCCGCGGATCTCGCCGGCGAAGGGGCTGTGCCCGGTCTGATCCTGGCCGATGCGGAGCGGATAGGCGTTCACGGGGAAGAGCGGCGCGCAGCCGGGCGCGGCGTTGGTGTTCGCCGTCGCCTGAATCCAGCTGCGGTTCCAGAATTCCGCCCACCACCGCGCATGGGCAGTGAAATCCGGAGCGCCTGCCCGCCGCACCAGCTCGTCCATGCCAGCCAGCCAGCGCTCCGGCGTCGAAGGGTGCTGCGTGAGTACATGGATGTCGAAGCCGTGCGGCGACTGAACCACACGGCCGCCAAAGATGCGGTGCAGCAGCGGGTCGGCCTGCCCGTAGTCCGTCAAGCCCTGGATTTTCGCCAGGAGCGCCGGGCCGACCGACTTCGCGTTGTGATGGTACCAGGTGGTCTGCCCGGCAGGCCCGTCGATGCGCGTGTCGGGCTCCACGAACACCGGCGCCTCTTTCTGATCCTTCTTGCCGCGGTTCAACATGACGTCGCTGCATTCAAGCACCGCCAGCTCTTGGCGGTTCGTGCGCCATAGCGCGACCTCCGCCTTCGCGGGAAGCTCGGTCGTCACGCGGACCACCGGCTGATGAGCATCGACCCAAATACGGATTTGAGCTTGCTGCTTGCCGATTGCCGATTGGATGAGCAGCGAGCCGGTCTTCAGATCCAGCTCCTGCCTGAACGCGCCGTTAAAAAGGTCCGGCGCAAAACGGAGCACGACTTCGCCGACCTTGACGAGCCGCGCGTTGTCGTCCCACGCGTCGGTCTTGCTGATGAGCAGGTGTAGCGAGCCGTCCGCCAGCGCCCAGGCGTTCAGGCCGATGTCGCCGTTGCCCAGCGGCATGGAGCCGCTACAGTCCGCG
Organism: uncultured Lentisphaeraceae bacterium; assembly: GCA_964390795.1. GTDB lineage: Bacteria > Verrucomicrobiota > Kiritimatiellia > RFP12 > UBA1067 > CAYMLQ01. The sequence goes on from CAYMLQ010000222.1 coordinate 6,626, forward strand.
CTCGGCGCGTCCCAGACCACGTTGTAGCGGGCGGGATCGGAGCCTTCGGCGATGGCATGGCTTGTCGCAGCGGAAGCTGCCAATAGCAGCACACGACCGTATTTGCCCAAGAGTCCCGTCTCTCTGCATGTTGTACCGACTTCAGTCGGCAACGCTACCCAGCCGAACCGTCTCATACCCCACCTATCCTTTCGCGGCGAGGGCTTCGCCGACATAATTACCATACGTCAGCAGCAGCACCGCCACGATCAGCACGGCCAGCGCCGCGCCGATCATGCGGTGCGTCAGCTTACGGCTTGAGCGCCACTCGCGCAGCAGGATGCCGACGAAGTTGCTGATGAGCACCAGCAGAATCATGTGGATCGCCCAGCTCGTAAACTTGTAGTGCCCCATCCGCACATGGCCGAGGTTGTAGAAGAAGAACTGCCCGTACCAGAACAGGCCGGTCAGAAACGCCATGGCCCAGTTCAGCGGCAGCGCGATGCGGCTGCCGTCTCTGGACACGCCCGCCAGCTCGCGGATCGTCCCCTGCCGCGCGTGCAGCCAGAGGCAGTAGAGCGACGTGGTAATGAACGCGCCGGTGTTCGAAAAGATGTAGATGACGTTGCCCCGCCAGACCCCGGCCCCGTGCGCGGTGGCGATGTCCGCGATGGGTTCGCCCGCCTCCAGCGCAAACCCGTAGACGGCCGACAGCACGCCCGCCAGCAGCGAGAGCAGCAGTCCTTTCATCAGGCAGAACTGCCCGCTCTGCTGCTGCGCGCTGAGGTCACGCTCCTTGAGCCGCCCGGCCCAGCCCGCTCCGGCGATACCCAGCGTGCCCGCGACAATGCCCGCGATGATCCACTCCGCGCCCGGCTTGCTGAGGGTCTCCACCAGCGTGCCTTTGACCAGCGGCGGGATCAGCGTGCCCAGCACGCTGGAGAGCCCGACCGCGATGGCGTAGGTCAGCGAGAAACCGATGTGGCGAATGGAGATGCCGAAGGCCGTACCGCCGATGCCGTAGGCCGCGCCGAGTCCGAACGAGAGCAGCATCGCCGAGCGCGGCGCCTCGCGCAGCACCGCGCCGAGTTCGGGTATCGTCAGCCATGCGCCGAGCAGCGGCAGCAGGAGCCAGCAGAACGACGCCTGCGTGAGCCAGTACGTCTGCCATGACCAGCCGCTCACACGCTTTTGCGGCGTGTAGCAGGTGGCGGCGAAAGTCGCACCGATCGCGTGCATCGCGATACCGAGAAACGGGTTTGCAGTGACGGCTTGCATGTGTGCTCCTTGGAGAGGTTCAGAGGTTCCTTGCCAGCAGGCGTTCGAGAATAGCGTTGTCGGTGAGGTCGGCGGGCCAGCCGTAGGCGGCGGCCACCGCCGCATCAAGCTTGCGGTGGGCAAGGTCGAGCCAGGCCGGGCGCACGTTGTAGAGCTTGGTCAGGGTGCGGTCCTTGAGGCGCGTGGCACATTCGGCATCGCGCGGCACCAGGCGCGGATAACGGGCCGTGCCGACACCTTGCGTCTGTGCCGTGGCGGTGGCGGCACGTGCGGCCTCTGCGGCGAGCCGCACCGAGTGCTCGGCTTCGTAAAGGTCGCGCGGTGTCCAGCCGACTTCGGTTTCGCGCACGCCGGAAGCGGCCGCGGTTTCACGCGAGACGATGAAACGGCTCCATGGTCCGTAGAACGTGGCAGGGAACTCCAACACCTCGACACGGGTCCACTCGGGCGGGTTCAGCCAGCGCTCCCGCAGCGCGTTCAACTCGCGGGCCGCTTCGGCAATGGCGTGAGTCTGGAACTCGTCCGGTTTCGGAAACGGGAAGGTCTCGAAACAGGTCGTCGGCGTGTAGCGGAATCCGGACTCTTTTTCGCGTAACTGAGTGCCCTGCGCCAGCGACCAGACTTCATGGAGGCGCGAGTGGAGCACGCCGAAGAAGGCGTCGTCTTCGGAGGCGAACGCGAACGTGGCGCTGTCGGGCAGTGTGGGAGCCTTCAGCCAGACGAACAGCCTGTGCTTGGCCACCCTGCAGGTTGAGAGGAACCTTGAAAGCGGCCTTGTCGCGTCGCGCAGGGCCGGCCTGGCCTCGACGTGCTGCCACCACAGGCGGCGGTACGATTCGCGCGCGTTCGTGTCCCTTACCGGCTTCACCTTGCCACGCACATATTCGAACGGCGCTTCATAGTGGGCGGCGCGTTCCTCGGACATTCCGACGCCGAAGTCGATGACCCACTTGCCTTTGGGGCGCTGAGCCAGATCCATGCCGTTGACCCACGGCACAACCACGTCGGAGTTGGGTCGTCCGCTTGCGTTGGGCGTCGTCAGCCATTCGATTGCGAGCTGTTCTTCAATATCAAAGTCGCCGCCTTTCGTCGTGCCCATGAAGGCGAGGTTCACGTTGGGCTGAAGCGTTCTGACGGCCGTCATATCCGCCGCCGAGGTCAGGTTGGCGTGGATCGTCGCGACGCCCCTGCCATCGAGCGTACGGCTCACCTCATCACCGTCGTCGAACGCAACCATGCTAACGTGGACGTTGGCGCCGTCAAGAACCCAGTCTCGGTCGCTCTCGGCCCAGAAGATGTCGCCGCTCTCTTTGATGCGTTTCAATACCTGCCGGTTCGTGCCGCCGCGGATGCCCTGGGTGGCGAGCAACCCGGCGCGACGGCAGCCGCCCGTGGCGATGTGGGCACGGGCTTTCTCGAACCAGTAGCAGCAGAGGTCGGCCTCGCGAGGAACCCGTCCGTCCCAGACCGTGAAAAGCTCATCGAGATAGGCGTCGCCCAACTCTCGGCGCAACATCTTTCCGCCGAGGAAGGGCGGGTTGCCGACGATGAAATCCACACGCGGCCACGCGGGATCTGAGGCGGTGGCATGGTCGTTTTGCCCGGCGGGCAGGGCGGTTTGACGCTTAGCTCCCAATCTGCGATTGAGCGATTCCGGATACGGAATATCCCCGCAAACCGCCGCGGACGCCTGCGGGGAGGCGTCCCTACCATTCACGGGCGAGACGCCCGTGCCACGGTCGAGGATCGCGTCGCGGCACTGGAAGTTTCCGGGGATG
>CAYMLQ010000223.1:0-9614 GCA_964390795.1 uncultured Lentisphaeraceae bacterium
TCATAGCCCTCTTCCCCGAAAACTTTTCGGTGTCATGAATTGTGAGGCAACGCGGTGGGCTGACAAAAGATAAACCTCCCGGTGCAAGCCGGGAGGTTTTTGTGTATACTCTCCGTCAAATGCCCGTTGGCGGGCGGATGAGAACGGTGGTCCAACCAGTAATGAAGGAGTGACGCGATGCGTTCTGAAAGCAAAAGCGGTTCGGGTGTGATGGCGCTGTTGCCGATTCTGTTCGGCTTTTTCGTGATGGGCTTTGTGGATGTGGTCGGCACAGCCACGGCATACGTGAAGAAAGATTTTGGGCTGTCGGATTCGGTGGCGAGTTTCCTTCCGTCGATGATTTTCCTCTGGTTTTTCATCGTGTCGATTCCCACCGGCATTCTGACGAGCCGCATCGGGCGCAAGAACACGGTGCTCGTGAGCCTGGCGATCACGATCGTCGCGATGTTCCTGCCGCTGGCCGTCTATTCGAAGTATGCGGTGTTTGCGGCCTTCGCTCTGATGGGTATCGGCAACACCGTGATTCAGGCCGCGCTGCCGCCGCTGATGAGCAATGTGATAAAGCCCGACAAACTGACGAGCAGCCTGTCTCTGGGGCAGTTCGTCAAGGCGCTCTGTGCTGCGTTGAGCCCGGTCATCGCGTTTCTGGCGGCGACCAAACTGGGCAACTGGAAGATGATCTTCCCGATCTATGGGGGCATCACGGTGATTGCGGCGGCGTGGCTGATGGCCACGCCCGTGAAGCGCGAAGAGGTGTCGGCCTCTGGCGCAACGTTCGGAGGCTGTCTGTCTCTCTTGGCGAACCCGTACATACTTGCGATGTTCACCGGCATTCTGTTTGTCGTCGGAGTGGACGTCGGCATGGGCTATTCGATCCCGCCGTACCTGCAAGAGGTGTGCAAACTCGATCTCAACAAGGCGGCGATGGGGCCGACGGTCTACTTCGTGGCCAAGACGATCGGCTCGTTCCTGGGGGCCATGATCCTTGCGAAAGTGTCGCCGGCCAAGTGTTTCCCGGCGAGCGCGCTGCTGGCGATCGCGGGAACGGTGGCGATGCTGTTTCTGAAAGAGGCGACTGCGGTGCTGGCGTGCGTGTTCGTCGCGAGCCTGGGTATCGCCAACATTTTCGGCATGGTGTTCGGACTGGCGATGAACAAGCTGCCGGCGAAGGCGAACGAGATTTCCGGCCTGATGGTCATGGCGATCGCGGGCGGCGCGATCATCCCGCCGATCATGGGCGCGGTCAAAGGTGCGGTCGGCCCGAACGGGCTGATCTTCGTCTTGCTGGCCTGCCTGGCCTATCTGCTGGGGCTGGGCGTCTTCGCCTCGAAGCAGGCCAAGGACTGAGCGTTCGCAAGGGCCGTCAGCTTCAGGCGGTCGCTCACGGCCCGCGGCCTCTGGCTGCGGGCCGTTCTGTTTTCTCAGGCCATGGACTGCACGGTGCGCACCGGCGGGATGTAGCCCGGAACCATCAGGCGCGTGAGGCGCGGCGTGATGTCCACGAGGCTGGCCGCGTTGGCCTTGAACTCGTCGGCGCCCGGGCCGACCGCGATGAGCGGCACCCGATTGCGCGTGTGGCCGCGCGTGCTCATGTCCTCGATGTTGCCGTGGTCGCTGGTAATGATGAGCAGCATGCCTGTCGTGCGGCTGAGCTTGACGACCGCGTCCAGAAACAGATCCAGCGTCCTGAGTGTCTCGCAGGCGTGGTCGTAGTTGCAGGAGTGGCCCGCAAGATCGGTCTGAAAGAACTCGTAGAGGGTGAAGTCGTTGGCGCGCGCAACCTGGATCAGGTGCTCTGCGGCCTGTTGCGGCGTGATGACCTTGACGGCATGGCCCTTTTCGAACAGGCTAGTGCGCGTGATGTCGTGGGCCACCGCCAGGTTCTCAACGAGGTCGTCCTGAACGGAGATCGTTTCGGGCTGGGTGAGGGCCATCACCGTGGTGACGGATTTGAAGCGGCGTACGCGGATGTCGTCCACGCTGTCCACCATGTAGGCGTCGGCGAAACGGCAGCGCAGCCCCTTGCGGGCCAGATCCATAAACAGGTTGCCCTCCTCGATGAGCTTGCGCAGGGTGGGGCCGGGGAAACCCTCGCAGTGGCGTCCCATGTATTGGGAGGCGTTGACGCCGGTGAACATCGCGGTTTGCCCTGTGGCGCTCTGCGGAAGCCCCTGGGTGTTGAGACAGGCGTCGATCGGCACGGACTGGTTCTCGATGAGACGGCACAAAACGGGGCAGATGCCGGAGTGAACCGGGTTATCTTTTGCGGGCGCACGCAAGCCAACGCCGTCAATAAACAGGAACAGGATCTTCATGGCCGTAACGCTTGATACCGCGCATCGTTCTAGCCTATGCGCAAAATTCACCTCAAATTGTTTATTGTGAGGCATAACGCGTCTGGAGGCAAACCGAAACAAACGGCAAACCGATTATCGCGCCACTTGCGGCTTGATCGGGATGCCAGAAAAGCGCTATCCTTTAAACATACAAAAGGCTTTCTGGTGAAGCCAATAACAATGAGGTGTGTTCGATGAGCAAAAAAGGGTTCAACATTGACCCGGTGACGTTGCGGTCAATGCCGTTCTGGTGTGTGGGCAATCCTCTGGGCGATCCGTTCGGCGGCCCGGTGTTGCCGAAGATCGATTCGCTGGAAGTTGCTAAACTGCTGGCCGAGGCCTCGAAGGACGGATTGATCGAAGCCACGTCGTTTCACGATGACGATCTGGTTCCGTGGGATCCGGAGCATCTGGAGGACGATCTCGATCCGAAGAGCGAGGTGTACGCCAAGCTGCGCGCGATCAAGAAGATCCTGGACGACGCGGGGCTGAAGGTCAACACAGCCACCTGCGGCCTGCACGGCAGCAAGCTGTTCCGCAAGGGAGGCCTGACCAATCCCGACCCGAAACTGCGCGCGCTGGCCAAGAAGAAGGTCGAGCGCACGTTGCGTATTGGCGCACTGTTTAACGCCAAGCACTATACCTACTGGGTGGCGCGCGACGGTTTTGAGGTGCCGGTGAATGTGGACTGGAAGAACGTTTACACCTGGCTGGCGGACGGGCTGAATGCGGTCTACGACTACATCAAGGCCAAGAAGTTCGCGAACTACGCGGGCGCAACGATCGAGCCCAAGCCGAACGAGCCTCGCGGGCACATGTTCCTGCCGACGTCGGGACATGCGGTGGGCTTCATCTTCGGGCACCTGAAACACCCCGAGTTCTTCGGCGTGAATCCCGAACTGTTGCAGCACGAGAGTATGGCGCTCTTGAACGCCGTGCATACGGTCGGCTACCTGACCAGCATGAACAAGCTCTTCTTCCTGCACTTCGGCAGCCAGATCAAGGCGCAGTTCGACAACGACTTCCCGCCGCTCATCGGGCCGGAAGGCCTCAAGGAGACCGTTCAGATGTTTTGGGCGCTGCGCAAGGTCGGCTGGAAGGGCGTGGTCGAGTACGACTGCCACATGCTGCGCTCGGACGGCGATCCCGACGATCCGATCGGCTGCCGCAAGGACTTCATCCGCGACTGCACGCAGGCGCTGGCCATGGCGCTGCTGCTGGCCGACCGCATGATCGACCTCGACACGGCCAAGCTGAGTGACGCGCAGGCGGACCTGACCGCCACGACGCTGATGTGCAAGCTGGACAAGAAGTCGGTGAAGCAGTGGATGGTCAACGCCTAAGCGGCGCTGACGCTGAGCGAAACGGGACGGTTGCGCCAGTCGCAACCGTCCTTTTTTTAGCCCAACGGCTCGCCTTCTGACCCTTCCGCGCCGTCGTGATAGCGGGGGGTGCGGAGCGTCTTGATGACCAGGAAGACGCTGAGGCCCGTGACGAAGAACCAGCAGAGCGTCAGGGTGATCCAGCCGGCGGCGGTCATGCGGCGCCTCGCTTCCAGTCGGCGGGCAGGGCGTCGAGCACGGTCTGCACCACCTCGTCGAGCGTCAGGTCCGTGCTGTCGATCTCCAGCGCGCCGTCGGCCTTGCGCAAAGGCGCGTGCTTGCGCGTGGAGTCGATCGCGTCACGGGCGAGCAGGGAAAGCTTGACCTCTTCGGCGGACTGGTTGGCGATGCCCTTCTCGACCTCCTCCTTGCGGCGGCGCTCCGCGCGCGCCTCGGCGCTGGCCACCAGGTAGAAGCGTGCGGGGGAGTCGGGAAAGACGGCGGTCGTGATGTCGCGGCCCTCGACGATCAGATCGCCGAAGCGGGTCATGTCGCGCAGCCAAGCTGTGACGCGGTCGCGCACCGCTTTGACGGTCGCGACCGGACTGGCGTGCTTGTTGATCTCGGGCGAGCGGATGGCGTCGCCGGGCTCCTTGCCGTTCACAAGGTAGACGATTGCGCCGTCGCGCGGCACGCACTCGACGTGTACGGCCGGGGCGAAGTCGGCCACGGCGTCGGGGTTGGCCGTGTCGATTCGGTTCAGCAGGCACTGCCAGGTCATGATGCGGTAGAGCGCACCGGAGTCGACGTGCAGGAAGTTTAACTGCTTGCCCACGCGTTTTGAGACGGAGGATTTTCCGGCCCCGGACGGTCCGTCGATAGCGATGACTCGGCTCATGGTGTTCTCTCTCTTCGGTGTTGGGTCTGAAAGTGAAACACTATACCAAACCTTCCCGGTCAGGCAAACAGCGAGCGCACGAAATCCGCGTTACGCTTGGCGTCCGCCACGCCGTCTTTCGAGGGGCTTGAGGTTTCGAGGACGATCCAGCCCTTGTAGCCGATGTCCTTGACTGCGGCGGAGATCGCCTCGAAATAGGGCTTGTCCGCGTCGAGATACGCGGGTCCGTTCTTATAGTGGATCTGAGCGATGCGGTCTTTCAGAAGCCGGATTTCGGCAGGCGAATCGTACGCCTGCGTCTTGCCGGTGTTGAACACGTCGTAGTAAAGCCGAACGGAGGAGTCGCCGATCTCTTCTAGCAGGCGCAGATTCTGCTCGGCGTTGAGCATGTTTTCGATGGCGAGGGTCACGCCCGCTTCTTTGGCGTAGGGCGCCGCCGCCCGGATACGTTGCGCGGCTGCTTTGAACTCCGTCTCCTTGATCTGCTTGCCTGCCAGGAGGTCGCCCTTGCCGAAGAAGGCGACGAGAATCGTTTTTGCGCCCAGATCCTTGGCGGCGTCAACACACTGCGTTAGCCAAGCCGGGGCGCGCGGGTCGGTCGCCAGCGGAAAATCGTTGAGGAGACCCATCATAATCGAACAGATCGGAAGTCCGGAGGCCTGCATCTGCGCCTTGTACTTGGCGCGCGTCTCGGCCTTGAAGATCTCCAGTTCGTCAGCCGCGTTGCCGGCCCTGACTTCGACGCCTTCAAGTCCGGCCTGCCTGGCGGCATCGAGTCCGACGACGCAGGCGCCGACTTTGATGTGGGCCGCGCTGGCGGCCCGCGCTGCGCTTGGGCAGAGCGCGGCGGCGGTCAGTACGCCTGCGGATTGTCTGAGGAACATTCTGCGGGTCAGGTTCATCTGGTTCTCCTTTGTGTTTGAGCGTGTGTCGAGAGAATTTCAGGATCCACGAGCAGCAGATCGCACTGTTTCTCGTCGTTCAAGCCAACTAACTGTCCCTTTTCGCTTTGCATAGCCGCTTTCTAAAAGTGTCCGGTGGATGGCAGACTCAGTTTGTACGGGCCACGAGTTTGGCCGCGTCGGACCACGCGACCTCGTGCGGCAGGCGGCGGGTTTTCGCCGCCAGGGCGGCCACGGCGCCGGCGGCTTCGCCTGTGGCGACGGAGTTGCCGGTGACGCGGTAGCTGGCGTGCGCGACGAAGTCGCCGCTGATGCAGCGGCCGGCCATCAGCAGCCCGTCCACGTCCTTGGCGATCAGCGCGCGCAGGGGGATATCGTAGGGGAGCGCGCGCGCGACGCCGCCCCGCTCGATGGTTTCCTTCTTGTTCCTGTCCCTCGTCGCGGCGTGAATATCCACCCCGAAGGTCACGCGCGCGACCGCGTCCGCATGTCGCGAGCCGGCGACAAGGTCGGACTTGGCGACGGTGTAGCGGCCGCGGATGCGCCGCCCGTCGCGCACGCCGATCTGCTCGGCGGTGGCCACGAGCTGCAGCCCTTCCCAGACGCCGCCGAGGCTGCGCAGGGCGCGCGTCATGGCGTAGACCTCCTTGCGGGCGCGGAGGGTGGCTGCGCTCATGGCTTCGGCGTCGAAGGGCTTCACGCCGTACTCGTGGTTGAACATGAGGAGCACGATGTTGTCTCGGACATGGAAGATCGTGGGCATGCCGTAAGAGGGGTCGATGCCTGCGCGCGTGAGTTCCGCCAGGTTGCGCCGGGTGGAGGCCACATGGCCTTTGAGGTCGTCGCCCGACAGGTAGTCCTTCAGCAGCGCGACATCGCGTACGGCGGCTAGCGCGTTGAGGGTCAGCGGCTGGCATTCGCCGTTCTCGGGGTTGCCGATATCCCAGGCGCAGCCCGCCTGGGCGCCGAGGTCGCCATCGCCGGTCGCGTCGATGAAGACCGGGGCTTGCCACGCCTCTCGGCCCGCCGAAGACTCGGTGACCACGGTGGTGAGACGGCGGCCCTCGCAGTGGGCGGCGACCGCGCGGGTGTGCAGACGGGTCTGGACGCCCGCTTCGCCGCAGAGTTCCTCCAGCAAGACTTTCATCTCCTCCGGCTCGTAGGCGAACATGGAGGCGTGACTTCCGTGCCGCGCGCCCCGCGCGTCGAGCTTCTGGGAAAGCTCGCGGGTGAGGCCGGGCTTGTTGAAATCAAAGATCCAGGTGAGCAGCCCGGCCGTCCAGACGCCGCCGAGGCAGCCGTGGACGTCGAAAAGGCGCGTGCGAGCCCCGGCGCGGGCGGCGGTGAGGGCTGCGGCTACGCCCGCAGGGCCCGCGCCGCAGACGATCACGTCGGCATCATCGCGCAGCGGCAGGGTGCGCGCGGCTTCGCTGAAACGGCCCTCCGCAGAAACGCCTGAAGCCGGCAGGCTCGAGCAGCCGGTGAGCTGGGGGAGGGTCGCCGCTGCGGCCGTCCCCACAAGGGTTGCTGTGAAGAAGTCGCGCCGCGTGACGCCAGAGAGGGGGACAGGCCGTTTGGCAGAGTTCATGATGCCGCTATTATGGAGGGCTCATCTTGGATGTCAAACCCCATTTGCAGAAACGTGCGCGGCGAGCATGCCGCAGGCCGCCTGAATGTCCTTGCCGCCGCTGTAACGGCGGATCACTGGGGCCGCGAGATGCAGGCGAAGGGCATCGCGGAAGGCGTTGCGCTCGGCGTCGCCGGGTGGGGCAAATGCGCCTGTGGCGTCGTTGACGTCGATCAGGTCGATCTGCACGGGCAGGTCGCCGACCCACGCGCCCAATTGCCGCGCATCCTCCTCGCCCGTGTTGAAGCCCGCGATCAGCGTCCAGGCCAGCGTGATCCGCCGGCCGGTCGCGGCGTGATAGTCGGCCAGCGCGGCGCGCAGCTCGTCCGAGGGGTGGGCCACCTCCACAGGCATGACGCTGCGGCGCTTGGCCGGGTCGGCGGAGGTGAGCGAGACCACGAGGCGAAAGGCGTGGCCCTCGCGCGTGAAGCGGCGGATGGCGGGGATGATGCCGACGGTGGAGAGGGTGATGGCCTTGGCGGAGATCGCCAGTCCCGACGGCTCCGAGAAAATCTGCGCCGCCTGGATGACCGCTTCGTAGTTCAACAACGGCTCGCCCATGCCCATAAATACCACGCCGCGCACGGGCAGCGCCGTGTCGCGCCGGATTTGGGCCACCTGCGCCACGATCTCCCACGTCTCGAGGTTGCGCGCGAAGCCCATGCGGCCCGTGGCGCAGAAGGCGCAGCCCATCGCGCAGCCGGCCTGCGTGCTGACGCAGACGACCGCCTTGGGATCGTCCGGACGATGCACGAGCGGGATGAGCACGGTTTCAATGCGCGTTCCGTCAGGAGCTGCGAACAGATACTTGACGAAGCCGTCCACCGGAGACACGCGGCGGTCGGCGAGTGTGAGTTCAGGGATATGCAGGTGTTGCCGTACGCGCTCCAGCCACGAGGCTGAGATCGTCGTGTCGTCTTCCGGCCACACGCCGAGCCGCAGGGCCGAGGATTGGAGCCGCCTGGCGAGACGGGGCGTCATGCCGAGCGCGGCACAGCGTTCGGCAAGCTGCTGCGAGGTATAGGCGGTAAGGGGCACACGTGTCATGACGGAGAGCTTGCCGGAAGTGAGCGGAGGCGTCAAGGCTCAAGGGCTCATCACTTGAACACGTCGGCGAACGGCACGCGGATGAAGCGCGGGACGTAGAGCGAGAGGTCGTTGAGCACGGTGCCCATATCGTTCGCGTTCGCGGCGTAGCTGATCGCAAGCGTGTCGTCCGTGCTGAACACGGGCTGGTGCTTGGCCGCGTAGCAGAAGATCCCGCGCGCACCGCTGGACTCGGGGCAGGCGTAGACCTCGGTCTTATCGGACCACGGCCCCCACGGGGTTTCCGCCGTGCGCGCGATGATTTTCGGCGAGAGGAACAGGTCGTGCGTAATCAGCAGGAAGCGCTTGCGGGCGGGAATGTAAGTGACCGAGTACTCGGTGGCGACGCCGGGGCAGGAAGGCTCGGCTTCTTTGGCGCTTTCATGCCACGCGCTCTTCCCATAAAACCGCCAGGCCGCAAAATCGTCGAGCTGGCCTGCGGGGGCGCGGGCCACAAGCATGCTGCGCTGGAAGTCGAGGCCCTTGCCCTTGTTCTCCGTGTATCCGTACACGTAGATGTAGCCCCCGTGGGAGAGCGCTGAGGAACCCCAGAACAGGTGGGGCGCCCAGGCGGCGGGCAGGTCACGCCAGCGGGCGCGCCAGGCGGCGGGCGCGTCCTGCGGATTTTCGACTATGCCCAGGGCGGTGCCGAAGAGGGCGAAGCCGAAGGCGCCTCCGCCCCCCGCCTTCTCCACGCGCGCGGCGAAGAGGCCGAGGCGCTGACCGTCCCGGGCGCCAGCCCAGAGCCAGTACCAGCCGCGGCCGTCGGGCGGCGTGAAGGGCGTGGCAGCCTTGCCTTCCGCTCCGGCGGGGAAGAAAAAGCGCGCGGGGCCGGAGCCTTCGGTGACGCCGACCGAGTTGTTGATCATGCGCGGCTGGTCGCGGCGCCCGTCTTTGAGGACGCCGGTCCAGGTGTCGCTGAACAGCCATGCCGTGCGGTCGCCGGGGAGCGCGACGGAGTAGATGCCGTCGGCGCCGAGCCAGCCGTTGCTGCTGGCGAAGCGCGCGTCGAGATCCGGCGCGGGGGTTGCGGCGGCCGCTGCGAGAGCGAAGCGGAAACACAGGGGTAGGCAAAAGAGTACGCGTCGAAGCAAGGACACGCGTGTCCTTGCGGCGGGGACAAGAGTGTCCCCGCTCCCAGAGACCTGCACGAAATCGGGCCGGGGACAAGAGTGTCCCCTCTCCCAGGACCGAAAGGAATGTCCCCGCTCCCAGAGGATGCGTAGCCGTGCGGTTCGTTGGGTTGTTGGCCCAGTCATGATATGTCGGTCTGGAATTCTGGAATGTTGGAATGCTGGAGGAAGACAGCGCATCTCCCGTCCCAATCCCACCATTCCACTGTTCCAATATTCCATCATTCCTGTGATGTTATTGCTGGAGTTGTCCGCTACTCGTGCGCCTTGATCTCGTCCCAGATGCGGGTGTAGAGGGCGGTGGCGTCAC
>CAYMLQ010000224.1:0-9580 GCA_964390795.1 uncultured Lentisphaeraceae bacterium
CGCTCCCCGGCCCCCCGTGGTCGTGATTGCCCGGAATCGCGATGACCGGCACCCCGATCTGTCCGATCGCGCTGCATGCGGCCGATACCGTGCCTCTGTCTGCGCTGGGCGAATCGAACAGGTCACCCGCGACCAGCACGAACTCCGCGCCGTTCTCCTGTGCGACGAGGCCGATACGCTTGATCGCCTCGATCCGCGCCTGATGCACGAGTGCCCGCTTGTGCGCATCAGCTATTCCCGCGAACGGTTTCCCGATCTGCCAGTCTGCCGTGTGAATGAATTTCATGTCCGATCTCCCTGCGAGACATTGGAACGTTCCAAAACATCCGGCAACAACATGTCGAATCGTGCAACGTTCTCAAATATGGATTCATAAAAGTTCATGCTGTCGCTGCTGCTGTGGGTGCCTCGATAAAGGCCATGGGGGCATGACGGAGACCCATACGGTCGGAATGGGAGGTCGCAAATTGCGACCTCCCATTAGCAAACTCCTCCGTCGTGAGGACGAACATGAAGTCCTCCGGGAAGCGGTCAACGTTCCGCCGCACCTGTTCCTTCAGCCGCTTGGTCTCGACCCCGTACAGCACGGCGAGGTCACCTCGATACACAGTCATCTTGGAGTCATACCTTACCATCGCAGGGTGGTGATTGCGAGTGCAAAGGGCTTTAGCTGGATTGCCGATTGTCGATACAGCCGATTACAGGGTTGACTCTTTTCAACCTTCCCCACATAATAAGCATGTATTTTGGATCTTAAGCGGGGTCACACGATGTCAACGTGTGGAGGACTCCGCTTCAGACAATGGGATCACGCTGTTTCATGTGCTAGAACAATACTGTGGCAAGCGAACCAAACAAACCTAGTATTCTGCTGCGCTCGGTGAGGCGCGATCCTGTCGTGCCTCCTAACCCTCATCAGAAAACCGGCATTCTCTTTGAATCCCTGACGGAAACCAAGTGCCCGCACTGCAGCGCAGCCGTGCCGCTGGCAGATTCCCGCCCGCTTACGAGTGTGCTTTGCCCGAGCTGCGGAGGCAAGCTGTTGGTGCCGGGACGCGTGGGCGGATTCCGTTTGCACAAGCACATTGGCGAAGGGGAAATGGGAGCCATCTATCTTGCGACCGACGAGTCCCTGAATCGCGATGTGGCGGTCAAATTGGTTCGCGGATGCCATGCCGACAACCCCGAGTCCTGCGAGCGTCTGCGCCGCGAAGCCTGCGCGGCGGGCAAGCTGAATCATCCGCGTGTGGCCCAGGTGCATGCGCTGAACTTCTCTAACGGGCATCCCTATCTGGTCATGGAACTGGTGACCGGTCAGGATTTTTCCCAGAAGCTGGAGCGCGAGGGGCGCATTGAAGAACGCGTCGCTCTGCGGATGGCGCTGGACGTGGCCGACGGGCTGTCAGCCCTTCACCGCGAGGGCCTGGTACACGGTGACATCAAGCCGGGCAACATCGTGCTCGACCGGGACGGCAACGCCAAACTGGTCGATTTCGGCCTTTCGGGAATGACGCGCCTCGACAGCAGCGGCGCGCTCGTGGGCACACCGAACTATATCGCGCCCGAACTGCTTCGGGGCGCAGCAGACACCCACCGCAGCGACCTCTTCAGCCTCGGGGCCACGCTCTACCACCTGCTTTCCGGACAGGCCCCGATCGAAGGAGAGAAGACGATCGACGTGCTCAAGGCGAAGCTGTTCAGGCGTCCGGCCCCACTGGGAAGGTTTGCGCGTCACGTGTCGCAGCCCACTCGGAACCTGGTCATGCGGATGCTCGAGCCCGATCCGGAGAAGCGCCAGACCGACAGCGACGCCGTGGCGGCTGAGATCCGTGAGGCCCTGGCCCAACTGGACACTCCCCCACCCGCAGCGCCTGTCGCCTCCTCGGAGTCCGCGCGCCGTTTGTTTCCGCGTCTCACATTGCCCCTGCAACCGAAAGCACCCACCGCACCGCAGTCGCGACGCCGCGACATCGGAACCGCGCTGCTCGGTCTGATCGCCATCATCGCGATCCTGATAGCGGTCAGGCAAAACTCCTTCAACGAGACGTGGGAATGGCTCAGCCAGGAGTCTGCCAGTCACCTCATGACCCTGTCGGAACCGGCTAGCCAACCCCAACCCGAAAGTGTCCCGCCGTCCCTCACGGATGCCGACCGTATAGCCGCCGCGGATCTGCCGGCCAGCCCCCCGCCGCCCGAAACCGCCGCCTCTGGCCAAAAGGAAACCGACCGCTCAGAAACTGCCGCGCGGCCGGACAGCCAACTCCAACCCGCTTCCGCCGCACCGGCCCACGATGGCTTTACCACCGAAGCCAAACAAAGCTGGCAAAGCATGAATTTGGGCGAGCATGCGCAGAGCGGCAGCACCCTGCAAATGGGCGGAACACTGATTATCCAGGGCTCGGGCACTGGCATGTGGAAGGGCGATGACCGCTGCCGTTTCGTCTGGATGAAGGTAATGGACAACTATGCGTTTTCCGCGCAGGTCAAGACGATCGCCAATAACAGCAACCTCGCCGTCACCGGATTGCTGGTCAAAGGGGATGACCCGACGCTTGGCCCAGGTCTGCTCTTCGGCTTTCTTGGCAACGGCGAACTTGTTCTGCAAACACGACAGCCGAATAACAAGGCCGCGTTTGTCAAACGCTCCAAGCAGCCCCTCCAGCTCCCGACTTACCTCAAGGTCGTCCGCCGCGGAAAAACGTTCCTGACCTGCGTGTCCTACGACGGCCGCTTCTGGGAGCCTTTCGCCTCATACGAACAGAACTTGCCCGCTTGCAACACGCTCGGCTTTGCAGTCTCCTCGCAATATTCCAACACGCTCGCCACAGCCAAATTCGCCAACATTCGCCTGCTGACGCCGGGCCTTCCCGGTACGGCGCAGTGTACCAACGCCCCAGCCGTCACCCGCACGCCGTCTGGCACTGTGCGCAAGAAATGAGCAGGGCCCTACACGAGCACGGACCGGCGGCGGGTTCGGGGACCCCGCCCTACCAGACGCCACGATGCGCCTTTGGAACGTCACACACCTTCGGACGCCCCTGTGGGCGTCGCGCGTGTATGTTGTCGCGGGCCGGACCCATCTGACGGAAGGCGCCTGGGGCGCGGCCAACGCTTCGGTCACAGCGGGACATGCGGCGGGAACAGCGCCTCCACGCGCGCCAGCAGGTCGTCCCGCCCCGTCACGTTCTGCATCGGGCACGGCAAACTCTTCCTGAACGTGGCACCGTAGCTCTTAGTCACCACACGCGGATCGGCCACGATCACCACGCCGCGGTCCGAGCGCGTGCGGATCAGGCGCCCGAAGCCCTGACGGAAGCGGATCACCGCCTGAGGCAGCGCGAACTCGCGGAAGGAGCTGCCGCCCGCCTGGTCGATCTGCTCGCTGCGCGCCTCGATGATCGGGTCACCCACCGCCGCAAAGGGCAGCCGCGCCATCACCACGCAGCTCAGCGCCTCGCCCGCCACGTCCACGCCTTCCCAGAACGAGTGCGTCCCGAGCAGCACGCAGGCCCCGCCCGAGCGGAACACGCGCGTGATCTGGTCGCGCGTGCCATTGACGCCATGCACCAGCAGCCGGATACCCGCCTCGCGCAGCGGCTCCTCCAGCAGCCGCGCCACCTGGTTCATCATCTCGTAGCTGGTGAATAGCCCCATGGCCCGGCCGCGCGTGCGCGTGAACACGTCGAGCAGCAGGCCGCTCAGTTGCTCCGCATAGCCGCCGCCGTTCGCCCCCGACGGCTCCGGCAGGAACGTGAGCGCCAGCGCCGCGCACTGGGTCAGGTAGTTGAACGGGCTCTCCGCCAAGCAGGTGAAGACCCGTTCGGGCTCGATCAGGTCGATGCCCAGCCGCTTGCCGATGTAACTGAACGAGCCGCCCACGCGCAGCGTCGCGGAGCAGAACACCACCGACGACTTCTGCCGGTAGAGCAGCTCCGCCAGCGCACCCGCGATCTTCAGCGGCGCGGCGAACAGATTCACCGAGCCCGCCTGCTGACGGCCGGCTGGCTCGGCCCAGAACACGTGCTCGGCATCCGTCGCCGCCAGCACGAAATCCACATCCATTGCGAAGGCGCGCAGCGTGGCCGCCGCGCCCTCGACGTTCGCGGCCTGGTCGCCATACAGGGAGAGTTCGCCCTCGGACGTCTGGCGCAGCGCCTCGGCCAGCGCGAGCAAGTGGCCGGCCGCCTCCGCGATCACCGTTTTCAGGGCCACCTTGTCGGCCGCCACCGCAGCCTCGTCGAGGCTTTCGCCGCACGGCACGAACGCGCCGTTGCGGTAAACGAAACGCGCCGGCCGCGACTCCGCCTCGGCCACCCCTCCGGCGTCCATCACCGCCGGTTCAGCCGGCGCACAGCGGTAGCGCGTCGCGTTCTTCGTCTGCGCCACCACGCCGTGCAGGCGCTCGAACAGGCTGCGGGCGGCGGCCTGCACGCCGTCCAGCGCGCCTTTGACCACGCGGATCTGCCGCCGCAGCGCGCGCGCCGCCTCCGCCTCCGCCGTGATCGCCCCGTTCTCCAAGTGGTTGCGCAGCACCTCAAGCACCCCGCCCGCCCGCTTGCCCTTGCCGCGGCTCAGGCGCCGCAGCATCTGATTCAGCCGCGTCTGGGTGACCTCCACCGACAGGTGGCGCGTCGCGGCCTCCTCGAGGTTGTGCGCCTCGTCGAACACGACTTGCGCATAGGCCGGCAGCGTGCTGCCCGGATTCTGCAGGTCTGAAAAGACCAGCGCGTGGTTGGCGATCACCACGTGCGCGGCCGCCGCACGCGCCCGGGCCTTCTGCAGGAAACAGCGACGGTAGTGGCGACAGCCGCGCCCTGCGCACTCCTCGCCCAGCGACGCGAGCTTGGACAGGAACAGGGGGTCGGCGTGGCCCGCGCCCGCGAACGCGTCGAGATCGCCGTCCGGCGTCTGCACCGCCCACGCGACCGCCTCGGCAAACAGCCGCAGCTCGGGCCGCTCCAGCTCGAACTGGCTGTGCTCCAGCAGCACCGCCAGCCGCCGCAGGCAGAAATAGTTCGAGCGTCCCTTGAGCAGCGCCACCCGCACCAGCCCGGCGTCGCCTCCGCCGAACTCGGCGCGGATGGCCTCGCGCACCAGCGGCAGATCCTTCTCGATCAGCTGCGACTGGAGGTTGCGCGTGTTGGTGCTGACCACCACCGGCAGGTCGTTGAGCCGCGCCCACGCCGCAGCGGGGATGAGGTAGGCCAGGCTTTTGCCCACACCCGTGCCGGCCTCGACCACCAGGTGGCGCCCCTCGTTGAACGCGCGCGCCACCGCCTGCAGCATCTCCACCTGGCCGGGGCGGGATTCATACCCGGGCATCAGCCGCGAAAAGGTGCCACCCGGCATCAGATGCGACGCCACGCGTTCGGCGGAGACCGGCGTGCAGTCGGCGTGGCCCGGCAGCTCGCGCTTCTCGCCGCGGAAGACCTCCGCCTTGAACGAGTCGGCCCAGTTGCCGCAGCCCACGCCCGACAGGCGCACCCGTGAGGCGAAGTCGCCGAACAGCCGTGCCAGAGCCTTCTCGTCGAGGTCGCGCAGCAGCAGCTCGATGGTCTCCAGCGCCCACAGGGGGAATCCGCCCAGCCGCGCCTCCATCCGCTGCCACGCGCGCCACAGGCCTTCCGCCGAGGGCGGCTCGCCCTCGAAAAGCTGCTCCGGTCGTTCGAGCGGCGCATGTGCGCACGCGAAAGCCCGCACCGCCATCACGTCGGCGACGGAGGCGTGGCCTGCCGGAAAAAGGTCATCAAACGCCACCGGATCGTTGGTCAGATAGAACGGCGACTCCGCCTCGGCCGCGCCTGCGCCTAGCGGCGGATACACGTCAAAAGAGGGCGGGCGACCCGCATGACGCGTGATCCAAACTGTGCGGATACTGAGCATGTGACCGGGGTGTCCGTCGCAGACCGCGCTATTTGCCCATGTCGAACAGCTTGAGGCAGCGCCGGAAATCGGCGGGAAGCGGGCTGTGCGCCTTGAGCGTCTTTCCCGCTAGCATCGGATGCGTCATCTCCAAGCCTGACGCGTGCAGCATCTGACGGGGAATCGTCAGCAGGCGCGGGTCGCGCGCAAACTTGACGCCGTGCTCGCGGTCGCCCAGCACCGGATGCCGGATGCCGGCGAGGTGGCGGCGGATCTGATGCGTGCGTCCGGTCTCGATCCGCACCTTGAGGAAGCTCGCGTCCTTGGACACCGCCTCGCGCTGGATGTGGCTCACGGCGCGCTCGCCGTCCAGCTCCTGATCCACCGTCGAAGACGAACGGTCGAAGGAGCCGAACACGATCGCGTGGTACTGCTTCGTGACCTTGCGCGTTTTGAACAGGGCCACAGCCGCGTCAAAAGCCGCGGTGCTCTTGGCCACGAGCAGACAGCCCGTCGTGTCACGGTCGAGACGGTGTACCGCCTGAAGCGCGGGCTGGCCGGTCTGCACGCGCAGCATCTCTTCCAAGCTGCCCTCGCCGACGGCCAGCATGCCCGACGGCTTGTCCGCCACGAGGTAGTGCTCGTCCTCGATCAGGACCCTGATCTTAGCCGGCGCCTCAGCCTTGGGCTTGTGTCCCGCAGGAACCTCGACCGTATCGCCCTGGTGCAACTCGTGATGCGCCATCCAGACACATTTCCGGTTCACCCAGACCGCACGGTCGTCCATCAGGTTCTTGGCGGCACGCTTGGACATCGACAGCTTCGCAGAAAGGAATACCTGGAGACTCTGCCCGGCCTCCACTTTCGACACGACAAACGCTGATACAGCAGCACTCTTCACGTTGATTTACTCTCTCTTTTTCCTATCCCGTATAACCGACTCACGGGAGCGCGGACCCGCGTGTCCGCGGCTTCGCCCCCTTCTATCACACCTCACTCACATCTGCAGGATCGACCCGACGACACCGATCACCTTCTCTTTCCCGTGGCAGTCCGGCGACATCTGCACCTCCACCTCGGCAAGATCGTCCGTATCGGTGTTTGCGGCGATCCGGTACGACAGGCGCTCGCCCGCCAGCGCACGGTCAAAAAAGCTGGGCAGCGGCTCGTCCGGCATCAGCTCCTCAAACACACGCCCCAAGACGGCCGCCTCGCCCGGCAGGTCGAACATCTCAAGAAAGGCAGCGTTCACCGCCCGGAACACGCGGTCGCTGTCACACACAAAGCAGGCGCTTTGCGCATTCGTGAACGCATTGGCCATGCTGCGCAAAACCTGCCACTGCTTGCGCCTGCGCTCCGTGTTGCGCACGGTGAAGACCAGATCGCCCATGTTGATCAGGTCGATCACGCTGATGGTGACCTCCGCCGTGAACGAGCTGCCGTCCTGTCTCTGACACCGCGCGTCCAGCATGATGTGCCGCGCGTCATCCAGGCCCTTGCGGATCCGGCTGACCATGCTCGTCGTAACGCCTGGAATCAGCATCGCCACAGGCTTATCCCACACGTCCTCCTGCTTGTACAGGAAATACTCCGTCGCACGCGGATTCAACTCGATCACATGCCCGTTCGGATCCGTCACAAGCATGGCGTCGTAGAGCCCCGCCATCAGCTGGCGGTAAAGGGATTTGTGGTCTTGTCGGCCATTCGTTGAAGTCATGAGCGCGGCCCCCTCCTGATGCGCTACCGTGAAATAAACACGTGACATATACTCTCGCAGTCACACAGCCAATATGCCAGATTTCGAGGCTCTCTGCAATTCCTGTTTCAGATTAAAATTGGACTGGCCTTTGACACGTCATCCGTACTATCATACGAGCATTTATTAGGTGTGGAGGTTGCATGAACGCGCACGATGACGAGACCGTTTTTCTTTCGTTTGTCTGTCCGGCCTGCCGACAGGAGATCGAAGCGCCTGCCGACATGGCCCAACAGGAAACGGAGTGCCCCACTTGCGCGGCGCTGATCCATGTGCCCGCCGTATCGGAGCCCGGCACGCTGTGGGGCGTGCCGATCGAGAAGAAAACCGGCCCCTCGAAGGCGCAGACCGACGCCATGAAAAGCCGCACCATCCGCATCGAACTGCCCGACAGTTGGTAGGGCTCATGAGCCGCATCCTCCTCATTACCTCAAAACCGTACTGCCCTTGGGAAGGTGCCTGCCACCGCATCCGCCACACCCTCGAAGCGCTCATTGCGCTTGACCACTCGGTTGACCTGCTCACCGTGCCGGCCGGAGCCCCCCCGCACGTGGCCGGCGTTAACACGCTCTTCGTCCCCCGCTTGCCTTTTTGCCGCCACCTGCCCGAAGGCCCTTCTGTCCGCAGATTCGTCCTGGACGCGCTCATGCTCTTCAAAGCCGTCTTTCTAGCCGGACGCAACCCCTATGCGCTGATTCACGGCATCGACGACTGCGGCGTCATCGCCTGGCTGGCCGGCCGCCTCACCAAAACCCCGAGCGTCTTCGAGCGCCACGCGTTCATGAACCGCGACCGCGTCAAGGGTCCGCGCCGCCTCTGGCTCAGGTTTTACAGCTTCCTCGAGTCCCGCGTCTTGAAGAACGCCGACGCCGTCATCGGCAACGACGCCTCCGTCGTCACCCTGATGGCGCGTTCCGGACGGCGCAGCCGCGCCTGCGTGATCCCCGACATCCCGGCCCTCACCGAGGAGATTACGCTCCCCGCCCGCAACCTCGCCCAAGCGCGCTTCCGGATGGCGCCCGACCAGCAGCTCGTCACCTGCGTCGGCTCCTTCACGCGCTTTCAGGGCCTCGACCTCTTTTTCAACGCCTTGCCGCATGTGCTCGCCACCGCGCCGAACGTGCGGTTCGTCGTCGTGGGCGGCGACGAGGGCGAGATCCAGCGCATGCGCAACGCGCTCGCCGATGCCGGCATCGGACACGCAGTCTCCTTCCCGGGACGGCTCCAATCCGGCGAATTGGCCGCGCTTCTCGCCGTCTCTGACGTCTTGGTTTCCCCGCGCCGCGCCGGCTCAACCGCGCCCATCAAAGTGCTCGACTACCTCTACTCCGGCACGCCCGTAGTGGCCGCCGACACCCCCGCCAACCGCGCGGTGTTGTCCCCCGACAACGCCCTGATCACGCGGCTCTCCCCTGAAGCCCTGGCCCAAGGCATCCTTAAGCTCTGCCACACGCCCCAGCTCGGCGCACAGCTTGCCCGCCGCGGCCGCGACACCCTGCGCCAGGAGAACCGTACGCCCGAGGCCTTCCGCATCGCCCTCGGCCGCTGCTACACCTACGTCCTTGCCACCCCCTAACCCCGTTCAGAGTTCAGCGTTCGGAGTTCAGCGTTCAGCGTTCAGAGTTCAACTTTTTCATGCCTATTCCGTCTTCCTACTTCACCGAGCCCCTCGACCGCCGCGGCAGTGGCAGCCTCAAGTGGGACGCCTACGCCCGGCGCGGCGACGTGCTGCCTCTCTGGGTAGCGGACATGGATTTCCGCTCTGCCCCCGCCATCACCGAGGCCCTCGCGCAGCGTGCGGCCCACGGCGTCTTCGGCTATGCGATGGACTCGCAGCCCGCCGTCGAGGCCATGACCGACTACCACCGCGCCCACTACGGCTTCGCCATTGACCCGGCCTGGGTCGTTCCGGCCCCCGGCCTCGTCTGCGGCCTCAACGTCCTCTGCCGCGCCGTGGGCGAA
>CAYMLQ010000225.1:0-9567 GCA_964390795.1 uncultured Lentisphaeraceae bacterium
CCCATCTGCATCATCATCGGGTTCTGCTGCTGCTGGTTGGCCTCGAAGTCCGCCACGCTGAAGGGGTCGACGCAGACGACGAGGCGTCCGCCGCGCAGCACGAACTGGTCGAGCGCGAAGAGGGTCTTGTCAGAAAGCTCTTTCGGGTGGATCACGATCAGCGCCTTGATGTCGGCGTCGATCTCCTCGGTGTCGGTCTTGACTTCGCGCACGGTGTAGTCCTTGCGCAAGTCCTTGAAGGCGGCCCAGCCCTGGTCAGGCTGCTGGCGGCGCTGCATCATCATCATGGGGTTCTGCGGGGCGCCGAGCACGCTGAGGCTGCTGAGGACGCCGAGCACCGGCTTGTCCGGCCACGCCGCGCGGGTGACGAGGCGGGTGACGTCGTACTCCAGCGTCGCCTCTGCGCGAGGGTTGAAGCCGGGCAGCACCTGCTCGTTTTCGCCGCAGACCGCGACCAGGCCGAAGTAGACGGGCTGGCCGAACATGGAGGTCTGCTGGGGCTCGATGCCGTAGCGCTGTGCCCACTCCTCCGAATCCGAGTCGGGTTTCGGGTCGTAGGCTTCGAGCGTCACGCGGCCTTTGCCGGCGATCTCATACTCCTTGAGCAGATCCTGCACCTGGCTGGCGTAGGTCTTGAGGCCCATGGGCATTTCCGCCGAACTGGAGCTGAAGTAGAATTTGAGCACCACATCGTTCTCCAGCTTGCCGAGGACCTTCCTCGAGCCATCGGAGAGCGTGTAGAGCTTCTCGGCTGTAAGATCCGCGCGGATGCGCAGGTTTGCGATGATCACGTTCGCGGCGCCGATGATGAGCAGCAGGAGCGCGAGGCCCGCCGCACCGGTCGTGATGCGGGATACGGTTTTATTCTTTTTGTCTGACATAGCGAAAAAATCCTTTCCTAAACAGGCTCAGGAAGCCTTGCGGTTATCGGTCACGACGTGCGCGGCGGCCAGCATGAAGACCATCACGCCGAGGTAGTAGGCGATGTCGTAAAAGTCGATCACGCCGCGTCGCATGGCGTCGAAGTGCTGCATCAGGCTGCACGAGGCGACGGCGTTGACGATGCTCGCGGGCACGCCCCAGCCGGAGACGGCGTTGATCACGGGGTCGAAGCCGATGATCAGCATGAACAGGCAGATCGCCAGGGCGATCACGAAGCCGATGACCTGGCTGCGCGAGATGGCGGAGGCGAACACGCCGACCGACACGCAGGCGCCGGCCAGCAGCAGCGAGCCGGCGTACCCGCAGAAGATGGCGCCAAGGTCGGGATCGCCGAGCCACGCGGTGGTCAGCACGACCGGGAAGGTGAGCGCCAGCGCGATGCCGATGAACGCCCAGGCCGCGAGGAACTTGCCGACCAGCGCCTCGACCAGCGTGACCGGCAGGGTCAGCAGCAGTTCGATCGTGCCGTTGCGGCGCTCTTCGGCCCACAGACCCATGGTGGCGGCGGGCACCAGCAGCAGGTAAACCCACGGGTGCCAGAAGAAGAACGGCGTCAGGTTGGCCTGGCGGCGCTCGTAAAACATGGTCACGCCGAAGGTCAGGAAGCCGACCAGCACGAGGAAGGCGACGAGGAAGACGTACGCCACCGGAGAGTCGAAGTAGGATTTGAATTCTCGGTTGAAAATGGTTTTGATGTTCTTCAGGTTAGACATGTTTCTCAGCCTCCGTCATGGTCAGGTTACGGAACACCACGTCGAGGCGTCCCTGCGGGTCTCTCGCGCACAGTCCAGCGGGCGTGCCGTTGGCGACCACCTGGCCGCCAGCGATGATGATCGCGCGGGTGCAGACGGCTTCCACTTCTTCCAGGATGTGGGTGGATACGATGATCGCCTTGTCGGCGGACATCTCCTTGATCATCTGGCGCACCACGTACTTCTGGTTCGGGTCGAGGCCGTCCGTGGGCTCGTCCATGATGAGGACCTGCGGGTCATGCAGGATCGCCTGGGCAAAGCAGGTGCGCTGGCGGTACCCCTTGGACAGCGTCTCGATGGTCTGCTTGCGAACCGTCTCCAGACGGCTTTTGACGATGGCGGCCTCGACTTTCTCCTTGAGCGCCTGGCCTTCGAAACCGCGTACCTTACCGATGAAGGTGAGAAAATCTGTCACAGTCATGGTGTGATAACTTGGCGCATTCTCTGGCAGATAGCCGATGCAGCGCTTGGCCGCAACCGGGTCGCCGGTGATGTCGTGCCCGCAGATCACGGCGGTGCCGGAAGTGGGCGGAATGAACCCGGTGATCATGCGCATGGTCGTTGACTTTCCTGCGCCGTTCGGGCCTAGAAAGCCGAGAACTTCGCCTTTTTCCACGGTAAAGGAGACGCCTTTAACCGCGTGGATCGAGCCGAAATTCTTTACGAGGTTACTTACGGTCAGCATCCTGTTTCCTCTTGTTTGGGTTGTTGACATGCCCCTGTGCGGAGTCCGACAGGGTGACGAAAAGTCTCTGTTGAATAAGCAATAAGTGTGCCATTTTTGACATGCCCCGGTCAATAGGGAAGGCTGTGTTCTTTGATTTTGCGCTGGATCGTGCGGCGCGACAGGCCGAGTTGGTCGGCGGTGAGGGTGCGGTTTCCGGCGTTCTGTTGGAGTCGGGTTTCGAGTACGGCGCGCTCAATCTGCTCGAGGGTCATGCCGTTGGGGATCGAAAGATCGCCGGCCGTGGCAGGCGCGGCCGGCCGTGCGGTTCCCGGCAGAGCCAGGGAGTCGGCGGTGAGCGCGCCGCCCGGCGAAAGCAGAACGGCCGATTCCACGATATTGCGGAGCTGGCGCACGTTGCCGGGCCACTCGTAAGCCTCAAGGGCGGCATAGAAGTCAGGGCGGACGGTGGTGATGTGCTTGCCGTTGTCGGCGGCGGCGCGCGCGATGAAACGGTCCGTCATGTGGCGGATGTCTTCCTTTCGGCCCCTCAGCGGCGGCACGCGGATGGTGACCACGTTGAGGCGGTAGAGCAGATCCTCGCGGAACGCGCCTTCCTTGACCAGGACATCGAGGTTCTTATTCGTGGCCGAGACCAGCCGCGCGTTCACCTTGATCACATCGCGGCCGCCGACGCGGCGGATCTCCCGCTCCTCCAGCGCGCGCAGGAGCTTCACCTGCACCGAGGGCGGCGCGTCGCCGATCTCGTCGAGAAAGAGGGTTCCGCCGTCGGCGCGCTCGAACGCGCCCTTATGCATGCCGGACGCGCCGGTGAAGGCTCCCTTCTCATGCCCGAAGAGTTCGGACTCCAAGAGCGACTCGGCGAACGCGCCGCAGTTGACGGCCACAAAGGGCCCTTGCGCACGCTTGGAGTCCACGTGCAGCGCGCGTGCGACCAGCTCTTTGCCGGTGCCGCTTTCGCCGCAGATCAGAATGGTCGCGGTCGTGTCGGCCAGCGCCTCGATCTGGGTGATCACGGTCTTCATGCCCGGCGACTCGGCGATGATGGCGGTAGACGCGAAGCGCTCGCGCACGGACTGCGTGAGCTTGTCGACCTGGCGCCGCAGGCGCGAGGTCTCGTAGGCGCGGCGCAGCTTGGACTGGATGTCGTCCAAGTCGAGCGGCTTGGTCACATAGTCGTAAGCGCCCTCGCGCATGGCGCGCACGCCGGACTCCACCGAGCCGTAGGCGGTCATGATGATGACCGGCACGGCGGCGTCGAGCTTGCGCAGGCGGGCGAGCACCTCGAGCCCGTCGATGTCGGGCAGGACGAGGTCGCTCAGCACCACATCCGGGACGTGCTGGCGAAAGAGGTCCACGCCGGGCACGCCGGCCGCTGCGCTGACGGTCTTGAAGCCGGCGTCTGCCGCAGCCTCTTGAACCGAGCGGGCGTTGTCGGGATCGTCTTCGATGATCAGGAGTGTGGGGGTGTCGTTCATGACGAGGGAGGAGTGCAGGAGGGAGGAGTTAGGAGTTAGGAGTTGGGGAGAGGGGAGGCTCGCCCTTGCAGGGGCTGACCGGCAGGGTGATGCGGATGTCGGCGCCGCCGCCCGGGCGGGCCAGCGCCTGGATGTCGCCGCCGCAGCGGCGGATGGCCGTGCGCGCGAGGAAGAGGCCCAGGCCGGTGCCTTCGGGCCTGCCGGTGACGAACATGTCGAACACCCGCTTGCGCATGTCGGCCGGAATGCCGGGGCCGCGGTCCAGCACGTCCGTGACGACCGAGGCGCCGCTGTGCGCCAGCGTGACGGTGATTTCGCTGCCTTTCGGCGCGAACTGGATCGCGTTCATCAGCACGTTCAGAAGGGCGCGGCGCAGGGCGAAGGGGAATGCGGCGGCGCGGGGAAGCGCGTCTTGGCGGATGGTTCTGAAGGTTACGCCGGCCTGCTCCAGGCGCGGCGCGAGCGTGTCAACGCACTCTTTAACCACCTGGTCGAGATCGACGCCTTCGGGCTTCTCGTCGGCGGGCTTGGCCAGAAAGAGAAATTCCTGGAAAACCTTGTCCATGCGCTCCATCGTGCGGGCGATACGGCTGGAGAGGTCCGTGACGCGCTCGGGGCGGAAGCCGTCGGGACGCGTCATCTCCTTGCCCAGCATCTGGGCGTCGAGCCGGACGGCGGACATCGGGTTGCGGAAGTCGTGGAGAATGCCGTTGGCGAACACGCCCGAGAAGGCCAGGTGCTCCTCCTGCCGCGCGCGCTGTTCGCGGCGCCGGTCGCGGGCGACTGCGAGGGTGAGCACCAGGGCGCAGGCCGCGAAGGAGAGCACCAGCACGGCGACGGAGAAGGCGAACAGCGACGAGACCAAGGCGCGGGCCATCCGCTCCTCAACGCCGACCGCCTCACGCTTGAAGGTGGCTTCCGTCAGCACCCGTCCGCCGTCGTCCAGCCGGCTCTCGCGGGAGATAACGAAGACCGGCTGCCGCACGCCGCCGATCTCCAGCGTGCGCTGCGACATCTCGATCTCGGACAGCGCACTCGTCGCCGGGCCGACGTGCGTGTCTCCGCCCTCCGTCAAACCGCGGGCCTGCCGGTGAAAGATGGTGACGCCGTCGCGCGCAATGGAGAGCGATTGCACGTCCTTGCGCACGGCAAAGAGGTTGTCGGCGACGGTGGAAAACTGTCGCCACAGGTCGGGCATGGGCGTGGCGTTGGTTGAACAGGCGACCCCCAGTTCGCACAGGGCGTCCAGCAGCAAAGCCCCCTCATGAAGGACGTTCTCCGTGGCTGCCAGATGGGCCTGCCTGTCGTGCTGCTTTTTCAGAAAATAAAGGCCTCCCCCCGCTATAAGGGCAAACGTAAGCAGCGCGCTCAGCAGGAGGAACTCCAGCTTGAATGCGCGCGGTCGCTTTAGGGGTAGCCGTTTTTTCATATCCATCGTCTTCGCTTAAGCAAGTGACGTGCCGCATCCGGCGGCCTCGTCGCGCGTGAGCGCTTTTCCTGAAACCGATCCGTATGATAGACGCTCGCGGCATTCGAGGCAAGCGGCATGCGACAAATTGACGCCTCGACGTGCGACAGGCTGGCACGGGTGCGCAGGTGTTTTGAGTTCGCGCAAGCGGGTCATGGTCGCTTTTCAAGGCTGGCACATATTCTGCTTAGTCTCGCTTGGACTTCTTGGAGCCTTTCACATGAGTGATGTATCAGGTATTTCTAGGTGCTGGGATTGGCTTGACCGCTGCTTGTTAGCATTGGTGTTCGTGTTGCTGTCTGTTTGCTGGTGGGATTTGAAGCAGACCGAGAGGCGATACGGGTCAGAATCTAAGTTTTCGGGTGAGCGGAGCGGCCAGCGGTCCCCTTCACCGAGGGTCTCGCCTGCGGCCGCTCGCGTGACCGCGGGACTCCCGGTTTCGCTCGGCAGGAGCCGCGTCAGCAGCATCGCGCGTTCCATGGTGGAGAGCGAGTGGGAGAGCTTGCCGTCGAGTCCCGCTGCCGACATGCGCGAGGAGAACGGGTTTTACGACATCCTCTTCGCCCTGCCCCACAACCTCGATGTGGGAAGCGTGAAGGTTTCCACCTCGGGCAACGTGCTGACCCTTTATGTCAACGCGAGCGGGCTTCCGGCGGCCACCTTTGTGAGGCAGTTCTTCATCCCTTGCGGGGCCGAACGGGCGGGCTCGGTGGAGACCAGCGTATCCAACGATATCGTCCGTGTCCGCATCCGCCAGCCGGGCGGCTGAACAGCTTGGGCTTGTTTGCTTCACCCGTTCCACGTATACTGTGCCCAATGACTTCTCAGCAAAAAATGAAATCACGGGTGGTAGCGATCGTCGGGCGCCCCAATGTCGGCAAATCGGCGGTTTTCAACAGGATCGCGGGCAAGCGCATCGCGATCGTTCACGACGAGAGCGGTGTGACCCGCGACCGGCTGATGCGCGAGGTCGACTGGGAGGGCCAGAAGTTCAGCCTGATTGACACCGGCGGAGTGATGGTGCTCGACGCGCAGATGGAGAAGAATCCGATCGAGGCGGGCATCCGCGCGCAGGTGGACGCGGCGCTGGCGGACGCGGCGGCGGTCATTCTGGTGGTCGACGTGCAGCAGGGCGTACACCCCATGGACGAGGAGGTCGCGCGCATCGTGCGCAAGACCGGCGTGCCGTGCGTGGTGGCGGTCAACAAGTGTGACCTGCTTCAGCACGACGCGGCGGCGGAAGAGTTCTCGCGTCTCGGTTTTCCGCTCTTTCCCGTTGCGGCCCAGCATAACCGCGGCATGGGCGAGTTGATGGAGGCCGTGCTGCCCCACCTGCCCCAAGTCGTGAACGAAACGGTCGAGAAGCCTTTGCGCGTCGCCGTGGTGGGGCGCCCCAACGCCGGCAAGTCGTCGTTCATCAACCGCCTGCTGCGTACGGACCGCGTGATCGTTTCCGAGGTGGCGGGCACCACGCGCGATTCGATCGACGTGCCTTTCGTGATCGGCAAAGGCGATCAGGCGCGGCACTACATTCTGGTGGACACGGCGGGCATGCGGCACAAGCACCGCATCGACAACGCCGTGGAGCGCTTCAGCCTGTTCCGCGCCGAGGAGAGCGTGAAGGAGGCGGATGTGGTGGTGCTGGTGCTCGACCCGGACCTCGGGCCGACCGTGCAGGACAAGCACATCGCCGCGCTGATTCAGGAGAACAGGAAGGGCTGTGTGATCCTGATGAACAAGTGGGATCTCGCCATGGAGAAGGGCATGACCCAGACCCAGGCTGAGCCGCTGTTGCGCAAGGTGATGCCCTTCATGAGCTACTGCCCGATCCTCTTTATCTCGTCCTTGACCGGATTGAACATCCGCAAGAGCATCGAGGTGATCGACGCGGTGGCTGCGCAGACGCGGCTGACCCTGCCGACCGGCATGCTGAACCGCACGCTGGTCGAGGCGACGCGGCGCGTGGTCGCGCCGGCCAAGGCCGGCAAGCGCCTGCGCGTCTATTACGCGGTGCAGGTCTGCGTGGCGCCGGTGACAGTCCGGATGTTCGTCAACGACCCCAAGCTGGCGACCAAACAGTACACCGACTTTATGACGCGCACGCTGCGCGAGCGGTTCGGTCTGGAGGGCGCGCCGGTCGTGATTCTTTACCGCGCCCGCACGCGTCCGGAACCGGGAGACCGCCCGCCCCCGAAGCGAGGCAAGGGGGAGCGGAAGGGTGCGGCCGAAGAAGAGGCCAATCTGCAAGAGCTGTTCGATGTCGAGACGGACTGAGGCGCGTCCCGGCGCCCTCGTGACAGGCTGAGTGTTTGATTTTCGTGTGCCCGCGAAAGCGGGGAAAAGGAGGACGGCCATGCGGAGTAAGGGTCCTGTTGTCCTGGCGCTGGTCTTCTGCGCGCTTGCCGTCTGCGCGGGCGAAAACAGTGCGTCGGCCGCCGCGCGGGTCGTGCCGTCGGCCCGTTTCATCCTGCAGCTCGGCGTGCTGGTCTTCGCGGCGAAGATGGGCGGCCGGCTCTTTGACCGTTGGCATCTGCCGAAGGTTCTAGGCGAGCTGCTGGCGGGGTTGCTGGTCGGCCCGCACCTGCTGGGAGGACTGGCGCTGCCGCTCTTTCCGGAAGGTCTGATGCGCGACGCGGACGGGCTGCTGGCCTCACAGGGCCCGGTCTACGGCGTGATGATGCTCTCGCTCGTGGTGCTCTTCTTCCTGATTGGGATGGACACGGACTTGCGCCAGCTCAGGCGGTCGCCTTCAGGCGGCGTGGCGGCCGGGGCGGGCGGCTTTCTAAGCGGGTTTGCCGTGTCGCTCATGCTGTTGGTCTGGCTGGCCCCAGCGCTGACTGGGAAGAGTGCCAGTTGGGGCTGGGCCTCGCCACAGGCCTTGCTGATCAGCACGGTGGTGTCGGTGACCTCCGTGGGCGTGCTGGCGAGGATCTTGGCGGCGCGGCAGCGGCTGGAGTCCCCTGCGGGCACGGTGGCGCTGGCCGCCGCCATGACCGACAATGTGCTGGGGCTATTCCTGTTCACCGTTTTTTCGGCTTCGGCGGAGGCTGTGGCCAACGGTGCGCAACCGACCGGACTCCTGCTTCTGTCCATGATGTTGCGAACCCTTCTCGGTTGCGGTCTGGTCGCGCTGTGCGGCTTTCCGATCGCGCGGCACATGAACGCGCTGGCGCTTCGCGAGAAGAGCTACACGGGGGCCTTTGTGGTCTCGGCGGCATGCCTGCTGATCGCGGGCGGCGTGATGGGCTTGCTGGGGCTGTCAGTGATGGCAGGTGCCTATGTTATGGGCATCGCCTTCTCCACCACCGACCTGCGTCATGAGATTCGCGAGCGGCTTGATTTCGTCAACGTGGTGCTGGTTCCGGCCTGTTTCGCGGTGGTGGGCATGCAGATCGATCCGAATCTGCTGGCAGACACTTCGGTGGTGCTGGCGGCCGTGATGCTGGCGGCCGGTGCGGCGGTTGCGAAGCTGGCTGGCGGCGCCCTGTCTGCAGGCATGGCGGAACTGAACGCGGTCGGGTGCCTGCGCTTGGGCGTCGTGTCGCTGCCGCGCGGCGAACTCTCCCTCGCCATGTTGGCCGCCGTGATCGGTGTGGCGGCGTTGCCGTCCGGCGTGTTCTTCGGCGTTGTGCTGCTGGTGGTGGTCTCCTGCGTCAGCGCGCCCTTCCTGAGTGATCGCGCGTTTGCATGGGGTGGCAATGGCACGCGCGCGAAATTTGTCATGCCCGACCCGGTCAAACTCATTTTCCAGCTCCCTTCGCACCAGGCGGCCATGCTGATGGTCAACCGCGCGGTTGCGATTTTCGAGGATGACGGGTTCTATGCGCA
The DNA here is from genome assembly GCA_964390795.1 of uncultured Lentisphaeraceae bacterium. Taxonomy (GTDB): domain Bacteria; phylum Verrucomicrobiota; class Kiritimatiellia; order RFP12; family UBA1067; genus CAYMLQ01. The sequence continues at coordinate 9,154 of CAYMLQ010000225.1, forward strand.
CCTGCTCAACCGGCACCAGGTGCTTTACCGCATCAGCCGCGAGTCTCAGGTGATTCATCTGCACAGCCGCGAGGGCGAGGTTGTGTTTGAATGCTCCGAAAACGAGCGTCCGCTCATCAATACGGTGATGCTGGAACTCTCCTCCGGTGTCGAGCAGAACCTGCGCGAATTGCAGAAGCCGCTGGACGACGTGGCGCTGCGCAAGAATATGCAGAGCGCGGCGCCGGCCTCGGCGTCAGCGGTGGCCGCAGGCATGCTGCGCAACCGGTTCGCGATCGAGACGCTCAAGCCGCGTCTGCTGGCGACCACCAAGCAGGGCGCGATTTCGGAGTTGGTGAGCCTGCTGTACGAGAACGGGCTGGTGATGGACCGCGAGCGCGCGGTGCAGGCGGTGTTCGAGCGCGAGCAGAGCCT
>CAYMLQ010000226.1:0-9564 GCA_964390795.1 uncultured Lentisphaeraceae bacterium
AGACCCGTTCCGACTGGCTGCGCCGCCCCCTCAGCGCGAACCAGCTCCGGTATGCGGCCGACGATGTCCTGCACCTGCTGGCGTTGCGCGAGCGGCTGCTGGCCGGCTGCGCGAGCGACACCGTGCGCGGCTGGCTGAGCCAAGACCTCGCGCGGCTGGACGACGAGGCCGCGTATCAGGACCGCGACCCGCGCCTCATGTTCCTGCGGGTCAAAGGCGGCTCGCGCCTCAACGCTGGCGAGCTCGCGGTGCTGCGGGAACTCGCGGCCTGGCGCGAGACGGAGGCGCGCCAGCGCGACTGGCCGCGCGGCCACGTTCTGCCGGACGACCTTCTGGTCACGCTCGCGCAACGCGCGCCAGCCGACCTCCGGGCGCTCGCGGGGATACCCGACCTGCCTCGCAACATGCCCGAAGCCGTGACCGCCGACCTGCTGGCCGCTGTGTCGCGCGGCCTCGCCGTGACGGAAGCCGATTGCCCCCAGCCTGCCACAGACGACCTCGCCACGAAGCGCGCGCTCAAGTCCAAAAGCGACCGGCTGCTGGCCCAGCTCAGCGCCGCTTGCGCCGCGCACAACATCGATCCCGCCTTGGCGGCCTCACGCGCCGAAGCCGAATCTTACTTACAGCGGCTTGCCGAAGGGTCCGCAGCCGACCACCCGCTCGCGCAAGGCTGGCGCAAGACGCTGCTGACGCAGACGCTGCTATTCACAGCGACATAAATCCGCGCACGTTTGGAGCGGAACGCCTTCGCGTTCCGGCCGGCGCGGGAAGCCGCGCCGCTCCGTGACCGTTGGACACTTATGTCGCTGTGTATAGCACAAGGACGCGAGCGCTGAAGGAAGCCGGCACACGGGCTCTGAGGTGTACCATTATGGATAAAGGTCTGTTCCGATTTTTCCTGTTGCCCGTTGCGCTTTCAACCCTGCCCCTTCACGCGAGCGACTGGCCGCAGTGGGGCGGCCGCAACGCGCGCAACTTCGTCGCGCATGAGACCGGACTGCCGGCCTCGTTCCGCCCCGACCGAACCGACGTCACCAACAGCGTCAAGACGCTCGTGCCCGGTGAAAACGTGAAGTGGACTGCCCCGCTCGGCACCCAGGCCTACGTCACGCCCGCCGTTTCTCAAGGCCGGGTCTACATCGGCGCGAACGACGCGAACGTCGATACGGGCCGCTTCGCCCGAACCAAGGGCAGCGTCCTCGACTGCCTGGACGAGGCGACGGGCAAACGCCTGTGGCGGCTGGTCATGCCGCGGCTTAAGACAAAGAACAAACAGTTCAACTTCGACGATCTGGATCTGGGGCTCTGCTCGTCTCCGACCGTGGAGGGTGACCGTGTCTACGTCATGGGCAGCCGCGGCGACGTGCTTTGCCTCGACGCCAACGGCCAGGCCGACGGCAACGCGGGCCCGTTCACGGACGAAGGCCAGTACATGGCCGATGCGCGAACCTTCCCCGACAAGCCCGGCCGCTTCGACGCGACCAACGCACCCGCGCTGCCGGCCCCGATCAGGCTCTGCCCGGAGGACGCGGACATCGTCTGGCGCTACGATGTGATCGAGGCGCTCGACGTCTGGCCGCAGGACGCCGTGGACTGTTCGATCCTGATCCTGGGTGATTATCTCTACGTCTGCACCTGCAACGGCGTGGACAAGTCGCACAAGAATATCCCGTCGCCGAGCGCGCCGGACATGATCGTGTTGGACAAGCGCACCGGAGCGCTCCTGGCCGTGATCGACCAGCCGCTGGGACGGGCGATCTTTCACGGGGACTGGTCCTCGCCCGCGCTCGCCCGCATCAACGGACGGGATCTGATCGTCTGGGGCGGCGGTGACGGCATCTGCTACGCCTTCGACGCACGGTTCGAGCCTGGAAAAGACGGCAAGCCCGGCACGTTGCGGAGAGTCTGGCAGTTCGACTGCAACCCGCCGCACAACACATTTAAGGACGGGGCTAAACTGCCCTACAACAAGGGCGGAATCGGCCCGAGCGAGATCATCGCCACGCCGGTTATCGTCAGCAACCGCGTCTACGTCGCCGTGGGGCAAGACAGCCGCCACGGCAAGGGCAAAGGGTGCATGTCCTGCATCGACGCGACGCGCGAGGGAACCGTCACGGAAACAGGCAAGGTCTGGCAGAACGTCGATGTCGACCGCAGCTTCTCAAGCGCGGCCGTGACGGATGACGGCCTTATTTTCATCGCGGATTACACGGGTATCCTGCGCTGCCTCGACGCCGGCACCGGAGCGGAATACTGGAAGCACGATCTAGAAGGCCGCGTCTTCTGTTCGCCGCTGTGCGCCGACGGCAAGGTCTACATCGGAACGGAAGCCGGACGCCTGACGGTTGCGGAGGCGAACCGCGAGAAGCGCGTACTCAGCGAGATCCGCTTTGACGGCCCCATCTACGCCACACCGGTGGCCGCAAACGGAGTGCTTTACATCGCCTCGCAGCGCACCCTGTACGCGTTCCAGCAGCCTCAGCCCAACAGGGAACGGACCACATCGGCCGCCGAGTAGTCCGGATGCTCGGACGTACAGAACCGCCCGATATTGGCGAAATCGTCGCCCAGCGTCAAGATACAGGGTTCGAGGCTGCCGTCTGGCAAAACCTGCCCCAGTCCGATATTGGCGAAAAGCCCGTTGCAGACGCATTTGCGGCCGACGGTGTCCTCGATCTTGCCGCCCTTGGCCACATAGGACGCGACCGGCTCGGAGGGGCAGCGGTAACCGATCGTGCCGTCCTCTTTCAGATAGACCTCGCGGAGATATCCCACATCACAGAGCTTGCGGCGCCCCTCGAAGACCGAGGCCTCTGAAAGCGTCCCCTCCAGTTGGGCCACCTTGAACGGGAAGCCCGTCGGCGAAACCACCGGATCGGTGAAGACTTTAGCCTTGCCCGAAAGCGCCTTCTGCACCAGCGCCCGGCGCACATCCGTCGTCAGCCCGGACTCCTCGCAGAGCGCGAAGGCCGTGCCGACCTGAACACCGGCAGCTCCGTCGGCCAAAGCCGACCGGACCCCTTCAGGCGAGCCGTACGCGCCGCCCAGCCAGAACGGCAGTCCGATTTTACGCATGGCCTCCAGATTGACAACGTCACGCGGCCCGTAGACCGGCTGACCGTCCTCCGACAATTTGAGCTGGCCGCGCGGCGGCGCGTTGTGCCCGCCCGCCAGAGGCCCCTCGATCACGAAGCCTTCCACGCTGCCCCCGGCCCGGCGCAAGAGCATCGTGGCCAGAGAATCGGAGGAGATGATCGGCAGGAAGTCGGGGCGTGAAAGCGGATGCAGGCCCACAGCGCCTTCGATGAAGAGCGCCGGATCGAAGACGCGCTGGCAGTCGGTATCCGGCTTCGCGCCAATCACGCGGATCGCATACGTGGCCGCCTCATGCCGCGACAGCAAGTCCAGCACGCGCGGAATCTCAACCGGGATGCCGGCGCCCATGATGACCACGGCCACCCCGGCCAGCATCGCCCCGTAGACGGAGGGCAGGTGCGGCAACTGGATCTTCTCGAGGTAGTTGATGCCGACCGGATTGGCATGCCCCTCACGCGCCAGGAAAACCTCCACGTAATTCGAGACGATGCAGATTTCGTCATACCAATGGCTGTTCTTGATCGTTTGCTGGCCGATCGCCTTGTAAGGCACTTCCGGCTTCTTGCCGCCCGGCACGAAGAACACGTCGAGGATCCGCTGAGCCATCTGCGGGAAAGGGAACTGCGACAGGGCCCGGCGGACATCGCCGCCCAGATCGCCATCCTGAAGCCGGCGCGCAAGAACCTGATCGAGTCCCGTTCCAGACACGACGCCGAGTTGGCCGATCTTGGACACAGCCTGCGCCAGGTACCAATTCGAGACGCCTACGCCCATGCCGCCCTGGATGATTTTTGGAAGCGTGATATGCATACTCTCAACCTAAAAGAACTCGCTGAAACCGGTGAACTTGCGCGACTGCCTCAGCAACCTTGCACACGAACTCACACTCGGAGAACGCCATACGACCGGAAATGGGTACAAATCTCTCAAATGAGAGGGCTTAACTTTATCACGGTATGGCGAATTGTCTATACCTTTTTCAGCGAAAAACCGAAAACGGGTGCGCCTCTTCCTCTCTTGCGCGAAATCATCCCGTCAGCGGCATCATCTTCCCGCCGCCTCAACCAGCGCTTTGAGATAACCGTTCGCAAAGAGTCGGCCGAGCGTTCCGTATCCCGGCACGAAGCCCGGTTCCTCCCCTTCGCCCTCCATCGCAGGCACGTGGTCGCAGCGGAACGGCACCTCCAGCCCCAACTCGCGGTACGTGCGGAAGAGCGCAAGCTGGTCGGTCTCACCCTCGTCGTGAAACAGCTCCGTGAACGCCTCCGCCGTGCCGCGCACGTCGCGCACGTGTACAAAGGCGATACGCTGGCCGAAGTGCCGCGCCGCCGCGTCGAGGCTGACCCCCATGAGTTTGAAATTCGCCTGACAGAAGGTCACCGCGTTCTCGCGGCAGGGCGCGAGCGCGTAGGCGCGGTCATACGCCTCGACCGACCCGAAAAGCCGAGCCACACCGCCCAGCGACGGCAGGGGCGGATCGTCCGGGTGCAGCCCCATGCGGACTCCGAGTCGCCGCGCCTCCGGCATGACCGCGTTCAGAAATGCTTCGTAGTTCTCCCAGAGCCGACCCGCCTCCAGGGGCGCTCCCGGCATCACGGCGGGCGTGTCGGCCAGCCGAAAAAAGGTCGCGCGGGCGCCGCCGCGCCCCTCGCACTCGCCCGTGCGGTGCCAGCCCGTGCCCGCCATGAAATTGTAACAGAGCAGCCCGATGCCGAGCTCCGCCATGTTCGCCAGCAGCAGACGGTAGTGCTCCAAGGTCTCGTCGCGGCCCGGCAGCCCGAGCTTCACGCGCGACATGTCGAACGGGTCGCCCTCCAGCGCCACCACGCGCAAGCCGGCCTTGGCGAGGTCCCCCACAACACCCGCCAGGGCGTCGCGGTTCCACGCCTCCGGACGACCGGTCAGCTCTGGAGCGACCTTCACGACCACGTCGGTGATGCCCATCTGGCGGCACAGCGTCCACAGCCGGTGCGGCCGCGGCGGCACGAACTCAATGATCTTCATGCCCGCATTTTAACAAGACCCCGGCTCGGGGCACACCGGATTCTTGATTGTACTCCGATTTTTTATTTCAGGTTGACAATACGCCGCGCGGTGTCTTATTCTCAACCACCATCATGAAACAACCGCTCTCACGGGCTCCAAAAAGCCTCCTGCCAGCCGCGCTACTATCACACCTTTCAATATGTGGTAGCGGCTTAAACGCCGTGCGCCTTGCCGCGTCCCTCTGCGCCGCTTTCGCCGTCACCCTCTCCTGCGCAACCGCTCAGGAAGCACCTTCCAACATCATCGTCAGGGTCGAGGCGCTCTCGCTCGCCCCCACCTCCAGACCCGGCCCCTCGCTGCTCAAAGACGTGCCCGGACTCACCCTGCGCGACCAAGGTTCCGTCGGACCGCAGACCGACCTCTCCATCCGCGGCGGCCCCTTCAACAGCTCCGGCCTGCTGCTGAACGGCCTCACCCTGCGCAACGCCCAGACCGAACACTGGCACGCCGACGTGCCCGCCCCCGAAGTCTGGTTCGGCGCCCCCGCCGTGCTCACCGGCCTCGACCGCTTCCGCGCCGCGCCCGGCCATCCGTCTGGCTCGGTCAGCCTCGACCTCGCGCCCATGACCGAGGACCTGCGCACCGTCACCGCCGGCGTGGGCAACAAGGGCCTGCTCTTCGGAAACGCCCTCGCCACCCAGGCCGAACCGCTCGCAGGCGGCGGCACCGCAGGCGCCTCCGCCTTCCTCTCCTACGACCGCTCCAGCCAAACCGACGGGTTCAGCGACAACGGCCTCACGCGCACCACGGCGGGAGGCCGCGTCGGCGCGGTCAGCGGCGCGCTGCAAGGCGACCTGATCGCCGCCCTGTCCCGGCGTGAGTTCGGCGCGCGCGGCTTCTATGGCACCGCGCCCAGCTATCCCGCCGAAGAGCGCGTGCAGGACGCCCTCGTGGCGGGCTCGCTGCGCTTCACCGAAGATCCGCTCAATCCCGCGCGCCTCACCGCCGCCTGGCGCCGCACCGATGACACCTACTGGCTAGACCGCCACAATCACACCTTCTACGAGAACGCCCACACCACCGATTTCTTCGCGCTCCACGGCGACACGCGCCGCACCTTCTCGGAACGTTTCTCCGTCGACCTGCGCGCGGACGGCGACCTCGAGACCCTCGCCAGCACATCGCTCGGCGACCATACCCGCAGCCACGGCTCGTTCGCGGTGCTGCCCAACTACTGTGTGGGCGACCTGACCTTCACGCTCGGCGGCTCGCTCGACATTTTCAGCAGCGACACGCCCGCGTGGCTTCCCGCAGCCGGCGTCGAATGGGCGCTCTCCGACGCGCACACGCTATTTCTCACCTACACCGAAGCCGTGCGGCAGCCCTCCTACACCGAACTCAATTACGAGTCGCCCTCCTCGCTCGGTAACGCGGGCCTCGACCGCCAGCAGACGCGCACAACGGAACTCGGCTGGAAGGGTCAGGCGGATCTCTTCACCTGGAAGGCCATCCTTTTCTATGAAGAGGGGCAGAACATCGTCGACTGGATCCGCACCGCACCCGGCGGCCGCTGGATCTCCGTCAACCTCGACGATGTCCGCACCTGCGGGTGGGCCGCCGACGGTCGTGCGACGCTGACCGCCGATACGGACGTCGGGGTCGACCTGCTCGCGCTCGCCAAGGAGAGCGCGACCGACGTCTACGCCAGCCGCTACGCCCTGGACTACCCCGACGCCTCGGCTGGCGTAACGCTGCGCCACCGCCTCACGCGCGACCTGCTCGTCCGCCTGCGCCAAGGCGTTTCAAAATACGCGAGCAACTCCGTCCGCGAGAACGAAGATTGGTTCCTGAACACCAGCGCGGAATGCCAGTGGCGTCTGCCGCGCGTGACGGGCTTCACGCTCAACGCGGGCGTGGACAACCTGCTCGACGACGACTTCCAAGTCTACCCAGGACAAGCGCCCGCAGGCCGCCGCGTCTTCGGCTCCCTCGCCTACGCGTGGTAGCCTCACCCCAGCGCAATCGCGCCCGCGACCAGCGCCGCCGCAACCAGCGCGCGCCACGGAACGCGGAAAAAGAAAGGCGCGGCGAGCACGCACGCCGCCAGCGCGACAGCCGACAGCCACGCGGCCACGCCGACGGCCCGCCCGAAACACAGGCAGCCCGCCGCGACCGCCGCGTAGCATCCACAGAGCAGCGCTCCGCCCACCGCGACCGCCTGCCAGCGCACCAGCTCGGCCTGCGAGCTGACCACGAGATCATCATCGCCCAGCGGCGTGAGCAGAAGGCCCACACCTGCCGCAAACAGGAACCCGAGCGTCGGCGAGACTGTCCGCGCCGCCTGCGCGAGTGCCAACCCATCCGGCCTCGACAGAATCATAAGCGCGACGGCCAGAAACGGAGGCACCGCCAGCAGCGTCCCACACACGGCGCGCCGCCAGGCGAGCTGCCACACCTCTTCACCACAATAGGGGCACGTCCGATAGTACCGTCCGGACTTCCGCCCGCACGACACGCACACGCCCGCTGTCAGAACGCTTTTCATGGATTGGGTATTTTAACGCAAAGACGCAAGGACGCAAGGAAGAGTGGTCAGAAAGCTTTCTGAACGGATAAAAGGCAATTCGCTTGAAGTCCCACTTATTTGACGACTTTTGCCTGTCGATAATACGCTTGCATGTCACCTGAGTAGATCGTAATATAAATATATTTACTGACACCCTATCAGAAGCGAGTTAATGTTGTGACTCAAGACACGCAAGCGGTTGACATCATACGTCGATGCTGTTTTCTGGTTCTCTTTATGGCACCCGCCTGCTTTGCAGCCACGGTCACCGATCAATCCGCCAGCCAAAACCGCAGCCTGACCCACTCATGGGTGGATCATGAACGCTACTCTGGCAGGCCGGGTGCCTCACCGTCGACATCTGCTGATTTTCAGCAGTTGGCCTATGAACTGCAGGCTTTACGCGCTACCCGAACGACGACGGCCAGCCTGTCAGCCGCGCAGCGGAATCCCTACGAGACCATCAGCCCGCCCCGCAACAATCTCCGCAACCGCGTGCCGCTCAGCCTCATCCACTGGAGGCGCGCGCTGGAGGTGATCACGCCCGAACAGAAACGTCAGGCGCTTTCCACCGGTGTCGCGCCGACACCGACCCTCACGAACGTTACGATATTCGCGGTTGCCCCTGTCAGGCCAACCACCTACCGCGGCGCTTTCGTGAAAATATCACTCGCCGCTAACGACTTCTTCGAGGAGACGGGCTCGACCAACACCATCCGCGCTCTGCGGATTGATGCCGGCGACGGTGCCGGCTGGCGGGATCTGGCAGTAGGGCGAGACATATACGCCTCCTATGGATCAACCGGGCCCAAGACCATCAAGGTGGAGGGCACCCAGTCCGACGGGAACATTCTGATGGCATCGGCGTCGCTCAATGTCGCAGCATTGGACACCCGAGACCCTGATACGACCATCAGGCTGATTGCCGAGTATCCTTACAACAACACCACTGGAACAGTCTATGTGTACAAGTCACCCATAGCCCATACCGGCCTTCGATTCCCAGTTCTCGTCGCCGAGGGGTTCGACATGGAAAACGACTGGGACGCGGACAGGCTCTACAACTATCTAAACGCGAACCAACTGGTTGATGACATCCAATCTTACGGCCGCGACTTGCTCGTGCTCGACTACACCAACGCGATGAGGAGCATCGTTGAGAACGCGGCCCTCGCAAGAGCCGCAGTCAATTACGTCAACGCCAACCGCAACAACGTCTCCGACAAGTTCACCGTCATCGGCGCGAGCATGGGCGGTTTGGTCACCCGCATCGCCCTCGCGGACATGGACCAAAATCCTGCCGCCTATGGCATCAGCCATGTCAACACCTGGATCAGCTTCGATTCTCCGCATGAGGGTGCGAATATCCCATTAGGGTTACAAGAGTTCTTTGCCTTCTTCCAAGGAAAGGACCGCATTCCTGCAAGTGTGGTGCATTTCTACAACTTAGTGAACCAGCCCGCCGCAAAGCAAATGTTACTTGTCCACCACTCAACTGCGACAAGCCTTGCGGGCAATGCAACCCACGACTCGTTTCAATCTGATTTGCTTTCTCGTGGTTATCCGTTAACCTGCAAGAAGATTGCCATCAGCAATGGGTCAGGATATGGAGATCAACAGCCTTATGACGCAGGGCAAAAGATTATTCATTGGGACAATCCAGCATATCAATGGTTCTTTTGTGATGCGTCGTGTGACATCTATACGATCTCAACAACCTCATCACCTGTTCCGCCAATCTTTTGGGGGTTCCACGACACACCATTGTGGTTTGACGAAACAGAAACAATACAAAATCACTATTATCCATATCCGATAGACAATGCATCTGGAGGTTACCGAAATTCGTTTCAGGAACTCTATGACACACTAGCATCCCATAGGAGCTGAAAACGGGCACACTGCCCCCTTTCCCC
>CAYMLQ010000227.1:0-9510 GCA_964390795.1 uncultured Lentisphaeraceae bacterium
CCCGCTGATGACCTACACCTACGTGGGCGCCAACGGCGGCCTCGTGATCGTTGTGGCCGACGACCCCGGCGTGCACAGCTCGCAGAACGAGCAGGACTCGCGCAACCTGGTCAAGTTCGCGCGCGCGGCGCTCTTCGAGCCGGCTGACAGCCAGGAAACCTTCGATATGGTGATCGCCGCCTTCGAGCTGTCTGAGACGTATCAGGTGCCTGCGTTCATCCGGCTGACGACGCGGACCTCGCACACCTCGACGGTGGTGGATGTGGGCGATGGTTTCGGCCCTGGCCAGGTCGAGCGCAAGACCTACACCAAGGACATCAGGCGCTATATCCCCGTGCCGATGTTCGCGAGGCCGCACCGCCTCAAGGCGCAGGAGCGCACTGCGGCGCTGCGCGCGTTCGCCTGCGAGTCGCCCTTCAACCGCATCGAGGCGGGCGACACGCGTCTCGGCATCGTCACCTCTGGCGTGACCTATCAGTACGTGAAGGAGGTCTTCCCCGAGTTCGCCGTGCTGAAACTGGGTTTCAGCAATCCCTTCCCCTCTGAACGGGTCAAGGCGTTCGCGGCGGGCGTCGACCGTCTGCTGGTGATTGAGGAGCTTGATCCCTTCATGGAGGAGCAGGTTCGGGCGCTGGGCTTGAAGGTGGTCGAGCATGCGACCGAACTGAACATGCTGGAGATGAATCCCATGCGGCTCACCGCGCTGCGCAAAGAGCTGCTGGGCGACGTCGAGGCGCCTGAAGTCCGGCGCGCGGACACTGGCCTGCCGACCCGGCCGCCCGTGCTGTGCGCGGGGTGCAGCCACCGCGGCGTTTTTTACACGTTGGCCCGGCTGGGCGCGACGGTCACGGGCGATATCGGCTGCTACACGCTGGGCGCGTTCCCCCCCCTCAGCGCGATGGACACCACGATCTGCATGGGCGCGTGCATCGGCAACGCCTTCGGCATGGAGAAGGCCGGTCACAAAGGCCGCCTCTGTGCGGTGATTGGCGACTCGACCTTCTTCCACTCCGGCATGACCGGCATCCTGAACGTGCTTTACAACGGCGGGCGGACGACCACGATCGTGCTCGATAACCGCATCACCGGCATGACGGGCCATCAGGATAACCCCGGCTCCGGCAAGACGCTGTGCGGCGATCCCGCGCCGGTCACCGACATCGCGGAAGTGGCGCGGTCCATGGGCTTCAAGCGCGTGGTGACTGTGGCGGCTTACGATCTGCCGGCGCTGGAGCGGGTGCTCAAGGAGGAGTTGGACTCGCCCGAACCGTCGGTGGTGATCGCGGGCGCGCCGTGCCGGCTCGCTGCGAAGCTGATGAACGAGGGGACGTACCAGGTGGAGTCCGTTAAGTGCAAATCGTGCGGCGCGTGCTTCAAGCTGGGCTGCCCGGCGATCGAGCGCGGCGAGGCGACTCCGGACGGCAAGCGCTTCAAGTCGCGCATCGATCCGGTGCAGTGCTCGGGCTGCAACCTGTGCATCCAGACCTGCAAGTTCGACGCGATCAAGAAGATCCGGTAACCGACGCGAAGCGCCGACACGAGTCGAGCGGAGTCGATGGATGTCGAGTGGAGTCGATAGAATTGAGGTTTTTTAAATGAAGACGATGAACGTTTCTTTGGTGGGAGTGGGCGGACAGGGCATTCTGCTCACGAGCGATATTCTGGCGAAGACCGCTGCGTTGGCAGGTCTGGACGTGAAGAAGAGCGAGATCCACGGCATGGCGCAGCGCGGCGGCAGCGTGATCAGCCAGGTGCGGTTCGGCGAGAAGGTCTTTTCGCCGATCATCACCGACGGCACGAGCGATCTGCTGGTCTCTTTTGAGCGGCTGGAGGCCTTGCGCTGGCGGCATCTGCTGGCCGCGGGCGCCAAGGTGCTGATCAACGACATGAACATGACGCCTGTGACGGTCTCGAGCGGGCAGCAGCCTGCGGTGACGGATCTGGACGAGCGGCTCAAGGCGGAATATCCCGGCGCGCTGTTCATCGACGCGATGGCGATCGCGACGGGCGTCGGCAACACGCGCGCGATGAACATGGTGATCGCCGGCGCGCTCTCGACGCTCACGCCGTTCGGCGCCGAGGTCTGGGAGCAGGCGATCCGCGAGCGCGTTCCCGGCAAGCTGCTCGAAATGAATATCAAGGCCTTCGAAGCCGGCCGCGCCGCCGTGCAGGCCTGACAGGCTGGAGCGGAAGGTTTGGAACGGGATGGATAGGACGCATGGGACACATGAGACGAATGGTAGGCGACGCTGTGCATGCGTCGCATCTGTCTCATACGTCTAAGCCCCTCCTGAACCCTGACCCCCGAACCCTGTCTGACGCGGCCTTGCGACAGAAGCCGGGCGCGGCTATACGGTCTCGCCAAAGCAAAGGGAGAGGCGAATGAACATTCTGCGTGTGGGTTGGGTTGTGTGCGGGCTTGCGACAGGCGCTTATGCCGGCGATGCGTGGCAGACATGCGAGGTCGCGCGCACGACAAATGATTGGCACGTGATCCGGTCTGGAATCGAGTCGGACGGTCAGGCGCTGGTCTTCCGGAACGAAGGCAAGGAGAACGGGTTCGTCCTGCCGCGTTCGACGCCGCCGCGCCGGACCGTCTCGGTCGCGGCCGATATCACCGTGCGTCAGCGGCTCGGCAAGGAGGGCTGGAACTTCGCGGGCGTGACGCTCTGGCAGGATGACGTGAACTACTGGATGCTCGCGCTGGTCGAGGGCCTGGACGGCAAGCGCGGCGTGGATTTCATCGAGTGCCATGCGGGCGTGTGGCAGGCGCAGAATGAGGCGAAGACCGCGCTTCGGCGCGAGGGCAATGTTTCGTTCGCCTGGAAAGCCGGAACCGCCTACCGGCTGAGCCTGGCGCTGCGCGACGGCAAGGTCTGCGCCGAGGTGGCCGATGCGGTTGACGGACGCGCTCTTGCTTCGGCCTCGTTCGCTTTAGGCAGCGTGCCGGCGGTGCGCTGCGGCAGGCCAGGGCTGATCGTGCATGCGAGCGTGGCCGGGTGCGCGGGCTTCGCGGTCGGGGCGCGGGCGGCTGCGGCCGGCGAACGCGGGCGGCCCGCGGTGGCGCTGCTGGACGACGCGCTTCCCGGCCATGACCGCGCGGCCAACGCGCGGCTGGCGGACGCGCTCGCGAAGAAGGGGTTCGGCGTGACGCGGCTCACGGCGGAGCAGCTCTGCGCGCCGGACGCGGTGACCGCCGACCGCTTCGCGGCGCTGGTGCTTCCGCAGTGCGCGTCCGCGCCCGCGACGGCCGGTTCGGTGGCCGCGCAGTTCTTGCGCGAGGGCGGCCACGTGCTTTTCATCGGCGGACCCTTCCTCGACAACGCGCTCTGGCGGGTGGGCGGGCACTGGCTCGACGCGGCCGGACGCGCGGCGCTGCAGGCCCGCGTCGAGCCCGCGCACCGGCCTTTTGCGATCGGGCCGCAGCTGAAGCTCGGTGACTGGCGGCGGTCGAGTTCGGACAAATCCGAGAAGTCTGATTTGCGCGTGGTCAGCGAGGGGCCGCAGAGCCAGCCCTGCCTGCGCCTGGACATCGCGAGCCTTCAGGGGTGGGAGGTGCGGCACGCGCCTGAACTGCCTGCGCTCTTCGGCGAGGGCGATGACTTCTTTACCTTTATGGCCAAGGGCAGCGATGCCGTCTCGCAGCTCGCGGTGGAGATCAGCGAGAGGGACGGCTCGCGCTGGATCGCGACGGCCGAGCTGACGCCGGAGTGGCGGAGGATCGGGCTCGCGCTGGAGGCGTTCCGCTTCTGGCCGGAATCGAAGGCGAAGCACCGCAGCGACACGGGCGGGAAGCTTGATCCGCGTGAGGCCGTGCGCGTCGGCTTCGGGATGTCGGCCTCGCACACGCCTGCGATGCTGGGCAGCGCGCATACGGTGTGGCTGGCCGACGTGGGGACGGCGCGCGATCCGCTGGCTGCCGCGGGCGTTGCTGCGGACGGTCCGGGCGGCAGCATCGAATGCGTCTATCCGCGGTATAAGGTCCATACGATGACGGGGCCGTGCGAGGTGCGTGTGGCAGAAGTCGGCTCGCGAGAGCGCTCGCCCTCCCTGGTGTGCCAGGAGGTCGTGTGCGCGATACCCCGGACGCTGGGCGAGGGCTTCGGGCGCGGCGGCAAGTGGCGGTTTGTGCCGGTGGCGGAGGCTACCGACAGGGTTACGAAGACGGGCGGCGTGAGCGAGTGGCTGCTGTTGAACACGCGCTTCCCGCTCGAGGGCACGGCGGTCGCGGGGTTCGGCTACACCGATCCTGCGGTGTGGTCGTCCGCCGAGGTGGTGGCGCGCATCGCGGATACCGTCTGGCGCCTGACAGGAGGCACGTTCCTAGAGGAGGCCGGCACGGAGAAGTCCGCCTACTGGCTAGGCGAGCCGGTGCGCCTGGGCGCGCGGGTGAGGTCGTTCGGGGAGCAGCCGTCCGACGCGGGGGTCTCGCTTGAGGTGTTGGACGGCACACGCGTGGTGTGGAGCGAAAAGGCCCCGCGCCCGCTGGCGCCGGGTGTGACCTCCTGCGCGTTCGACTGGCGGCCGCCTGCAGCTCCGGGCGCGTACACCTTCCGCGCGCGACTGGAGGCGGCCGGGCACACGGAGGAGATCACGCAGGGCTTTGCGGTACTCTCCCCGGAACCCGCGCCGAAGGGGGCGTTCATCGCGGCACGTGACGGCGACTTCTGGCTCGGCGGCAAAAAGTGGTATCCGGTCGGCGTCAACTACTGGCCGCTGTATGTCTCCGGCATGGACCAGGCGGACTACTGGCCGGGCTGGCTGAAGGACGCCTACTATGCGCCGGCGCTGGTCGAGCGCGACCTGGCGCAGATGCGCGATATCGGCGTCAATCTGGTCAGCATCCAGACGCCGCCGCGCGAGGGCATCCGCAATCTGCTCGATTTCCTGCGGCTGTGCAAGAAGTACGACATTTACGCCAACCTGTACGTCGGCATGGCCTCGCCCTTGGCGTTCAACGACGCGGAGCTGAAGGCCTACCTTGAGGAGGCGCGGCTGCCGGGCCACGCGACGGTCTTCGCCTACGACACGATCTGGGAGCCGGGCAACCATGTGTTCAAGGACGACGAGTCCCGCGCGAAATGGGACGCCGAGTGGCGGGCGTGGATTGACGAGCGTTACGGCTCGGTCGAGCGTGCTGAGAAGGACTGGGGCTTCAAGGCTCGGCGCGGCAAGGACGGGAAGGTCATCGGGCCGGCCGACAGCCAGTTCCGCGAGGACGGCGGGTGGCGCGTGCAGATGGCCGCCTACCGGCGCTTCATGGACAACCTCACGAGCCGGCTCTGGGGCCGGGCGCACCGGCGGCTGCGCGAGCTGGATTCGAACCATCTGGTCAGCTTCCGGCAGGGCAACACGCTGCCGTACGACTTCGCCTTGAGCGGGCCGGTCAAGCACATCGACTTCATCTGCCCCGAGGGGTACGCGATCCGCGACACGGACGAGGGCGAGGCCGCGATCGGCTTCATCACGCGTTACGTGGACTTCACGACGCGCGGCAAGCCGATCGTCTGGTCCGAGTTCGGCCAGAGCGTGTGGGACAACGTACGCATGGCGCCGAGTCCGGCCGGGATCGTGAAGCAGGGGGCGTATTCGGAGCGCTTCTACCGCACGGCCCTGGCGGCGGGCGCGAGCGGCACGATCCCGTGGTGGTGGGTGGGCGGCTACCGCGTGGACGAGCGCAGCGACTTCGGCATCCTTGGGCCCGACCGCACGGAGCGTCCGGCGGCGCGGCTGATCCGCGACTACGGCCCGCGCTTCAAGGCGCCGCGCGACAAGCCGCGGCCGACGGCATGGTTCGAGTTCGACCGCGACGCGCATGCGGGCGGGTACTGCCAGGCCGCATTCCACGAGGGCGCCGCGGCCTACCGCGCGGCGGCGAAGGACGGCAAGGTGTTGGGTGTGCGCACGGCGGGCACAGGCGTGGATTCGACAACGGTGCCGCTCGTCGCCGTGGGCAATGTGCCGTGCGACGGCAGCAATCCTCCGAAACATCTCGATGCGGAGTTCAATTATCTTCAGGTTCTCAACGCGGAAGGCGTGTGGCAGGAGGCTGAAGACGGCGCGGTGATAGAGGTCAAGGCAGGTGCTCCGGTCAAGGCGCGGGCGTCTGTGGGGAACACGCAGGAGGCGGCGTGGCGGGGTGACAAAGCCGGTCGTCATCCGATGCGTTTCGTGACGCTTGTGACACGAGAGAAAGAGGGCGGGCGGGAGATGGGTAAACGGCCTTTGCCTCACGACGTGAACGGGGCTTCGCCTGAGATACCGTATCTTGGCGATGCCGAGTTCGGCGAATTTGAACTGTTTACGAGCACCGCTCAACCTGTCGCGCTGCCGGTCACCCTGTCGGTACGCATGGAACTCCTCTCAGGCGGTCCGCTCATTCCGTTCGGCGAGGCGAGGGTGTTCACAGTGAAGGCGAAGTGACGCGCGCTTAATGCTGCGACGACCAGAGGATGCTGCGGGCGACGAGCTCGCGGAAGCTGGGGTTGTCGAACGCGAAATGGTCGTGGCCGAGTTGGAGAAAGACGACGCGCGACTTGCCCTCGGTGCGCGTCCACATGAGCGGCTTGCCGGACTTCGGGTGCGTGGTGGTGAGCAGCGGATGCGAATCGGCGCCGACGCGGAATCCCCAGTAGATCTCGTCGCGGAGCGTGAAGTCCTTGAGTCCGGACGTGATGGGATGGTTGGGGTCCGCAATCACCACGGGAACCTCCACGTCGTGCTGGTAGCCGATGCTGTCGGTGACTTGCGGCTGGCCCTTCTGCGGCACCGGATAGACGCCGCCGATGACACACTCATAATCGGGCCAATTCTGATACGAGCACAGGGCGTGGTGCAGCACGACGAGGCCGGTGCCGCGCGCGAAGAGCGAGAGCACTTTTTCCTTCTGCGCGTCGGTGATGTTCCCTGGCATGTCGTAGAGCACGACCGTATCGAAGGCCGCAAGGTCGTCGCGCTCCCAGGCGGTGGCGCCGCCCTTGGCGTGCTCGGCAGCAGTGAAGGCGATCGCCGTGTTGTTGCTGAACATCCTGAAAAAGGGCTCGCGCTCGAAGCCGTGTCCGCCGGTGATAACTAAGACCTTTGTCTTGTCGGGCGCGGGGACGTTCTGGGCTGATGCGGACTGGGGAATCGCCAGGCTGAAGGCGAGGAACAAAGCGTATGCGAATTTCATGGGCGGTCTCCTCAAGGGTTTAGGTGTGCGAAGCGATGCGCTAAAGTCGCGTCACAGGATTATAGGTTAGCAAAGCGGATGAGCCTCTTCAAGCGGAGATGATAGTTATGATAAGACCAAGTGCCTACACTACATTTTGTGGTTGAACTCCAATTTCAAACCATATATAGTCGAAAAGTTGATTCTACATGTCTTTACTGCCGAGCGGGGGTGCCGGTACGGGACCTGTGAGGCGTTATTGGTGTGAGGTTATTCCATGAGCGAGTACGTGCAGCCGGATTTGATCCTGAAGATTCACAAGCGGGACGGGCGGGACGAGGTTTTCGACACGAAGAAAATCATTTCCGCGATTCTGAAGGCGGGCGAGGCGACGGGCGAATTCGGGGTTGACGAGGCCCGTAAGCTCGGCCTCAAGGTGATGATGCTGATCCATTCGCTACAGGACACCTTGGACCTGACAGTGGAAAGCGTGCAGGACATCGTCGAGGAGGTGCTGCTGGGCTCGCCCTACCGGCGTACCGCCAAAGCCTACATTATCTACCGCGAGCAGCACGCGCGTATCCGCGAGATGGTGCGCAAGGCGGATGTGGACCTGATCGACAGCTATCTCGGCAAGTCCGACTGGCGTGTGCGCGAGAACTCCAACATGGCCTACTCGCTGCAGGGGCTCAACAACTACATCTCTAGCGAGGTCAGCAAGGTCTACTGGCTCAACAAGATCTACCCTACCGAGGTGCGCGAGGCGCACGACAACGGCGCGCTGCACCTGCACGACCTGGGGCTGCTCAGCGTTTACTGCGTGGGCTGGGATTTGCAGGATCTGCTGCGCAGCGGCTTTAAGGGCGTGGCGGGCAAGGCCGAGAGCCTGCCTGCCAAGCACTTCCGCACGGCGCTGGGGCAGATCGTCAATTTCTTCTATACGCTCCAGGGCGAGGCTGCGGGGGCCCAGGCCTTCTCCAGTTTCGACACGCTGCTGGCGCCGTTCGTGCGCTACGACCGGCTCGGGTCCAAGGAGGTCAAGCAGGCGCTGCAGGAGTTCATCTTCAACGTCAACGTGCCGACGCGCGTGGGCTTTCAGACGCCCTTCACCAATGTGACGATGGACCTGATCCCGCCGGCCTCGCTCGCGAACGAGAACGCGATCATCGGCGGCAAGGCGATGCCCGAGACGTACGCGGAGTTTCAGGAGGAGATGAACCTGATCAACAACGCCTTTCTGGAAGTGATGACCGAGGGGGACGCCAAGGGCCGCGTGTTTACCTTCCC
Organism: uncultured Lentisphaeraceae bacterium; assembly: GCA_964390795.1. GTDB lineage: Bacteria > Verrucomicrobiota > Kiritimatiellia > RFP12 > UBA1067 > CAYMLQ01. Next base: position 8,438 of record CAYMLQ010000227.1, read on the forward strand.
GATTCCGACTTACAACGTGTCCAAGGAGTTCGACTGGGAGCGTCCCGGCTTGGAGAAGCTGTGGGAGGTGACCGCCAAGTACGGCATCCCGTATTTCGCGAACTTCGTGAACTCTGACATGAGCCCGGACGACGCGCGCTCGATGTGCTGCCGCCTGCGCCTCGACAAGCGCGAGCTGAACAAGCGGGGCGGCGGTCTATTCGGAGCGAACCCGCAGACGGGCTCGATCGGCGTGGTCACGGTCAATATGCCGCGCCTCGGCTATCTCGCGAAGGATGAGGCGGATTTTCTCGAGCGTCTGGACGGGCTGATGTCCATCGCCCGCAACAGTCTGGAAATCAAGCGCAAGGTGCTGGAGCAGTTTACGGCTCAGGATCTCTATCCTTATACGCGGTTCTATCTGCGGCAGGTGTTCGAGCGGTTTGGCACGTACTGGCAGAACCACTTTTCGACCATCGGGCTGGTGGGCCTCAACGAGGCGTGCCTCAACCTTTTCGGCAAGGACATCGGCACCGAAGAGGGGCGGCAGTTCGCGCTGCGCGTCATGGATTTCATGCGGGCGCGCCTGGCCGACTATCAGGAGCAGACCGGCAACTTTTACAACCTCGAAGCCACGCCTGCCGAAGGCACGACGTACAGGCTCGCGAGGATCGACAAGAAGCGCTTTCCCGAGATCATCACGGCGGGCGAAGGCGGCGAGCCGTTCTATTCGAACTCGACGCAGCTTCCGGTGAACTACAGCGACGACATCGTGCATGTGCTGGACCTGCAGGACGAGATCCAGACCAAGTACACCGGCGGCACGGTCGTCCACACCTTCATCGGCGAGGCGGTGAGCGACCCGCAGGCCGTCAAGGCGTTCGTGCGCATGGTGTGCCAGAACTACCGCCTGCCGTATTTCACCCTGACGCCGACCTTCAGCATCTGCGAGGAGCACGGCTATCTGAAGGGCGAAGTCCATGTCTGTCCGCGCTGCGGCAAGAAGACCGAGGTCTACTCGCGCGTGGTGGGTTACATTCGGCCCATCCAGCAGTGGAACGAGGGCAAGCAGCACGAGTTCAGCCAGCGCAAAA
>CAYMLQ010000228.1:0-9483 GCA_964390795.1 uncultured Lentisphaeraceae bacterium
AGGTGCTTTTCCCTGTCTGCCTCAGACCGGAAAGCACCAGAACCGGCAAATGCTTTCGCGCCTGCATCAGCCTGCGGGTGATTTCACGCGGCAAGTACTTTGTCATAATGCAACATACTATAGTGGCATTTTGACAACGCTTCAAGTCAGAAACACGGGCTTGGGTGCCCCATTTTATGGAGCAAGTGCGATGACACACGAAGCGCGGTACCGTTTACAGGACTGCGAAAGAAAAAGCGGCGGTAAGCGGTATCCCGCTTGCCGCCGCACTCCAAAACACGCACCGTGGCCTACTTCAGATCGTTGAACATCTGGAAAGCGTCGGCCGGCTTCAGTCCGGCGTGGACCACCGCCGAGACGGCCTGGATCATCGCCGCAGGCTTATCGGACTGGAAGACGTTGCGCCCCATGTCCACGCCCGCCGCACCGCTCTGGATCGCCCTGTAGGCCAGCTCCAGCGCCTCCAGCTCGGGCAGTTTCTTGCCGCCCGCGATCACGATCGGCACCGGGCAGCAAGCCACCACTTTCTCGAAGCCCTCGGTGTAGTACGTCTTGACGATGTTCGCGCCGTTCTCCGCGCAGACGCGCGCGGCAAGTCCGAAGTAGCGCGCGTCGCGCACCATGTCCTTGCCCACCGCCGTCACGCCCATCACCGGGATGCCGAAGGTCAGCCCCGCGTCCACCGCGTTGTAGAGGTTGGCCACCGTCGCCGCTTCCGTGCACTCATCGCCGATCGCCACCATCACCGCAATCGCCGACGCGTTCAGCTTGACCGCGTCCTGGATGTCGATGATGACGTTGTGGTTGAGTTCGGTCAGGATCGTCGAGCCCGCGTCGGCGCGCAAGCAGACCGGCTTGCGGCTGGTCGGCGGCACCAGCGTGCGCAGCACGCCGCGCGCGCACATCAGGCAGTCCGCGTACTCGATCAGCGGCACGATGCTCAGGTCAATGCGCTCGACGCCCGAGGTCGGCCCCATGATGAAGCCGTGGTCGAACGCCAGCATCACGCTCTTGCCGGTCGCGGGATTGAAGATGCGGCTGAGGCGGTCCTTCATGCCCCAGTCGAGGTTGTTCGAGCCCTTCAGATAGAACCCTTCGTTCTTCTGCTGCACGCCGACGCCATACTCTTTGCCGTCGCGGATATCGTCTAAGTCAGCCATGATCGTTTTTCCTTTTTCGAGCGACTCGAGAGAATCGATTCATTCGATTCCTTCGATTCGCTCGATTCCATCGACCTTATTTCACCGTTCTCGCGAATGCCGCGAAGATGCAGGCCATCGACGCGGAGCCCGCGTCGCGCGGGCCGATCGAGCGGTCGCCGAGGTTCTTCGCGCGGCCGAACTTGGCGCGCATCGCGCAGGTCGCCTCCGACCCTTTGGCCGCAGCCTCCGCGCCCTTGCGGAGCATCTCGGCCACGCCCTCGCCCTGTGCGGCGGCGAGCGCCTCGGTCGCAGGGATCAGCGCGTCCATCAGCGTCTTGTCGCCCACGCGGGCGCGCGTCGTGAAGCCGATCTCCTCGAGGCCGCCCTTGAAGACAACGGCCAGCGCGGCCGCGTCGAGTTCCGCCGCGCCTTCCGGCACCGCGTCGCTCATGCCCTGCAGCCACGCGCCGTAGAGCGTGCTGGTCGAGCCGCACGCCTCGTTCTGCAGCGCGTCGGTCAGCGCCTTGAGATACCCCTTGAAGTCCGCGCCGTCGGCTTTGGCCATCGCCTTGAAGGCCGTCACGATCGCCGTGCCGTGATCGCCGTCGCCGCCCGCCGCGGCATCCAGCTCGGAGAACAGCTTCTCCTCCGTGCGAATATCGGCGCCGGCCGCGGCGACCATCTCTTTAAAAGTCTGAAGATTCAGCACAAACACCTCTTGACATGTAGGATTCAGGAGTTAAGAAAAACGCATTCCAACTCCTAAATCCTAACTCCTAAATGACAACTTACCTACGCGGTCCAGAACGGGGCGCGGGCCCGGGCCTTCAGGAATTCCACGTGATCCGCGTCCAGCTTGCAGAGGATCATCTGGAAACCGGCCATCTCCTGCACCGTCAGGTACTCGCCGCACGCGCCGGGGGTCACATGGATGCCCTGCGCGGCCAGGAGCTGCGCGGCCTTGCGGTAGACGATCAGCATCTCCATAAGCGTGGTTGCGCCCACGCCGTTGATGAGCAGCAGCGCGGTGTCGCCCGCCTTCACGCCGGTCGCCTTGACGAGCGGCTCGATCATGCGCGAGGCGGTCTCGTCCGCGCTGAGGATCTTGCTGCGGCCGCCGCCGGCCTCGCCGTGCTGGCCCATGCCGATCTCCATCTCGTCGTCGGGCAGCACCGCGATCACGCCGCCGTTCTGCGGATGCGTGCAGCCGGTCATGGCCACGGCCAGCGTCGCCATCTGCTTGTTGAACCGCTCGCCGATCTCGACGATCTCTTCCAGGCTCTTGCCCTGCTCGGCAGCCGCGCCGACCACTTTATAAAGCGGCACGCAGCCAGCCAGCCCGCGCTTCTCCTCGGGGTCGATATCGATGCCCGCGCTGATGTCCTCGTGCGTGACGATCTCGACGACCTTGATGCCCTCTTTCTGGGCGTCGCGCAGCGCCTTGCTCGCGCTCATGCGGTCGCCCGCGTGATTCAGCGTCACCAGCAGGATGCCGGCCTCGCGCTTGAACAGGCGCAGCATCTCCAGCACTTTCGGCGCGCCGGGAGCGGCAAAGATGTCGCCGACCACGCTGGCGTCGAGCAGGCCTTCGCCCACGAACCCGCTCAGCGCCGGCTCGTGCCCCGCGCCGCCGAGCGTCACGATCGCAACCTTGCTCTCGTCCTTGGGCGTGGCGCGCACCACGATCTTCTCGTTTACGAGTTTGACTTTGGTGCTGTAACACAGCGCCAGCCCTTCCAGCAACTCCTTGGTCAGGTTCGCAGGATCATTGATGAACTTCTTCATAGCCATGGCAAAACTCCTTTTTTTCTACTTCTAAATCCTAATTCCTAAATCCTAACTGACCTCAGCCCATCTGGACCAGTTCGACCGGCATGCCCTGATCGTAGATGAACGCGATCTTCATCGCCAGCCCGGGAACAGGCTCGCAGATCGGCCACAGGATGCTCTTGCCCTTCACGGCCTCCTCGATGTTATCGACGCGGTACGCCACATGCGTCTCGTCCTGGATCGCCGCCGCCATCGGGCTGTCCGGCTCGAAATAGAGCCACTCGATCTTGTACGGTGTCGCATCCGCGCCGGTCACCCAAACCTTCAGCGGCTCGACATACATCATGCCTTCCATCTTCTCGAAAACGGGAATCCCCGTATGCTCGTACGTCATGACACTTCTCCCTTTTGAACAAAGGCGCCCGGAGCGAGCCGGGCGCACTCAGTGATGAACACTCCCTTACAGCGACACGCCCGGAACGGTGAAGCGCAGCCCGGCGCCGTCATGATAGGTCGCGTATTCGCTCACGATCGCGCCCTCTTTGCCGCCCATCATGAAATGCCACGTCTCCGCGCCGGCCAGCTTATGCACCGAACCGTCAGCCTCCCACTTCTCGACATGCAGGCTCTTGAGGTGAGGGATCTGGATCTTGGCCAGCATCGCCTTGGCTTCCGGATACTTGTCGAGGTTGGCCTCGCCGACCTCGCTGAAACCGTACACATACCCGTAGCGGACCTGCCAGCTCTCCATCTTGCAGGGGATATCCTTGCCGGCCTTGTCCTTCGTCGGCAGGTGGCGGTGCTCCGGAATGCTCTGCCACGGCAGCAGGTAGATCTCGTGGCCGAGATAACCGTCGGGCTCGTTGGCCCAGAAAACTCCCGCCATGCCGAACGAGGCGAACTCGCCCTTCCCGAAATCGATCGCCCAGAAGAACCCGTCATCCTTCTTCAGCGCGGCATACACCGGCACATTGAACTTGGTCATCAGGTCGAAATACGCCTGATTGGCCTTGGCCTTGTCTAATTTTCCATCCTTATAGAATTCCGCATTGCTCATCTGCTTGCTCTCCTTTTTCATCATACAAGGGCATCCCCCCGTTTTACACCCCGCAACAAAGCCTGACAACCCGATACTCAGGCCGGCCACCATCACGCTGGCCATCACACCCGAAACAGCACCGCTCTTGCTCATCTGTCCATTCCTTTCCGATCTCAATCCGGCATCCGCAGTCCGCAAGCGAACCACATTTTTATGGTAATGCAAGCATTCTACTCAAAAGCCCCCGTCCCTGTAAACGGCGAACACGATCTTTTTGCCCTGCGCAATGCGTAATCGGTTGGTGGCCGAGGGATCGAGGAACTTGCGTCGTGTGCGCGTAGCGCTGGGAGCGGGGACACTCCTGTCCCCGTTGTGAACGGTCGTGCAACACCGAGCATCAGGTTACGACGAGACGACCGCCTGCGGATCGACGTTTGGCCGACGTTTCGGGGACAGGAGTGTCCCCGCTCCCGAGCTTGCGACACAGATTCGCCAGCGATGCTCACTCCTCGAACACCCCGGCCACCAACCGATTACGCGCAATGCGCTTGCCACCCTCCCGGCAAAACCGCTACAGTGTGGTAAAGGAGTCATAAATGAAAAGACACACCCTGCTCCTCGTGAGCGCGCTCGCTTTGACATCCCATCTGGCCGCCGCCGACCTGTCTGTCGGAAATAGTCGGCTAAGGGTCCGATATGACGAGCAAACGCGCAGCCTCCTCCTCTCCGACCGCGCCTCCGGCAAGGTTTTCGCCACCGCCGATGAGTTCGCGTCCGAGGGGATCACCGTCACAGTCGCCCCGTTCGAGTGGCGCACCTTCAAAGGCGACGCGCTCATGCTGACCGACGCCCGCGGCGGCCGCGATATCGTGCTTGTCGATGCCGATTCCCCGTTTGTTATTATCCAGAAGGTTATTAAGAGCGGCGGCACCCAGACCATCACCAACCGCGTCACGTACCCGGCCCTTACGCTCGATCTCGGCGCTCCGGCATCGTCGCTGAACACGCTCGGCACCGGCGGCCTGCTCAAGCCGGACAAGAACCCCGGCAGCTACATGTGGGCCGCCGTCGCAGACCCCGCCACCCGCCGCGGCGTGGTCGCGGGCTGGATCACCACCGACCGCGGCAGCGGCATCGTGCGCCTGGACGTCTCCAACGAGGTGGTCCGGCTGCTGCCGCACGTGGATTACGGCCGCCTGCCGCTCGCACCCGGCCAAACGCTCGGTCTCGAAACCTTTGTCATCGGCCGCTTCGACGACGCCCGCCTCGGACTCGAAGCCTATGCCGACGCCATCGCCAAGGTCTATGACATCCACCTGCCGCCCATGCCGACCGTCCACTGTACCTGGTACGTGGACGGCGCGTCGCGCGAGAACGTCATGACCGGCCGCACCGACTATGCCGCGAGCGTCCTCAAGCCCTTCGGCCTCGGCGTCATGCAGATCGACGACGGCTGGCAGCTCGGCCACTCCAAGAACGGACCCAAAAAGGTCTTCATCGGCCATAACCCCGAGGGCCCCTACCCCTCCGGCATGAAGCCCATGGCCGTCGCGATCCGCAAGGCCGGCATGACCGCGGGCCTCTGGCTCATCCCGTTCGCCGGCTCCAGCGACGACCCCTGGTTCGCCGACAAGATGGACTGGTTCGCCAAGAAGCCGGACGGTAAGCCCTATGACACCCGCTGGGGAGGCACCTGCTTTGACCTCACCCGCCAGGACACCCAAGCCTACCTGAAGGACGTGATCCGGAAAATGACCCGCGACTGGGGCTACACCTACCTCAAGATGGACGGACTCTACACCGGCTCGTCGGTGAACCTCAACTACGTGTGCGACACCTTCCGCGAGGACGAGATCGGACAGGCCGTGCTCTCCGACCCCGCCACCACCCAGATCGAGATGATGCGCAACAGCCTGAAACTCGTGCGCGAGACCGCCGGCACGAACGTCTTCCTGCTCGGCTGCTGCGCCCAGCAGAACATGCGCAGCGCGGGCGCGGCCTTCGGCCTCATCGACGCCATGCGCATCGGCCCCGACAACGGCGCGAACTGGGCCAGCCTGCTGCGCGGGCCGGAGTTCGGCGCGTGGCAGTACTTCCTTCACCGCCGCGTCTGGTACAACGATCCCGACCCGCTCTATGTCCGAGCCTCCCTGCCGCTCGAACACGCGCAGGTCATCTGCTCCTGGGTCACGCTCAGCGGCCAGATGAACAGCAGCAGCGAGGACTATGCCCGGCTGCCGCCCGACCGCCTCGACCTGCTCAAGCGCACCATGCCCTCGCACAGCGCCACGGCGCGCCCCGTGGACCTCTTCGAGAACCGAATCCCCGGCCTCTGGCTGGTCACCGACGCAGCCACATCCGACCACCCGCGCCGCGATGTGCTCGGCCTCTTCAACTGGGACAGCAAGGAGAAGAGCTTTGACGAAGCCCTCGCCAAGGTCGGCCTCCCCGGCGACTGCGAGCAGATCGCCTTCGACTTCTGGGCCAATGCCCTGACCCCGCCCTTCAAAGGCCGCCTGACGCAAACCCTGCGCCCGCAGTCCTGCGCCGTGCTCGCCGTGCGTCCCGTGCTCGACCGCCCCCAGCTCATCTCCACCTCGCGCCACATCACGCAGGGCATGGTCGATGTGAGGCAGGAGCGCTGGGACGCCAAAACCCGCACCCTCTCCGGCGTCAGCGAAACCGTCGCCAATGACCCCTACGAGCTGCGCGTGCTCACCTACACGGGCGCGGGCGCTCCCGTCGGCGCGGTCGCGTCAGCCGCCATCACAGGCCCGAACGGCTATGAGCTGACCATCACGCCGGGCGATGGACTCGTGGCCAGGCCTGAGGACGCCTACTCGAACGCCAACACGCCGGACGCGCCCCTGACGAGGCTCTCCGAGCCCAAGACCGAGGAAGGGCTCGTGCGCGTCGCCTTCACCAGCGCAAGCGGCGGACCGTTCGCCTGGAAGGTCACGTTTTCCGACAAACCCGCGCCCGTCCTTGTTCCCGCCGCCTCGGCGCTCAAGGCCGAGATGCCTGACGTCTATGGCCCAGTCATGCTCACCTGGAGCAGCAATGCCCGCGCCTGCGAGATCCGCCGCGACGGCCAGGTCGTCGCTCCCGCCGCGCTCGGCGGCGCCTGGCGCGACGCCCGCGTCAGTTCCGAGGCGACCTACCGCTACGAGGTCATCCCCTACACCCTTGCCGGCGCGCGCGGCGCGCCGCAGGCCACGGCCTTCACCGTGCCCAAGGTTCCGCAGCTCAGCGCGGTTCCGCCCAGACCCGACGTCACGCTCGACACGCTCAAGCCCCTAAAAACCGCCACGGGCTACGGCTCCTTTAAAGTCGGTGCCTCCCTCAACGGCCCGCTGCGCTTGGGCAAAGAGACCTTCGCCTCGGGCGTCTGCATCCATGCGGACGGCTACGCGGTGTATGCGCGCGACCCGTCGTGGCGGCGTTTCGTCGCCGTCGTGGGCATCGACGAAAGCCAGCGCCCGCAGAACCAGTCCAGCGTCATCTTCAGCGTCGCGGCCGAGGCGGCAGACGGCCGCCGCGTACTGGCCACCTCGCCCGCGCTGCGCTTCGGCCAGCGCGAGCGCTGGCACTTTGACGTCGAACTCCCCAAGGACGCCGAGCGCGTCGTCCTGCTCTCCGAGTCCGCCGGCGACGGCAACAAGAGCGACCACGGCGACTGGTGCGACGCGGGCTTTATCAAATGACCGTTCAGCCGCGTTCCTGCGAGGTCAGATTGTAGACGTGGTTGCGCACGCGGCGCAGGGCCCGCCAGCCGTAGCGGAAAAGAAACTCCCAGTCTCGTCCTCGTCCTGAGGCGAGGAAGCGGAGCTGGCGGGCAAGGAAGCGGGGGTCCGTCGCCACGCCATAGATGTCGCGGATCGCCTGATAGTACGCCTCGTGCGGGATCGGCGTCTTGACGATGAGCCGGCTCATGTCGAAATCGTTGTAGTCGTCGGTCAGCAGCACGTCCTTGGCAATGCACTCCTTGTGGTAAGGCGTGAAGTCGAGCGGCGTGCAGATCGTCACCTGGAGCGTCCGGGCCAGCCCCTTAAACATCAGTTCCCGGACCGTGCTGACGGTCGCGCCCAACTGCTCGGCCGTTTGCCAGTAGTATCCCACCATGATCGTGAGGTGCGGATGGAGCCCGTACTTGGTGAAGATCTCTAGGTTCTGTCGGGCCTGATGCGGCAGATAGCCTTTGTTCAGGCGCGTCAGCGTTTCCGCGTCCGCAGCCTCCAGCCCCACCAGCACGAAGCGGAAGTTGGCCTTGGCCAACAGGGCGACGGTCTCTTCGTCGAGGTAACCGAAGCGCGTGTTGAAGCCGAAGTAGCAGCCGCGCTTGTGAAGGCCGCGGGCGATGATCCCCCGCGCGAAGGCCCGCGCCTGCTCCCCGCGGTACCACACGCCGGAGTCGTCGAAAATCTCCCGCACACCGTAGTCCTCGATGAGCCTCTGGTATTCGTCCAGGCTCTTTTCGACCGAGCGGATCGAGAACGTGAGATCGGGTCCGTTGTAGCGGCAGAAGGTACACTTGCCGAAGGTGCAGTCGCGGATCACGCTGGTGGCGTATGTGCCCGGCGTGCGCAGGTAGTTGCCGTTTTCGTAGGCGTAACGCTTCCACTCAACCAGGTCGCGGTCGACGTCCGGGGAGAGGTTCAGATCTTCTACCCGCTTGAAGGTCCCCGTCGTGCGGGTCCTTTTCTCGTCGACGCGGATGACGAGCCCTTCGATATCGCAGGTTGTGCGCCAGTCCTCGTGCTCGGCCATGTAGGGAACCAGCTTCTTGAGCACGAAATCGACATGGTTGCTCTGCAGGATGACGTCCACCTCGCACGCGGCCAGCGTCTCGTCCGGCTTGCGCATGGAATGATAGCCTGTCATAACCACGAGCGTCTTGGGCAGATCGCCCTTGAGCCGTTTGACGAGCGACCAGTAAAATTTCATCACAGGCGTGGTGCTCTCGAACACCACGACGTCCGGACGCCACGCCAGAAGCCCCGCGTACCACTCGTCGAAGCTCTTCTGCTGCGCGTTGCCGTCATCCCAGCGCACCTCGCAGCCGATGTCGCGCAGCCACGTCGCCGCTTGGGCATGCACGACCGGCAACAGATAGGTGGGGCTCTTGAAATACTGCACGTTGCGGTTCTGCGAGACCATGGCGACTTGGCCGCGGTCGTTCACAATGGGCGGATAGGAGATCGCTACTTTCATCGCCTCGTCACCTCGCTTAGAAAAACGTTTCAGTCAGCAGATTGTCGCTGGGAACGCCTTGGTCGCGCAGCAGGTCGTACACGCTGGCGACCATGCCGCTGTGGCCGCAGATGTAGCAGAGTCGGTCCGGCTCAACGGGATTCGCGCGAAGATAATCCGTGACCCGTCCTTTGAAATCGCCCCCCTCCTCGCGGCTGACGCAGGCGACATAGCGCTCCCGGTGATAGTCGGACAGATCGTAGCGGTCCTCAACCCGGGCGACACCGTGGATCAGCCGGTAGTCGAGTCCCGGAAAATGCCTGATAAAACAGTGGAACGGCG
>CAYMLQ010000229.1:0-9474 GCA_964390795.1 uncultured Lentisphaeraceae bacterium
GCCAGCAGTCCACCCCACTTTTGAAAAGCGTGCATTTCATTTTGCACTTCGCCCAATAGTTCAAAATCCCTCTTGCGCCGTGCCCTCCTTATTTGCTATTTTTACAACCTCTTTTGGAATTCATGGGGCGATAGCTCAGTTGGTAGAGCATCACGTTCGCAACGTGGGGGTCGGGAGTTCGAATCTCCTTCGCTCCACCATGATTGATGAAGCCGCCTGTAACGGCGGCTTTTTTCTTTGTTTTTTGGCCTTGTTGATATTCTCAGACAACCGGCGATCAATTACGCTTGTCTCAAATGGCAGACGGTTTCTGTCTGCGGAGCGACGCGAATGCAATTGTCAGTTAAAGATGCGGCGGCCCTACTGAACGTTTCAGACGAAACGGTTTATAAGTGGGTCAAACAAGAAGAGATCCCCTCGCACACGATCAACGAGCAGGTCCGCTTCAACCGGGCCGAACTGCTGGAGTGGGCCACCGCCCGCAACATCCAAGTCTCTCCCGACCTGTTCACGTCCGACCAGCCTAACCGCTCCAGTCTTTCCACGCTCACCGAGGCTCTGAATGCGGGCGGCGTGGCCTACCGCGTCGGCGGCACCGACCAGCCTTCCGTGCTGCGCGCGATCGTTCAGGTGATGAAGCTGCCGGACGAGGTGGACCGCGAGTTCCTCTACCAGGTGCTGCTGGCCCGCGAAAGCCTGGGCTCCACCGGCGTGGGCGACGGCATCGCCATCCCGCACGTGCGCAACCCCGTGGTTCTGCACGTCTCCAAGCCGACCGTGACGCTCTGCTTCCTCGAGAACCCGATCGAGTTCCACGCCGTGGACGGCAAGCCGGTCAACATCCTGTTCACGCTCGTCAGCCCCACCGTCAAAACGCACCTGCACCTGCTCTCGCGTCTCAGCTTTGTTCTGAGGACGCCGGACGTCAAAGCGACGCTGCGCCGGCACCCCCCGCAAGAGGAGCTGATGGCGCTGATCGCGTCCGCCGAGTCCAAAATCCAAGGCTAGCCGTGTTCCTTGACCTGACCATTATCGCCCTTGCGCTTGCGGCCGCCAGCGGTCTGCCCGGGCTCCTCCTCGAGCGTTCTTCAGCCTGGGGGGAGCGCGCCGCGGCTGCGCTCATGGCCTGCGCCGCGCTCGCGGGCCTCGCCGGCGCCGCGGGCTGCCTGTGCGGCGGCAGCGGCGTGCCGACGCGCCTCTTCCCATGGCAGGCGGCGGGCAGCGGCGCGGTCGGACTGGACGCCCTGAGCGCCTTTTTCCTCGTCCCGGTCTTTCTCGTGGGCGGCCTCGGCCCCCTCTACGGCCTGGGCTACTGGCCCCAGCGCCGCCACCCGAGCAACGGGCGCAAGCTTCGCCTCTTCTGGGGACTTCTGGTGGCAGGCATGGCACTGCTGGTCATCAGCCGCCATGCGCTGATCTTCCTGCTGGGCTGGGAGTTCATGGCTCTCTCCGCCTTCTTCCTCGTCGCCACGGAGGACCACCGCGCCGAGAGCCGCCAGGCGAGCTGGATCTATCTGATCGCCACGCACGTCGGCACCCTGACGCTCTTCGGCCTCTTTGTCCTGTGGCGGCATGCGACCGGCTCCTACGCCCTTCTGCCGGTTGCGCGGGACGCGTTGAGCCTGAGTTCCCTGCACCTGCTGTTCTTTCTGGCGCTGCTCGGCTTCGGCCTCAAGGCGGGCGCCATGCCACTCCACTTCTGGCTGCCGGGCGCTCACGCCAGCGCCCCCTGCCACGTCTCCGCCATGCTCTCGGGCGTGGTGCTCAAGATGGGCGTCTACGGGCTGGTGCGCTGGCTCTCCCTGCTGCCCGCCCCGCCGGCCGCGTGGGGCAGCATCATCCTCGCCCTGGGCGCGGCCAGTGGCCTCCTGGGCGTCGTGTTCGCCCTCGGCCAGCACGACCTCAAGCGACTGCTGGCCTATCACAGCGTCGAGAACGTCGGCATCATCCTGATGGGCCTGGGCGTGGCGCTGCTGGGACGCTCGTCCGGCCATCCGGAATGGATCGCCCTGGGCCTGGCCGGCTGCCTGCTGCACGTGTGGAACCACAGCTTCTTCAAGTCCCTGCTCTTCCTCTGCGCGGGCGCGGTGGTCCACGCGACAGGCACGCGCCAGATCGACCGGCTCGGCGGCCTGGCCAAGGCCATGCCGTGGACCGCGGCCTGCTTCCTCACCGGCTCGGTGGCCATCTGCGGCCTGCCGCCGCTGAACGGCTTCGTCAGCGAGTGGTTCGTCTACCTGGGGCTGTTCAAGTCCGCGCTCACTGGCGGCACCGCCGCGACTATCGGCGTGCCCGTGCTGGCCATGGTCGGCGCGCTGGCCGTGGCCTGTTTCGTCAAGGTTTACGGCACTGTCTTTCTGGGCGAGCCGCGTACGCGGGGCTCGGCCCGCGCCCACGAGGCCCCGCTCACGATGCGGCTGCCGATGCTCGCGCTCGCCGCCACGTGCGCATTGATCGGCCTCGCGCCGGCCCTGGCCGCGCCGGCGCTTGACGCGACCGCCGCGTGCTGGCTCACAGACACCGGAGCGGCAGCCGCGCCCCTCGCGTCCGTTGCCCCTCTGGGCCTGCTCAGCCTCCTGGCCGTGTCTCTCGCGCTCAGCGCCGCAGGTCTGGCCGCCCTCCTCCATCACTTGAGCGTTGAGCGTTGGACGTTCAGCGTTGAGCGTTCTCGTTCTCCCCTCTTTTGCTCCGCCGCCCCGCGCCGCGGCCTCACCTGGGACTGCGGCTATGCCCTGCCGACCGCCCGGATGCAGTACACCGCCTCCTCGTTCGCCCAGACGATCATCGTTCTGTTCCACGGCGTCCTGAAGCCGCACGGTCGCAGGCCGCGCGTCAGCGGACTCTTCCCGTTGCCGACCCTCACGCACAGCCATGTGGACGATCCGGTGCTAGACCGGCTGCTCCTGCCCGCCGGGCACCGCATCGAGGCCGGCTTCAATTGGTTCCACCGCTTCCAGCGCGGCCTGACGCAGCACTATGTGCTCTACATCCTTTTGACGCTACTGGCCCTGCTGTGTACGCTGTTCCCGTTTAAGGCGTTTGTCACGCAGTGGTTCGCGCGGTAGGAGAGGTCAGAGGTCAGTGGGTCAGTGGGTCAGTGGTCTGAGATCCGGAAAACGAATGAACACAAGTTGCCGATCTGAATGTATCGCGAGCTTCGCAAGAACGCCTTCCGCAGGCCTCGCCTGGGGGATGAGTTCCCCCTTTCTGCCGCCGTCCGACCGCCGACCTCTACCCTCTGATCTCCGACCTCCGATCTCCGACCTCCGACCTCTGATCTCCGACCTCTGATCTCCGACCTCTGAACCCTGAACCCAGCTTACTTGACAATTAAGATGAATGTTCTCTTTCTACTTCTGCTGGCGATCTCTCTTCTCGCCGTCAGCGGCGTACCCGGATGCCTGCTGTCGGCGCGTTCGGCCGCGGGCCAGCGCGTCGCGACCGCGCTCCTGCTGGCCGGCAGCCTGCTAGGGCTGGGATCCGTCGCCGCGTCGTGCTTCGCCGCCCGCACGCCCGAGCTGAGCTGGGCGTGGGGGTTTCAGCAGAGCCGCTTCGCGGTCGCGCTCGACCCGCTCAGCGCCCTGTTCCTGCTGCCGGTCTTCATCGTGCCCGCCCTGGGCTCATTCTACGGGTTGGGCTACTGGAGGCAGTCCGAGCATCCGGCCAACGGCCGCCGCCTCGGCCTCGCCTACGGACTGCTAGCCGGAGCCATGGCGCTGGTGGTCATCGCGCGCGACGGCGTGCTCTTCCTGCTCGCCTGGGAGGTGATGGCGCTGGCCGCCTACTTCGCGGCCACCGCCGAAGACGACAAGCAAGAGGTGCGCCGCGCGGGCTGGATCTACCTGATCGCCACGCACGTCGGAACCCTCTGCCTGCTCGCCCTGTTCGCCCTGTGCCGACACGCGCTCGGGTCGTTCTCGCTGAGCGCGCCTCTGAGCGTTCCCGCCGCGACAGCGAACGCGCTCTTCGTGCTGGCGCTGGTCGGCTTCGGCTTCAAGGCGGGCCTCATGCCGCTGCACGTGTGGCTGCCCGGCGCTCACGCCAACGCGCCCAGCCACGTCTCGGCCGTGATGTCGGGCGTGATGCTCAAGATGGGCGTTTACGGCATCGTCCGCATGACCGCGCTCCTGCCGGACGGCGCGGCCTGGTGGGGAGCCGCGCTGCTGGTTGCGGGCGCCTTCTCCAGCGTGGCGGGCATCGCCTTCGCCATCGGCCAGCGCGACCTCAAGCGCATCCTGGCCTACAGCAGCATCGAGAACATCGGCATCATCGCCATGGGCCTCGGGCTGGCGCTGCTGGGCCGTGCGCTGGGCCATCCGAGCTGGGTCGCGCTGGGCCTCGGCGGTGCGCTGCTGCACGTCCTCAACCACGCGCTCTTCAAGTCGCTGCTCTTCCTCAACGCCGGCGCGGTCATCCACGCGGCAGGCACGCGCGAGATCGACCGCATGGGCGGTCTCGCCAAGCGGATGCCGCGCGTGATGGCGCTCTTCGCCGTGGGCGCGGTCGCGATCTGCGCGCTGCCCCCGCTGAACGGGTTCGCCAGCGAGTGGCTGCTCTATCTGGGCCTGTTCCAGACCCTGGGCCACGCGGGCTCGGCAGGCCTGCCCGCCGCCGCGCTGGCCGCCGTGGCGCTGGCCATGACCGGCGCGCTGGCCGTGGCCTGCTTCGTGCGGGTGCTGGGCACCGTCTTCCTCGGCGCGCCGCGCGCCGAGGCTGCGGGGCAGCACGCCGCGCATGACCCGAGCGCGTCCATGCTCGTCCCCATGACGGCCCTGGCCTGCGGCTGCGTCGCCCTCGGCGTGGCGCCGCTCGCAGCCGCGCCGCTGCTCGACGCCGCAGTCCGGGCCTGGTCGGCGGGCGCCCCCCAGGCGTCTCTCGCCGAGGCCTCTCCCTTGGCAGGCCTCAGCGCCCTCGGGCTCGCGCTGGCGGGGCTCGCCGCGGCGGCGCTGCTGCTCCTGAAGCGCTGCCTGCGCACGCAGACCGTCCGGACGGGGCTCACCTGGGACTGCGGTTACGCGCGGCCGACCGGCCGCATGCAGTACACCGGCTCCTCGCTCGGCGACTCGCTCGTCAGCCTGACCTCGTTCCTGCTGTGGCCGAAGAACCTGCGCACCGCGCTGCGCGGCCACTTCCCGCGGCCCTCATCCTTCAAGAGCCTCGTCCCCGATGCCGTTCTGGACCGGTTGGTGACGCCGCTCTTCCGTGCGGCCGAGCGCCGCCTGCCGCGCCTGCGTGTCCTGCAGCAGGGCCAGACGCACCTGTACGTGCTCTACATCTTGATCGTCATGATCGTGCTCCTCATCTGGGGAAACGTTGGGAGTGAACAATGACCCTAATCAACCTGCTTCTCCATGTGGCCCTCCTGCTGTTCTTGCCGCCGCTGCTGCTGGGCGTGATCAACCGAACCAAGGCGTGGTTCGGCGGGCGCGCCGGCGCACCCCTGCTGCAGCCCTACTACGACCTCGCCAAGCTCATGCGCCGGGGGCTGGTGCTGAGCACGACCACGACGTGGGTCTTCATCGCCGGCCCGGTCGTCACGCTGGCCACGGTGCTGCTGGCCGGGCTGCTGATCCCGATCGCCGGCTTCGACGCGCCGATCGCCTTCACCGGCGACCTGATCCTCTTCGCTTACCTGTTCGGCCTGGCGCGCTTCTTCACCACCGCCGCCGCGCTGGACACCGGCTCGGCCTTCGAGGGCATGGGCTCGGCGCGTGAGGTGACCTTCGCCTGCCTCTCCGAGCCCGCGCTCTTCTTCGCCTTCCTGGTGCTGGCCAAAGTGTCGGGAACCCTGACGCTGACGGCCATGCTGCACAGCCCGGCGACCGTCTTTTCGGCGGATGTCGCCGCGCCGCTGGTGCTGATCTCGATCGGCCTCTTCATCGTGCTGCTGGCCGAGACCTGCCGCCTCCCCGTGGACGACCCCAACACGCATCTGGAGCTGACCATGATCCACGAGGTCATGGTGCTCGACCATAGCGGCCCGCTCCTCGGCGTGATCCTCTACGCCGCCTCCGTCAAGCTGCTCGTGCTCGGCACGGTGCTGCTGCACGTGGCCGCGCCTTTCGAGTTCGGCAACGCCTGGCTCGACTGGCCCCTCTACGTCCTGGAGCTTCTCGGCCTTGCGGCGATCATCGGCATCGTGGAGTCGGTGATGGCGCGCCTCCAGATGCGGCACGTGCCGTACCTGCTCGTCGGCGCGCTCCTCTTCTGCGGCTTCGGCTTCATCCTGCTGATAAGGTGACCTCATGACCCATCTGCTAAACACCCTCCTCGTGATCGTCCTGATGCTCAACCTCTTCGCGCTGGGCACCAGCCGGATCGTCACGGTCATCCGAACCGTGGCCACCCAAGGCGCGCTGCTGGGCCTGCTCCCCCTGCTGCTGCACGAGCACCTGACGCTCGCGGTCGCCCTGACCGCCGTCCCGACCATCGCGCTCAAGGGCGTCATCATCCCCGGCATGATGATCCACGCGCTGCGCGACGTGAAGATCAAGCGCGAGGTGGAGCCGCTGATCGGCCTACAGCCCTCGGTGATCCTGGGCGCGCTGGGCACGGTCTTCGCGCTGCTCTTCGCCGACCAGCTTCCGCTGGCCGATGCGCACACCGGCGCGCTGATCGTTCCCACCGCCATCGCGACGGTGCTTGCGGGCTTCATCCTGCTGACCACCCGCTTCAAGGCGCTCACGCAGGTCGTCGGCTATCTGGTTCTCGAAAACGGCATCTTTATTTTCGGCATGCTGCTGGTTGAGGCCATGCCGCTGGTCGTCGAGATGGGCGTGCTGTTGGACCTCTTCGTCGGCATCTTCGTGATCTGCATTATCGTCAACCAAATCAACCAGGCGTTCGCTTCGGTGGACACGCGCCGGCTGGTTTCGCTGAAGGAGTAGCCCATGGCTTTCGCGCTGATCTTTTTGCCCGTCCTCATGGCCGCCCTGGCGGCTGCGGTTCCCTCGAACCGCCTCCGGCCCTGGCTGCTGCCCGTGACGGCGACCGCGCACCTCGCGCTCACACTCGTGACGCTCGCGCGCCCCGAGCTGACCACCAGCGCGGCCTGGCTGGTGCTCGACCCGCTCGGCAAGCTCATCCTGCTCGTGGTCAGCACGCTTTTCCTCTTCTGCTCGTTCTCCGCCGTGGGCTACCTCCAGTTCCGCGTCGAGCGCCCCAACCGCGTCTTCTGCGCCTGCCTGCTGACCTTCCTCGGCGTCATGAGCCTGGTCACCTGGGCGCACCACCTCGGCCTCCTGTGGGTCGCCATCGAAGGGACCACCCTTGTGACCGCGCCGCTGATCTACTTCAACCGCACCCAGCGCAGCATCGAGGCCACGTGGAAGTACCTGCTCGTCGGCTCGGTCGGCATCGCCCTCGCGCTGCTCGGCACCTTCTTCCTCGCCTACGCCTCACTGCATACCGGGCTTGAGGCCACGCTCACGCTCGAGGGCATCCTGGAGCACGCGCCGAAGCTCTCCAAGCCGTGGCTTCACGGGGCGTTCGTCCTGCTGCTCGTGGGCTACGGCACCAAGATGGGCCTCGCCCCGATGCACACCTGGAAGCCCGACGCGTACGGCGAGGCACCGGGGCTGGTCGGCGCCCTGCTCGCAGGCGGCGTCACGAGCTGCGCGTTTCTCGCCTTCCTGCGCGTCTACCACATCTGCCTCGCGGCGGGCGAGGGCGCCTACGTCTCGCGCCTGCTGCTGCTCATGGGCCTGCTCTCCATGGCCGTGGCCAGCCTCTTCATGGTCGGACAGCGCGATTTCAAGCGCATGCTCGCCTATTCCAGCGTGGAGCACATGGGCATCCTCGTGCTAGGCCTCGGCATCGGCAAGACCGCCCTCTTCGGCACGCTGCTGCACGTCGTGACCAACGGGCTGACCAAGGGCGTGCTCTTTCTCTCCGCGGGCAACATCCACCGCGCCTTCGGCAGCAAGAGCACCGAGCAGGTGTCCGGGGCGATGCGCCGCCTGCCGCTCTCCGGCACGCTCTTCCTGCTCGGCTTCCTGGCGATCACCGGCTCGCCGCCCTTCGGGCCGTTCATCAGCGAGTTCTCAATCCTCAACGGCGCGTTCGAGGCCGGGCGCTACGCCGTGGGCGGCCTCTTCCTCTTCCTGCTGCTGGTGGTCTTCATCGGCATGGGCGCGACCGTGCTCAAGGTCGTTCAGGGCCGCGCGTCGTTCGAGGCGCGCCATACGCCCTTCCGCGAGAGTTTCCTCACCGGCGCGCCGATCCTGATCCTCATGCTGCTCGTCCTGCTGATCGGCCTCTACATCCCCGCCCCGCTCACCGCGCTGGTCAGCGACGCGGCCCTATTCCTGGAGGTCCGGCCATGAGCGACTCCCGCCCCGAACTCGCCGCGCTGGCCAACGGACAGGCCGTCAGCCGGACAGCCATCCCCGTGCTCTCCTACGAGAACTTCCGGCAAGCCGTCCTCGACGGCGTGGCCGCGCGCCAGCGCGTCAGCGCGCTGTTCGGCGCCGCCTCGCCGCTGCCCGGCGCGACCCGCCTGTACGTGATCCTCGCCGACGACGAGCAGAACCAGCTTTTCGCGGGCGCGACGGACATCGAGGGCAACGACTTCCCCTCGCTCACGCCGCGCTGCCCGCAGATCCACCTCTTCGAGCGCGAGATCGCCGAGCAGTTCGGCCTGCGCCCCCTCGGCCACCCCTGGTTCAAGCCCGTGCGCTACTGCCCCTCGTGGACCGGACGCGACGCGTGGGGCCGCCCCGCCAAGCAGCCGATCCTGCCCGCCGTGGGCGACTTCTACCGCGTCGAGGGCGACCAGGTCCACGAGGTCGCGGTCGGACCGGTCCACGCGGGCGTCATCGAGCCCGGCCACTTCCGCTTCCAGTGCCACGGCGAGCAGGTCTTCCACCTCGAGATCGCCCTCGGCTACCAGCACCGCGGCGTCGAGGAGGCCCTGATCGGCGGGCCCAACGCGCGCACGATCCACTACGCCGAGACGCTCTCCGGCGACGCGACGGTCGCGCACGCCACCACCTACTGCCAGGTGGTCGAGGCGCTCTCCGGCTGCCAGGAGACCGCGCGCGCCCAGACCCTGCGCGGCATTGCGCTGGAACTGGAGCGTCTGGCCAACCATGTCGGCGACCTCGGCGCGCTCGCGGGCGACGTCGGCTTCCTGCCCACGGCCAGCTACTGCGGTCGAATCCGCGGCGACTTCCTCAACATGACCGCCCTGCTGTGCGGCAGCCGCTTCGGCCGCGGCCTGATCCGCCCGGGCGGCGTGGGCTTCGACGTCGACGCCGAACGCCTCGCCGAACTCGGCCGCCGCCTCGATGCGGGCGAGAAGGACACCACCGTGGCCGTGAACCTGCTCTGGACCACCCAGTCGGTCATGGCGCGCTTCGAGGACGCCGGCCCCCTGCCGCGCCACGTCGCCGCCGAGTTGGGCATTGTCGGCCCCGCGGCCCGCGCCTCGGGCATCGAGCGCGACGTGCGGCGCGACCAGCCCTCGGGCATCTA
>CAYMLQ010000230.1:0-9473 GCA_964390795.1 uncultured Lentisphaeraceae bacterium
TCTTGTACCGGCCGACCGAGGTCGGAACCTCGATGGTCGGGGCCAGAAAGTCCGCAACCGGCATGATCGCGGACTGCGCCGCGCCCTGCGCGAACTCGCGCAGGACCGGGCTCGCACTGATTTCACTCAAACGGCTCATTCTCTTGAGAGTCAGGACTTCTGGCTCATGAAGCCAATCGCAACCCTTCGGCCCTGCTTAGGTCAAGCCGCTGGCGGATGAATTTCGCGAGGATATGGTTTGCAAGCGAATCCGCGAGAAATTCCGGCAGGGCGTTGCGCAGGGCAAGCGCGACGACGCGCTCCGAAGGCGGCACGGCGGCCCTGACCGTGCGCAGCCACGAGCCGAAGCCGCGCCAGACGGACGGCGCGTCGAGGATCGCGACGGCCTGCAAAAGCCCTTGCGCGATGACTCCGAGCTGGATGTGGCAGTGGTAGGCGCGCAGCTTGCGGCGGACGGAGTTGCGGTAGGCCTCTGATTCCTTGTGGAGGTATTGGTCGCCGGACCTGCGGGGGCGCGGCTTCATGGCCATCATCCAGAAGTGGTATGCGTACGCGCCGCCGGTGTGGACGGCCTGCTTGAAGGAGACCTCGATCTTGAAGCGTATGCCGTAGAGCCGGATGATCTCCAGAGCGGAGAGCAACAGGTCGGTGCAGAGCAGGATCTTCCGTCCGCGCGTGGGGTGGGCGACCAGCACGAAGCGGACGATGATGCCGACGGGGCGCCAGTACAGGTCGAGTGTGAGGAAGCGGAGCGTGACGCCGCTCTCGCCGTAGACGGGGCTCGGCGCCTCGGCGAACGCGGACTGGTCTTCGAAGAGCCGTTTCAGCGTGACCTTCTCACCGTAGGTGCGGCGTCTGCCGCGCGCGCCGGGCTTCGGCGCTTCCGGCGCGCGGTAGGCGACGGCGTTTGAGCGGACGGCCGCGATCAGGTGCCAGCCCGCCCTGAGCAGCGGCCCGATGACTTTCGCGGCGGCGAAGTAGGCGTCCGCGACCAGGACGGCCGGCTCCTCTATGCCGAGCGAGAGCGCGAGGGCCGCCATCTTGTCGAGAAGCGTGCGGCGGTCGCGGTTGCTGAAGACCGCCCCCTCGTGGATGCGGCAGGCCAGCGGCAGCGCGAAGAAGCCCAGGCCCGCCTTCACCACAAGCGCGACGGCCTGGCATGAGTGGCCGAAGATGTACTCCGGCTTGGTGTTGCCGTCCGACTCCTGGTGCAACTTCTTGACGGCCGGCATCTTTCTTCCAGCCTTAGGTATCTTGATGCCGTCGGCCAGCAGGACGGGGCGCCCCCCGGCCGTGAGAAGGGCCGGCCGTAGCGCGCGGAGCGCCGCCCGCGTCCAGAGCCGCGTGAGTTTATCGAGGTCAACCCCCGTGCTGTGGAACATGTCCAGCAGCGGACCGTAGCACGCGCGGCGCAGCCCCAGCGCCCGGACATAGCTCGTGACGCCCGCGAGATCCGGGCGGACGCAGGCCGCCGCAAGCCCCGCCGCGAACCAGAGGAACGTCCGCGTCCTGCCGAACGCGGGCCTGAGTTGGAGTGCGAGTTCCCACCAGATCGACCAGAGGCGCATCTTTTTCTCCTTTTCTTCGCTTTCCGGCTTGATAGGGTAGCCGATATATGCTACCTATTATGCCCGAAAGGAGACGCCATGTCAACGTCCATACAGAAAATCGAGGAAAGAATCGCCCGCGTCAGGGTGCGACTGTCGGAACTCGGCCCGATGCGGCCCGGCTCGGTGAGCCGCCAGTACAGGGATCCGAAAGAGAGGAAGAGGCCCTTCTACCAGCTCAGCTACACGCACAGGATGAAGAGCCGGTCCGAGTATGTCAGGCCGGAGAACCTCGCCGCCGTGAAGGCCGAGACGGCCAACTTCAGGAAGTTCAAGCGGCTGGTCGACAGGTGGGTCGATCTCGCCCTTCAGCTCTCGCAGCTAAAGTCGAAGTCAGGCGCACACGCGGCCTGCCCGCGTGCGGCCACGCACAGGCAGTCCGGGCCATAGCGCAGGGCATGAGACACGGGGGTGAAAAGTGTTGAAATCCGGGGTTGACTCTTTTCACCCCCCCCCGCATAATAGATGCCATACGGTTGGCCTGTGCCATGATATTTCGTTCAGCAGGGTGCTGGGCGGACGAAGGCAGGCAGTCTCAGAGAGCCGAAGAACTCGGCACTCTCAAGATCTCCAATGTACTTTCGGATGAAACCATGACGGCAAAAGTATTCAAGCTCGTTCCTGTCTCTGATGAACAGAAGCAATGGGGCATTTACCTGACGAACTGTGGTTACGAGGAGGTTGACGCAGCCTTTAAAGATTATCCCCTTGAAAATACGCCACGCCGCTATCAGTTCGACTGGAAGAAAGGACGCCTCATTGACGAGTTCAGCATTGTCTACGTTGAGAAGGGGCGCGGGATTTACGGGAGTGAACGGGAGGAGGAACGCGTTGTTGAGAGCGGGGATGTCTGGTGGACCTTCCCAAGATTAAGAGACCGCTATCGACCGCACAAAGAGACCGGGTGGCGTGTCTACTGGGTCGCCTTTCAGGGCGATGCAATCAAGCGCGTCTTTAAAAGCTTCTTCTCAGAGGAAGACACTGTACTGCATCTTCACCGCCCCCATGAATTTGAACTTGCGATCAAAGCATTTGTGAATGAAATCCTTGAATCTCCAATGGACTATCCCTTTTCAACGGGAGCCAATATCCTGGCCCTTGTGGGACAACTGCTTGAGCTTAAAGAAACGAAAGAGGGAAATCTGCACGATTACTCCATCCGCAAAGTGCAATCCCACATTCTGAATCATGCCTTCATAGATATAGACTATCAGAAACTCTGCAAAACTTTTGGCTTCAGTGAAAGCACCCTTCGGCGCGCGTTCCTCCGCCTCACCCAAAGGACACCTCTTCAATTTCAGATTTCTATCCGCATGCGATATGCCTGTGAAATGCTAACCGGAAGTGATTTGCCGGTTGGCGAAATAGGAGAGAAGGTAGGGTTTTCTGACTGCAATTACTTTACCCGTGTTTTCACAAAGCATTTAGGGAGCTCGCCAAAAGTGTACAGAAATAAGAAATAGCGATTGCCCGTAACTTGGCCCTTTTGGCGCTCCTGTGGCCCGTCCTAGAGAGGTCGGGCAAGGGTCTCCGACCCTGCCTCGGCGCGTTCGGAGAACGTCGCCCTACCATTTCTTATTCGCGGTGTTCGTGGCATTCGATGCAAAAGTTGTCAGCCGGCGTGTTCCAGGATAGCCCGGACTTCTGGCTTGCCCGAAAAGTCCAGAATATTGACTGAAACCTCTATTTACAATTTACGTCGGCCCTATGATAATACACAAATTGAAATGAGCGCAAGAGAAAACATCCTGCGGGCCATACGCTTTGAGCAACCGGAAGCCATTCCGATGATCTTTCATATTAACGCAGCGTGCTGGAACCATTATGACAAAGACGCGCTCATGGAACTGGTTCACAACCACAAACATCTCTTTCCGACCCACTGCTCTTCCTCGCCAACATTTGCCTTGAACGCCCGTGCACATGCGCCTTATACAGATCCATGGAAGTGCGTGTGGACGACAACTGATAATGGCATCACAGGCTCCGTACATGGACATCCACTTGCATCGTGGGACGCCTTCGAGCACTACACCGCACCGGACCCGAATGTCACAGACGGAACGTTTTCGATCGACTGGGCGCAAATCCAAGCGGATGTCAACATCGCCCGCGCAAACGATGAAATTGTCTGGGGTTCGTTGCCGCATGGACATACCTTCCTGCGCGTGCAAGATATCCGGGGCTATGAAAATTTCATCTTTGACATGATGGATGAAAATCCGCGAATTCTACGCCTCCTCGAGATGGTCGAAACATTCAACGCTGGCTTTGTTGACCGCTGGATGAACCTCAATCCTGACGTATTCAGTTTCCCAGAGGATCTGGGCATGCAGCTCGGCCCCATGATTCCTGCTGACCTCTTCCGAAAGTATATCAAGCCCTCTTACGTACGACTCATGAAAAAGGCGCAGGAACAGGGTTGCTTAGTCGAGATGCACTCGGATGGCGACATCCGAACCCTGGCAGATGATTTGGTCGATGCGGGGGTCCAGACCATCAACATTCAAGACTTGGTCAATGGCATTGACTGGATTGCCGACCGCTTCAGAGGCAAGACCTGCGTCCACCTCGACATTGACCGGCAAAGCATAACACCTTTCGGCACACCGCAGGCCATTGATGCGCTCATCCATGAAGAGGTTTCAAAGATTGCAACGCCTCAAGGCGGATTGATGATGATTTATGGAATGTATCCCGGTGTGCCCTTGAAGAATGCCGCAGCACTCATGGACTCGATGGAGCGCTATGCTGGATTTTATTCGTAACGCAACACGGTCAGATAAGGAGTTATTTATGCGAAGACTAATCTGCTTTTGGGGGCTGGCCGATATTTGTTGGACAACGGCAACGGCCAAAAAAATGCCGGATTTTCTGCACCGCCAGAAAACTCACCAAGCACGACTTGATGCCTGCAAGCTTTATCAGGCGCCATCAACCAAGCCGCAAATCGAAATGAATTCTCTCATCCTCACCAGCCTGCTCGCCGTAGTTACCGCCACTCATGCCAGCATCATTCCGCAACCTTCCTCGGTCGAATTTCAGGCTGGCAGCCACCGGCTCGACAAAACAGTGCGAATTGCCAGCGGGCCGTTCTTAGCAGAGGCGCAGTTGTTGGCGGAGAAACTGTCACAAGCTGGGTTTGCGGCAACAGCGACCAAAGCACCGTCACCGCGTGCGGAGATTATCTTTACGCATGAAGGCGGAATCCCCGCTGAAGGGTACGTGCTCAATGTCGCCACCAACCGATCTGTGATTATCACCGCCAGCGATGCGGCCGGCGCGTTCTGGGCGACGCAAACCTTACTGCAACTGTTGCCGCCCGAAGTGCTGGTCGGCAAGCGCCTCTCACCGGCACAAGCTGACTTACCGGCGGTGAAACTCGCCGATCAACCGCGTTTCGCGTGGCGCGGGCTGATGATGGACTCGTCCCGGCATTTCCAGACGGCGGACGACATCAAACACTGGCTCGACCTGCTGGCGATTCACAAAATGAATGTGTTTCACTGGCACTTCGTGGACGACCACGGCTGGCGATTCGAGAGCAAGAAATACCCGTTGCTCACCCAAATCGGCGCGTGGCGCGAACAACCACCCATCGGCCGGTACGGAGGCTATTACACGCAACAGGAAATGCGCGACATCGTCGCCTACGCGGCGGCGCGCCACATCACCGTCGTGCCGGAGATTGAGATGCCGGGACATTCGCGCGCGGTGTTGGCGGCGTATCCAAACCTCGCCTGCGGCGGCGCGAAAACCGTCGTGGACTATTTCTTCGATTTCCCGATGGGGGCGACGCGTTTCCCATCGGTCCCCGGCAACAACGTCTTCTGCGCCGGTAAGCCTGAGACTTACCGGTTCCTTGAAGATATCCTGGCCGAAGTGATGGACATCTTTCCGAGCGCATACATCCACGTCGGTGGCGACGAGGTGGGCATGGACTGGTGGAACAAGTGCGCCGATTGCCAGGCGATGATGAAGACAAACAGGCTCGCAAACAGTCACAAGTTGCAGGCGCATCTCATGACTCGCATGGAAACGTTCTTGAACGCGCACGGACGAAAGTTGATCGGCTGGGATGAAATTCTAGACGGCGGCCTCTCGCCCAACGCCACCGTCATGAGTTGGCGCGGCACCGCCGGCGGCATCAAGGCCGCCAAATCCGGCCACGACGCCGTGATGTCACCCGGTAAGCCGCTCTACTTCGACCACCGGCAATCCCACTCGCCGCTGCATCCTCCCGGCTTCGGCGGCGACGTGGAAACGTTGGAGGAAGTTTACAACTACGATCCCGTTCCGAAAGAACTGTCGCCCGAACAAGCCAAACACATCCTCGGCGCGCAAGCGAACCTCTGGACGTGCGCCACACCCGACAAAGAGCGCCTTGAACTGTTTGCAGTCCCGCGCCTGTGCGCGCTTGCCGAGGTCGCGTGGTGCGAGCCAACGCCCAAAGATTACGCCGCTTTCCAAAAACGCCTCGCCGAACATCTCCAGCGTCTCAACGTCAACTACTGGCGCGAACCGTCGCCGGTAACAATTGGCAATTGGCAACCGGACGCGAAGCTCAAAGATTGGACGCCCCTCGAATTCGACATCACCGGCAAGCTGCCCGGCACTGGTCGGTGGCAGGTCACGTTCCAGTACGAGAAAGGCCAGGATGCGCTGGAGATGCAGAGCGTGGAGTTGCTCGCCGCTGGCCTCGTCATCGCCGCCGACCGGCACACCGGCCTCACCGGCTCGCGCCACGAAAACCACGCCTACACGCTCGACGTGCCGCCATTCACCGGCAAGCTCACGCTCCGGGCTATCGTCCGCTGTCTGGACGGCGGGCACACCGACAGCACCGGCACAATCCAACTCGCGCAGGAGATTAAACTCTACGCCACGTTGCGCGCCCGGACTGATTTGCGTCCACAACGGCCATCTCACCTTAATCCTCTCCCCCAAACGACGGGGGAGAGGAGACCGGATCCCCTCTCCCGTCCGACGGGAGAGAGTCAGGGTGAGGGCTATGCCACACCACTCCTTACCACCAACGGCGTTGTCCAACTCAGGGACGAACGTATCGAAAACATCCTCTGGCGCGTTGAGCATGGCGAACTCGACCGGCTTGCGCCAAAACAAATCTTGTTGCACACCGGTATGGCAAACCTCGCCGCCGGTGAAAGCGTGGCCGATGTCGCTGCCGGCATCGAAACGATCTGCGTGCGCATCCACGAGAAGCTTCCGAACGCGAAACTGTTCGTCCTCGGTTTACTGCCTTGCCGGGAGGAGAAAGTGGACCGCGTGAACTTCCAACTGCAAACCCGGTTGCACCCGCAAGGTTGGATTCACGTCCGCGACCTAGGCAACAAATTCCGCAACGCCGACGGTACGGTCAGCGAGAAACTCTGTGCCGACAGCGAGGCGGTGCTAGCCAACGAACTCAGTGTTTGGTTGAATCCAAAATGAAAACACGCTCGGAAACGGCAAGGGATTGACGAGCGCATCTGAGCACTGCCACCGGTTTTTGAAGGGCGCGATGCCTCGTGTCGTTTCGAGGTATCGCGCCGTTCGGATGGGTTCACGGCAACGCGGCGCCTGAACAATCCGGCCGGTCCGGCCGAACATGATGTATTGCCCGTGCGCTGGGTGGCGCGCGAGTCGGTAATGACGCCATCGGACGCGTGTTCGGTCGCGGAAGAGGTGCGGGATTGTCCTGCCCAAAATAATGCTAACAGAGGCCTGTCATGAAAATGCGAATCGGAATGAGTGTGAGCTGCGCAGTTCTTGGTGTGATGTTGGGTTCGGCGGCGTGGGGAGCGGATGCGTGGTGTCCGGGCTGGGACTACCGGCAGAAAATCACGGTGGATCAGGCTTTGGTCAGCGGGGCCGGAGTGCATACGAATTTTCAGGTCCTCATCACGGAGAGCAACGTCACGGCTGCCCTGTGGCAATATGCGCAAACCAACGGTGCCGATATCATCTTTACGGCCGCCGATGGTGTCACCCGGCTGGCGCACGACCTCGAGCAGTTCGATGTGGCCAACACGCGTCTGTGCGCGTGGGTGAAGATTCCTGAACTCGCGGGTGAGGCCAACACCTCCTTTTACATCTACTACGGCTATCCCTTGGCCACCAACGCCCAGAATGGGGCGGCTGTGTGGTCCGACTATAGTGCGGTGTGGCATCTGCGGGAGAACTCGGGAACACGGTACGACGCGACCACCAACGGCGCCAATCTCGCCACTAATGGGGTGCTCACCCACACCGCGAGCGGGAAGATCAACGGTGCCTGCAACTTCGATGGAACCTCGGGTTACCTTTCGGCCAGCAAGCAGGTTATCAATGGCGACAGCACCGTTTCCGCCTGGGTGAAGATGCCGGCCTCGCTGTCGAAATATCACGCGATTTTCGACACGGGGTACGATCCCGCCACGCTCATCCGGCAGGGGGGCAGCGGCGGCCAGGCCTTGGAGGTCTTCGTCCGCAACGGCAACGCCATCATCACCGACACGTCATTTTTCACGGGAACGGAGAACGCCTGGCTCTACGTGACGCTCGTCCTGAGCAATGGCACGGCTTACCTGTACCGCAACGGGCAGTACCGGACCAGCGCCGCGTATACCGGGACCCCCTTGAATACGTGGCTTAACCTGGGTAATTGGAGTGGCGGGGGACACTACTGGACGGGTGACATGGACGAAACCCGCGCCTGCAAACTGACGCGTTCCAGCGACTGGATAGCCACTGAGTATGCCAACCAGAATGCCCCGGCCTCTTTCGCCTCCGCCTTGGCCGAGGAGCGGGCCCCCGCATCCGACGCACCCTGGCATGCCGGATGGAGATACCGGCAGCGGCTGTTCGTAGACGGCTCGCAGGTCAGCGGAAGCCTGTCGAACTTCCCGGCGCTGGTCACGGAGCGCAACGTGCGGTCCAACCTGTGGCTGAATGCCAAGAGCGACGGCAGCGACATCCTCTTTACGGCCGGCGATGGCGTCACGAAACTGGCGCATGAGTTGGAGAAGTTCGACACTGCGGGCAAGCAGTTGTGTGCCTGGGTCAAGCTGCCGCTGGTGTCCGCCGCGAGCAACACCACATTCTTCGTCTACTACGGCCGGCCCAGCGCCGCAAACCAGGAAACCCCGGCGGGCGTCTGGACAGGGTACCGCGCGGTGTGGCATCTCAAGGAAATTTTGGGGACGCGGTACGATTCTACCAGCAACGATGCCGACGTTGCGCCCTATGGCGGAGTTAGCCACACCGTGAGCGGGAGGGTGGACGGGGCATGCTCCTTCGACGGCACCACGGGGTATCTGTCGGCTAACAAGCAGGTGATCAACGGCAACGCCACCGTTTCCGCATGGGTCAAGATGCCGGCAGCGTTGTCGACCGGACGCGCCATTTTCGACACGGGCTACAACGCCGGCACGCTCATTCGCGAATTCGGCTCCGCCAGTGGCGAGCAGTTGGAAGTGTGGGTCCATGAGGGCAGTGCCGCCAACATCAGAGACGCGACTTACTTCCAGGGAACAGAGAACTCGTGGGTGTACCTTACGCTGGTCATGAGCAACAACACGGTCTACCTGTACCGCAACGGGCAGTTCCGGATGAGCGGCAGCTACAGCGGAACGCCCTTGAACACCTTCGTGAATATCGGCGTGTGGCCCGGCGGCCCCCACTACTGGAACAGCACCATCGACGAGACACGCGTGGCGGTTGACGTGCTGTCCGCCGACTGGATCGCCACGGAATACCGGAATCAGGGCACCCCCTCCGCCTTCACCTTTGCTTCCGCCGAGGAAGCGCAGAAATCCAGCGGGGCGGTCATCCTGATCCGTTAATGCCGAACGGGCGCCTCAAACGAAGGCCAGGGAGAAGAATGCG
>CAYMLQ010000231.1:0-1767 GCA_964390795.1 uncultured Lentisphaeraceae bacterium
CGGCCTTGCGCATCAGCAGGTGGGCGACGGGCTTGCCCACGATGTTGCTGCGGCCGACGACCACCGCGTGCCTGCCGGAGGTCTGCACACCAGCCTTGAGGAGCATCTGGATGATGCCGTGGGGCGTGCAGGGCAGGAAGCAGGTCTCGCCGATCATCATGCGCCCGACGTTGACGGGCGTGAAGCCGTCCACGTCTTTCTCCGGCGCGATCGCGTTGATGACCGCGCCCTCGTCGATGTGCCTGGGCAGGGGAAGCTGTACAAGAATGCCGTGGATGCGCGGGTCGGCGTTCATCTGCCGCACGAGGGCAAGCGCCTCTTCCTGCGTAGCGGAGGCGGCGACGCGCACGTCCTGCGAGTACATGCCGGCTTCTTCGCACGCCTTCTCCTTGGCGGTGACGTACGAGGTGGAGGCGGGGTCGGCCCCGATCAGGATGACGCCGAGCCCGGGTGTGACGCCGTGTTCGGCTTTGAGTTTCGCGACTTGGCTAGCGAGGTTCGCGCGCATGTCGGCGGCGAGTTGTTTTCCGTCTAAGATTGTTGCGCTCATAAAAGAAAGGAGGAGTTAGGAGTTAGGAGTTAAGAATAGAATAGCATTTCGAAGACGGTCAGGCAACGCCACAACCCAGCAATTCTGACGCCTGGGTATGCCCTAAGGGCCTGTCAAGAATTAACTGTCGCACATATCTTCCGGCCTTTCGAGGGGTTTCGGGTTCGCGAATCAAGGTGGCCTCTCTATCGGCAGGAAGCACCCCCGTTCTTTTTCACACGCCAAGACCCGGAGACGCCAAGGGGGTCCAATGGCCTTTGCGTCTTCGCGTCGTAATCGGTTGGAGACCAGGGGGGGGTGCAATAAAAGTGCGTATGTGTGCGGAGCGATGGGGAGAACGGGCGTCCCCGCCCGTTGTGTGAACGTCTCTGCAAGACGGCGACACACTCAACTACAGATCGACGCACAACCACCGTTGCAACGGGCGGGGACCGTTCCAAATCCTAATTTAGTCCTTAGACGTCCACTTTTTTGCAGGGACGCCGCCAAATTTGTTAATCCAGCCCTTTGAGTTCATAAAATATACGACAGCATAATGATCTCCGGAGAAGAGCAGTGGATCAAGTTTCGGGATCTTTGGTGGAGGCCCTTTGAAGCAGACGCCCGTCAGATTGGGACAGCCAGAGAAAGCGCCACGCCCGATGCTTTCGACACCGCTGCCGACCATGATTCTGGTCAGTTTGCTGCACCCAATGAAGGCATAGCTATCGATGCTCGTGACGCTGTCAGGAATCGTGACGCTGGTCAGGCTGCAAGATGCGAATGCATGATCCCCGATGCAGGTGACACCGTTGGGAATCGTGACGCTTGTGAGTAATCCGCAAAGATTGAACGCCTTGGGCCCGATAGTGGTGACGCTGGCAGGGATCGTATAGTCCCCCCTCATTTGCGGCGGGATCTGGAGTATCTCGGTCAGGTTTTTGTTGAACAAGACGCCGTCCAAACTGGAATAGAAGGGGTTGTGCGAATCCACGTGTACCTCCATAAGGCTAGTTACTCCCACTTAGCTACGATGGTCTCTTCGGGGGCGAGGGTTACGGACGAGGCGGAGACGCGGCCGCCTTTGTCCGCATAGAGCACGGTGGGGGTGAGGCCTTTCTTGACCAGCAGGGGGATCTTCGTGGAGGCCTTGTCTTTGTTGATCATGACGGTGACGAGGCTGTCTCCCGAGGTCAGCGTCTTGAGCAGGACGAGTTTTTCCTGCCGCTTGAAGAGAA
>CAYMLQ010000231.1:1867-9329 GCA_964390795.1 uncultured Lentisphaeraceae bacterium
CACGTCGAAGCGCTCGCCGAGCGCCTTAAATTCGCTGATGCTGCCGCCGAGCAGGTCGGCCAACGGGAAGCCGCTCATGAAGGTACATACCTGATGCTCGTCAAAATAGCCGGTCGCGCCTTCGGCAATCAGCTTGCCGCCGCGTTCAACGAAGGTTCGAAGACGCGGCCAGTCGCGCGACGGGATCGCGAGTTGGTGGGCGAGGATCGCGACCTCGCCCTTGTAACTCGGACGGCTCCAGTCGAAAGCGTCCATCTCGATGAGGTCGGCGGGAATGCCGTTCTCGGCCAGAGCCTCGTACCACGCGAGCGCGGACTTCATTGGAGCGCCGCCGGCGCGGCCCTCGTGATCCTCTTTAAGACCCGGCAGCTTCTGTTTCTTGTCAGTCCAGAACGACTCGCGTGAGAGCAGCAGCGTGGCGCCCGAGCGCAGCGCCTTGGCGTTCGCGAAAAGGGCGGCGTTCTGCTTGAGCGTGCGGGCAACCTCGCGGGCGGCCACAAGGCGGTCTGATGCTTCGCGCTGGAAGGTGATAAGCGCCCATTCGCCGGGCTCGTCAATGGTGGCGCGCGCGTTGAGCGACCAGAAGATCACGCCCTTGGCGCCGCAGCCGAGCGTGGTCCAGAGCCACTGCGCGGTCTCCTCCTTCGTGGGGCAGATCGGCTTGCCGCCGCTGTAGAGGTTGTTGCCGCCCTGAAGTTCGGTCAGCCAGAAGGGCAGCGGGCCCGCGCCGGCGCGGATGATCTCGTTGTTGGCCGCCATGGCGAGGCTGAACTGCTCGCGCCGGAACATCGTGTAGTGCCAGCTCGGATGGGCGGAGGCACCGAGCGTGGTGAGGAACTTCTGCCACGCCGGGAAGTCGTACTCCGGGAAATTCGAGAAGATCGCGTGGTTGTTCACGTGCAGATGGCGTCCGGGGTCGATCGCGAGCACCTGCTCGGCGTACCAGTTGAGAAACCAGGTGGTGTAGTATCGCTGGAACTCCTCGTAGTCGAAGCGCGCCTGCCGGAAACCATGGCTCTTGTAGTCTGACGCCGGCCGGGTGGTCTGCCACTCCTTGCGCAGGCGGCTGGCCAAGTCGCTGTCTGGATAAGAGCCTCCGGTGCCAGGTTCGTTCTGGAGCACCCAGCCGTAAAGCGCGGGGAAGGCTTTGAAATGCGAGACGAGTTGCTTCACGTACCCGGCGATCTCGGCCAGGTGCGCCTCGTTCCGCGGATACTTGAAGCCTCCGACCGTGGCGTCCGCCGGAAAGAGCGTGGCAAAGACGTTGATGTGGTGGCGTGCGGCGGCGCGGAAGGCCTCGTCGTAGAGCGAGAAGTCCCACGTGCCGTCGGGCTTGCGCATGTGCGTTTCAAACATGCGGATGCGGCAGACCGTCATCCCGTTCTCTTCAAGGATGCGGAACCAGTCGTCCACATCCTTGGCTGTCTGGCCGGGCTCAATAAAGACCTGCGCGCCGAGTTGCGGCAGGGCCGCGTCCGGAGCGGCGGAGGTAAAGAGCGGGACGAAGAGGGACAAGAGCAGAGCAATCCGTTTCATAGCGTCTCCAGTGGGGCTGGGCCAGCCTCCGTTTCTGCGGCGGGCAGGCGTATCGGACAGCCCCGGTGTGTTATCGGTCATTTCGAGCAAGACCATGTTAGCGCACACGGCAACGCCGGGTCAAGGCGCGTGCCTACAATGAAATAAAGGTACGCGACCCTTGAAGAGCTGCCCCGCTTATAGTAGACTTCACTCGTCTTATTGCGTATTTGCGTCAACTGGGAGCCCCATGGAATACCTGCTGCTGATCGTTAGCGCTATTCTGGTGAACAATTTCGTTCTGAGCCGTTTTCTCGGCATCTGCCCGTTTCTTGGTGTCTCCAAGAAAATCAGCACCGCTCTCGGCATGTCTGGAGCTGTGATCTTCGTCATTGCGATCGCCTCGGCGGTCACATGGTGTCTACAGAAATATCTGCTCGAACCGCTGGGGCTCGAAAAGTTTCTCCAGACGCTCTCCTTCATCCTCGTGATCGCCGCGCTGGTGCAACTCATCGACATCGTGATGAAGCGCTTCGCGCCGCCGCTGCATGCCGCGCTTGGCATCTTCTTGCCCCTGATCACCACCAACTGCGCCGTGCTCGGTGTCGCCGTTCTGAACATGAAGGAGGGCTACGGTTTCATCAAGTCCGTGCTTTTCGGAACCGCCGCCGCCGTCGGTTTCGCCTTCGCCCTGCTGATTTTCACCGGACTGCGCGAGAAGATCGAGCGCGCCGACCCTCCGCGCTGCTTCCGGGGCGTCGCAATCTCCCTGATCACCGCCGGTCTGCTGAGCCTCGCCTTTATGGGCTTCAGCGGGCTCGTCAAGTAATGCTTAACTATTAACTACTAACTCCTAACTTCTCCCTCCCATGGACCCCATCACCACATCAACTCTCTGCATCGGAGGCATCGGCCTGGCGAGCGCCGCCGCGCTGGCCGTCGCCGACAAATACCTGAGCATCCCGGACGACCCGCGCGTCGCGAAAGTCACCGAGCTGCTGCCCGGCATCAACTGCGGCGGGTGCGGCTATGCCGGTTGCGCCGACTACGCGCGCGCCATCGTGCTCCGAGGCGAGCAACCCAACCTCTGCGCACCAGGAGGCCCTGACTGCGCCCGCGCCATCTCCGCCTTCCTCGGCGTCGAGGCGGCGGCCCGCGAGAAACACGTCGCGCTCGTACACTGCTGCGGCGACGACACCGAGTCCATTCGTCGCGCTGCCTACAACGGCATCAACGAGTGTGCCGCCGCTCATGCCACCGCCGGTGGCGACAAAGGCTGTACGTACGGCTGTCTCGGATACGGCACCTGCGCGCGCATCTGTCCGGTGAACGCCATCGCCGTCGCGAACGGGCTGGCCAGGGTTGACAAGAACCGCTGCATCTCCTGCGGCAAGTGCTTGGCCGCCTGTCCCCGCAAAATCATCAAACTTGTGCCTTTCGCCGCCTCCATCCACGTCTTGTGCTGTTCCAAAGACAAAGGGCCTGCCGTAAAAAAGGTCTGCGGCACCGGCTGTATTGCCTGCCGCATCTGCACGAAGCTCTCTGACGGAGCCATCAATATGGACGGGTTCCTCGCCGTAGTCGATTATTCCAAGCCGCTGACCAACGAGGAAACCATCGCGAAATGCCCGGTCAACTGCATCCGCAAGGATCAGGACACGCCCCCCGCCTGACGCTGACTCCCGACTCCTAACTCCTAACTTCTAACTTCTCCCTTCATGCACACCATCCCCGCTCCCTATACGTCCCCCGGCGGCATCCATCCCTCCTACCACAAGGAGCTTTCCGCCGGCGCTCCCATCCGCGAACTGCCTCTGCCCGCGCGCCTCGTCGTGCCGCTCTCGCAGCATCTGGGCGCTCCCGCGAAGCTGGTCGTCAAACCCGGCGACACCGTGAAGGCCGGTCAGCTTATCGCGGAACAGAACGGCTTCATTTCCGCTCCAGTCCATGCCCCGGCGGGCGGCAAGGTGACCGCACTCGACGAGACCCTCACGGCTTCTGGCCGCGCGTGCGCCGCCGTCGTTATCGAGACCGACCCCGCCGCCGAGTGGGAGCTGCTTCCTGAAATCGCGCACTGGGCGTCGGCCGACAGGAAGGATCTCCTCGCCCGGGTCGGCGCCGCCGGCGTCGTCGGCATGGGCGGCGCGGGCTTTCCCACGCGCATCAAGCTCTCCCCGCCCGGCGACAAGCCCATCGACACCGTCATCCTCAACGGCGCGGAGTGCGAGCCTTACCTCACCTCCGATCACCGGCTCATGCTGGAGCGTGCGAAAGAGGTCCGCGCCGGCGCGGAGATCGTCCGCCATATCCTCGGTGCCAAATCGTTGCGCATCGCCATCGAGGATAACAAGCCTGACGCCATCGCCGCCATGGAGAAGGCGTTTGAGGGCATCGGCGGCGACGTCGCCCTCACGGTGCTCCACACGAGCTATCCCCAAGGCTCCGAGAAACAGCAGATCTTTTCCGTCACCGGACGCGAGGTGCCGCGCGGCGGCCTGCCCATGGATGTCGGCTGCGTGGTCGAGAACGTCAGCACCGCCTTCGCGGTCTGGGATGCCGTCGTCAACGGCCGGCCGCTGGTCCGCCGCGTCATCTCCGTCACGGGCGACGCCATCCGGGAGCCCGCCAATCTGCTCGCCCCCTGCGGCACGCTCTACGGCGACCTCGTGGCGGCCTGCGGCGGCCTGACCGGCAAAGCGGCCAAGGTCATCTCCGGCGGCACCATGATGGGCTTCGCGGTCAGCACGCTCACGGTTCCGACCGGCAAGACCGCCTCCGGCCTGCTCCTGCTGTCTTCTGCCAAGGTCACCCATTTTACGTCGCAGGCCTGCATCTGCTGCGGCCGCTGCGGCGAGGCCTGCCCCATGGGGCTCACCCCTTCGGAGCTCAGCCAGTGCGTCGAGGCCGACGACATCGAAGGCGCCGAGCAGATCGCCCTGATGGACTGCATCGAGTGCGGCTGCTGCGCGTTCGTCTGTCCCGCCCACCGTCCCATGGTCCACCATATGCGCCGCGGCAAAGCCGTTGTCATGGCGAAACGTTCCAACGCAAAAAAATAAGGGCGAACACACAGGTTCTCCCCGACTAACTGCTAACTCCTAACTCCTAACTGCTAACTCCTAACTTCTAACTCCTAAATGAAGCCACCCGCACCCGCCGACCTCTATATCGTCAGTTCCTCGCCGCACACCCACTCGGGATCATCCGTCGAGCGCATCATGCTGGACGTTCTGATCGCGCTCGCGCCCGCCTTTGTCGCGGCCTGCTGGTTCTTCCGGCTGGACGCCCTGCGCCTGACAGCCGTTTGCGTGGCCTCCTGCCTGCTGACCGAGTGGCTCTGCCGCAAGGCCATGAAGCGCGCCAGCACGCTCTCCGATTTCAGCGCCGCGGTCACCGGCGTGCTGCTGGCCTTCAACCTCCCTCCGGCCCTGCCCTCCTGGATGGCGGTCGCGGGCTCGGTCTTCTCCATCGCCATCGCCAAGCAGGTCTTCGGCGGCGTCGGCTACAACCCTTTCAACCCCGCCCTCGCGGGCCGCGCCTTCATGCTGATCTCCTTTACCGGAGCCATGACCACCTGGAGCGGTTCCGCCTG
Source organism: uncultured Lentisphaeraceae bacterium (assembly GCA_964390795.1). Taxonomy (GTDB): domain Bacteria; phylum Verrucomicrobiota; class Kiritimatiellia; order RFP12; family UBA1067; genus CAYMLQ01. Next base: position 6,975 of record CAYMLQ010000231.1, read on the forward strand.
GTTGCACACGCTCTCCGGCAACGCTGCCGACGCGCTTACCACCGCCACGCCCCTCGGACTCGCCAAGGAGGCGCTCAAGTCCGGCCAGGCGCTGCCGGCCTTTAACAACAGTCTGCTTTCCGACTTCTTTCTCGGCAACATCAACGGCTGCATCGGCGAGACCTCGGCGCTGGCTCTGCTGCTCGGCGCGGCCTACCTGCTCTACCGCAAGGTCATCACCTGGCACGTCCCGGCGGCCTACCTGCTCACGGTCTTCGCATACGCCGCCATCCTGCACGCACTTTCGCCCGCGACCTCCATCCCGCCGCTCTTCCACCTGCTCTCCGGCGGCCTGCTGCTCGGCGCGTTCTTTATGGCGACCGACATGGTCACCACGCCCGTCACCCGGCGCGGCCTGCTGGTCTTCGGCATCGGCTGCGGCGTTATCACGATGCTCATCCGCACCGTCAAGACCGGCGCCTATCCCGAGGGCGTCAGCTTTGCGATCCTCATCATGAACGCCTTCACCCCGCTTATCAACCGCGCCACCCGCAACCGTGTGTTCGGCGCCAAAAAGTAAGGGCGAACACACAGGTTCGCCCCTACAGGATCTCCTGAACCGGCACTCCATCATGAAAGAAACCATCAAACTCATCCTCGTGCTGACGATCATCTGCGCGGTCAGTTCCGCGCTGCTCGCGGCAGTCTACAGCAAGACCAAAGACCCCATTGCGGCGTCGCTGGAACTCCGCACGGCCAAGGCTGCGGCCAAGGTCATGCCCGCGGGCGTCGCGACGCCGGATAAGAAAGTGGTAGGGGATGTCACCTTCTTCGTCGCGAAGCAGGACGGCCAAGTCGCGGCGGTCGCGGTCGAGGGCCGCTCCAAGAACGGCTACGGCGGCGACATCGTCCTCATGGTCGGACTCGGCGCGGATGGCCGGCTGGTGAACTACCAGAAGCTTGTCGCGAACGAAACGCCCGGCCTCGGCACGAAAATGGAAACCGACGCTTTCAAGAAGCCGTTGCTTGGCCGACCGCTCAAGGGCCTGTGGAAAGTCAAGAAGGACGGCGGCGACGTGGACGCGATCACGGCGGCCACGATCTCCTCCCGCGCCGTGATGGAGTGCATCCGCGACGCCATCGCCAAGTATGACCGGGCCGCGGCCCAGCTCTGAACCAAATGAGCACCCCTCACGCTCAAGCGGTTCTCTTCCTCTGCGACGTCCTGACCGCTGCGGGCCACTCCGTGATCTCGGCCTGCACCGACGAACGGACGGACCCGCAGATTTTTGCGCAGTCGAAGAGCGGCGAACTGGCCTTCTATTTCGTGCGGGCGGACGCGCCGGAACCCGATCCCGAAACGTTCGCACGTTTCCGCGCTCTCGCGGCCAAGCACGTTGTCGCGGCCTACTACGCGCCGGTAGCAACATCGCCCGAGTCCCGCGTGCTTCCGTTCCGGGCTCTCTAACGACGGAGCGGGGGCCCGGCGGCGGTTTACGGGGAAACCGCCCTACCCGTGACGGCACGATACGCAAGCGGAACGGGTGCGCGAAGCCTGGTAGGGACGCCTCCCCGCAGGCGTCCGCAGGGCAAGGGGACCGGCGGCGGTTTACCGGGATACGTCATCAAAGCTGACCCGCACGAAGTCGAAGGCGGGCTCCTCGTAGGGATGGGCGGCGCGCAGCGCGGCTGTGACAGCCGCGACCGTCTCTTCCGCGCAGAGCATCTCCACGCGGAATTCGGGCACGCGCTCCTCGACGCCGGTGCGTCCGACGAACGGGTCACTTCCCGCCAGTGGACGGAACTGGCCCTGCCCCAGCACCTGCCAGCAGCAGCGGTCATAGGCGGCATAGCGCCCGGCCCCGGCAGCGAACAGGGCGTCCTTGACCGGCTCCAGATAGGCTTCGGGGATATAGACCGTGAGCTTGTACATGCGCCTCAGCTCTTCTCGACCACGTCCTTGACCGCCTTGAGGAATTGGTTCACATCCGCGAAGCGGCGGTAGACCGAGGCGAAGCGGATGTAGGCGACCTCGTCGAGGCGGTGTAGGCGGGGCATGACGGCTTGTCCGATCTGGTCGGAGGTGACCTCGCTCTCGCCCTCGAAAGAGCCGATAATCTGGTCGACGAGGTCGTGGATCTGATCCGCGCTGATCGGGCGCTTCTCGCAGGCCCGCATCAGCCCGCGCTCCAGTTTCACGCGGCTGAACTCCTCGCGCCGGCCGTCCCGCTTGATCACCCGGAGTTCGTCCTTGTCGATCTCCTCATAGGTGGTGAAGCGCTGCTCGCAGGCCAGGCACTGACGCCGCCGCCGGATCGCCGCGCCTTCGCGCGCGGCCCGGCTGTCGAGCACCTTGTCATCCAGATGGCCGCATTT
>CAYMLQ010000232.1:0-9327 GCA_964390795.1 uncultured Lentisphaeraceae bacterium
CCAACGCCAACAACACCTATTCAGGCGGAACAATCCTTGGCATCGGCAGCGGGACCACCCTGACCCGTCCGGGTATCAGTGGCACCATCGGCACGGGATCCCCCGGAGCCGTGACCAAAGGCACCTTCGGCACAGGGGCCATCACCTTCGGCGCATCCGCCACTGACAGGTCTCAGTTCTATTTTACCGGTGTGACCACGATCAACAACGCCATCGTGGTGAACACCGCGCAGGGAGACGGCAGCCAGTTCGGCGCTTTCCGGCTTGAAGCCGGCGGCGGCCTCCTCACCCTCGCAGGAACAGTCAACGCTAATCTGGCGGACGTCGTGTTCGAAGCCAATAACAACCAGGGTATGATAGGCACCGTGACCGGGGCGATCTCCGGCTCGTCGGGCCTGCAGGTCTTGGCACAAAACAGCGGCGGGCTCGTCGTCACCCTGGCCAGCGCGGCGAACACGAACAGCTATGCGGGCAACACGATCATTACCAATGGCAGCGCTAACGTCAATGCCTATGCGACGTTGACGCTCGGTGCGGCCAACCAGATTCCCAACGGCACAGGCAAGGGCAATTTGATCGTCAGGGGCGGCTCCTTCAAAATGGGCGGCTTTAGTGAAACCATCAACGGCCTCTCCGGCAACGGCATTGTGGACGGCGTCAGCGGCACGCCGACCTTGACCATCGGCGACAACGATGCGACCGGCACAACCAACACCTTTTCCGGCGTCATCAAAAACACCGCTGGAACCCTGTCGCTGATCAAGATCGGCAGCGGCATGCTGACGCTTTCCGGCACGAACACCTACGGCGGCGTGACAGCCGTCTCCAACGGCACGCTGAGCGTGAACGGCTCACTCACGAACGCCAACATCAAGGTGGCGTCCGGCGCGACGCTGACGGGCACCGGCACGCTTCGCTGCCGTGTGTCTGCGTCGACGAATGACCTCATCGATGTTTCGGGAACGGCCACGCTTTCAGGGCTGACGCTGGCACTGGACGTGCAGGGGCTCTTGCCGGTAGGATCGTACGTACTTGCGAAGGGGCTGGGAGCCGCGCAGTTCAACGCGGTTACGGGTGTCCCACAACAAGCGACGAGGTCGGCTACCGTCACCTATGTGGCCGGACAACTCGTGCTTGGGGTTTACCCTAAAGGTACGTTGATCAGGATGTACTGAGTGCGGCGCGCAGGGCAGGACGTATCGGATTGCATAACCGGGAGCGGGGCACACTGGCAACCCCTCGCCTATCCGATATGTCCTCCTGCGCATGGCGGAAATGGACAAAACAAATGAAAAGACACACGTATCGTGCGATGATGGCTTCCGGATTAGTCGGAGCCTTGACTGTTAGCGGAACCGCGCGGGCGGCGACAAACAGTTGGAATGCCGGCAGCGGAGCCTGGGATACGTCAACCGCCAACTGGAAGGCTCCAACAACGTGGACGGACGGGGACAGCGCCCTCTTTACCAATCGGACCGATGCCGTGACCGTGACCGTCAGCGGCGTGCGCACTGCGGATCTGGTTCGGGCGGGCTCGTATGTCAGTGCTAACGTGGCCTATTACACATTCGTAGGCGGAGCGGGTGTTTCGCTTAAGGCAAATAGGTTTGTCGCGCAGTTCGTGAATGACGGTGACACCAAAATCACCGTACTTACGAATCTGGCGATGTCGCTGTCAGGCAAGCTTGCGTCAGGGCGGGGGTGGCTGGTTCTTGCCGGAAACACCGCTGTCACGGCAGACCGGTATGTCACATCGGATGACAGTGATTTTAATGGGTTTGACGGCGCTGTTGGTGTCCGTGGGCACTGGGGGGCCATAAGGCTGAAGGACACCGCAACGCTCACACTGACAAACGGGATCGTGGAGACGGGGCCGAGCATGATCGATCTGTCTGGCGGCACGCTGTATACGTCGTACTTGAAAATAGGAGATTGGTTCTACAATCTCTGGCCCGGTTGCCTTCTGAACGGCGTTCGGATCGTTGCTTTGCCGGGTGCGCAGAATAATAACTTCTTTCAAGGTACCACGGCGGGAAGCGGAGGCCCCTACGTGTCAACGAAGGGCGTCCTGTTTGATTCGGACACGAACTACATCACGATTAAACTGCCGTTCAGACATTATACATCTGGTGCCGCAACAGACGGCGGCTTGGTCAAATTGGGTGCAGGCACCTTGACGTTTAGCGGAGTCACCAACACCTACAACGGCATGACGATTGTGTCAAACGGCACTCTGGCTGTCTCGAATATGGGCGCTTTGAGTGCCGGTGATGTCACGGTTGCGAATGGCGCAACGTTGTCGTTGAATAGCGCGCGGGCGGGCGGGGCGATTAGCGACAGCAAAAAGGTGTATGTCACTGGAAGCTCGACGGTTTCGATTGCGGCGGGCGTGAATGAGACGGTCTATGAGTTCTATCTAGATGGGGTTGTTCAGAAGCCAGGCGTATGGGGTCGCATGGGTGGGATTGCCCCAAACCAGAGTGCGCGTCTGACAGGGGATGGCACACTGACAGTCACACACACTCCTTCGCCTTTCTGTTGGAATGTGGGCTCAAGCACCTGGGATCTCGTAACTGCCAACTGGCTGTGGAACGGTGCCACTTCAATATGGGGTGGATATGGGAATGATGCCTATTTTACCAATCGGAGCGATGCGGTGACGGTGACGCTTGACGGCAACCAGACAGCAGGGATGATCCGAGTCGGGAGTGGAAGCAATAATTGGGCTAAGTACACATTCGTAGGTGGACCGGGTGTATCGATCACGGCTACCAAGTTTGTTGCACAGTTCTTGAATGACGGTGCCGACAAAGTCACCATTCTTACGAATCTGTCGATGACGCTTTCTGGTAAGCTGGCGGTAGGGCGAGTCTGGCTGATTCTAGCAGGGAATACCGCTGTTACGGCGGATAAGTTCGTCACATCGGATGATTCTGAATTTTATGTTGCCGGGCCTGATCTGGGTGCCTGGGGAAACCTGTGGCTGAAAGACACGGCAACGTTAAGGGTGACAAACGGGGTCGTGGTGACTAGACCCAATATACTAAAACTAGATGGCGGTACGTTGTATACGTCGTATTTGAGGATCTCGGATCTCGGTTCTGAAGGAAGTTCTACGATTCTGAACGGAGGACGAATCGTCGCTTTGCCGGGCGTGCAGAACAGCGATTTTATCCAGTTTGCCTTCGGAAATACGCTCTATGTGTCAACGTCGGGTGCGGTGTTTGACACGGACACGAATAACATCACGATTAAAGCACTCGTCAAACATCATAGCGCCGGTGCCGCCACGGACGGCGGACTGGTCAAGTATGGTTCCGGCACGCTGACGCTCAGCGGCACGAACACCTACAACGGCACGACCGCCGTCTCCAACGGCACGCTGAGCGTGAGCGGGTCGCTCACGAACGCGAACATCACTGTGGCGGTCGGCGCGACGCTGACGGGTTCCGGCACGATCCGCTGCCGTGTGTCTGCTGCGACGAACAACCTCATCACTGTTTCGGGAACAGCCACGCTTTCAGGGCTGACGCTGGCACTGGACGTGCAGGGGCTCTTGCCGACAGGTTCGTACGTGCTTGCAAAGGGGCTGGGAACTGCGCAATTCAAAGCAATAACAGGCTTGCCTCAACAAGCGGGCAAGCTGGCCAACGTTTCCTATATAGGCGGACAACTCAGGCTTGTTGTTTCAAATAAGGGCACGTCGCTCAGGCTTCAATGAGTGTAGCCCGCAAAACAGGACGTGTCGGATTACGTAACCGGGAATGGTGCTCATGGCAACCGCCCAGATGTCCGACACGTCCTGCAGCTCGTAAGGAAGCTACAGAGTGCGGTCTTACTTCAAAAGCACGACTATAAGTAAGCATATTTGCAAAATGACGCCAATCAGGTTGCCGATCCACACGGCATAACGGTGGAAGCGGAGGCCGTAGAGGAACCAGAAGAAATAGACCAGCAGAAAGCCTGCGAGATAGCCGGGGGAGAGCGAGGACGGTGACTTGTTCATCCACTCCGCGTGAAGTTGCAGGGTGATCAAGACCGGGCCGACAAAGCCGACACACACGCCTGTGGCTTCAAACGTGCTCTCGGGAATTTTTGACAAAGACATGGGTTCTATCTTCCCTGTTAGCCGGGCAGGGGCTGATCCGCCTTAGCCCATTTGGAGGGGGCAATGCCGAAGCGCTGGTGGAACGCACGAAGAAGGGAGCGGGGGGTATTAAAACCGCAGGCCTGCGCGACCTGGTTTAAATGTAGCTCGTTCTTGGCGATCAGCTTTCGGGCATGGTCCAGTCTGACGCTCAGCAGGTAATCGCAGGGTGAGCAGCGCATCTCGCTCTGGAACAGCAAATAGAGCTGGCGGCGGGAGACGCCTGCGGCGGCCGCAAGATCGTCAACGGACAGGAGATCGCCGTACTGCCCGTCGATGACCCGGATAGCCTCTTTGAGGTGCGGCTGGGTGAGGGCGAGGCAGCCCGTCGACAGCCGGCGCGTCAGCGGCCCCGGAGGGATGATGGTCTTGGGCGGCACGCTCTTGCCTCGCATCAGTTGATCGAGAACCGCCGCCGACTGAAAGCCGAGCTCGTCCATGTTCAGGCTGACGCTTGAGACCGGCAGCGGCGAGAACGCGCAAAGCGACTCGAGGTCGCCGACGCCGATCACGGCGACGTCCTCGGGCGTGCGGAGGCCCGCTTCATGACAGAGGTCGATCAGCACGGCGGCGTTGTGGTCATCGCGGGCCAGCACGCCGACGGGCTTGGAACTCTGCTTCAGCTTGTGGAGCACAGCCTTCGCGTTGAAGGGTGCCTTGCCGCAAGAAAAGTCCACGCAGGAGAAGCCGAGTTCGCGCAGCCGGCCCTCGAACGCGGCCTTCCGCTCCCTGCCCGACGGACAGGTGTCGCAAGCGAACCAGCCGAACCGCTTGTGAAAGAGACCGTACAGGTGCTCGGCCGCCAGGCGTCCGGCCTGCCGGTTGTCGGGCATGACCATCGGCGCACGGACCCCCGGGTTCTGGGTGCCGAGGATCACGGTCGGCACGCTCTTCGCCTTCTCGCGGATGTAAGCCCTGACCGCCGGATCGGTGTGCCACATGGCGATCATACCGTGAAAGGTGCGGTCCTTCGGGAACAGGTTGAGAAAAAAGTGGCGGGTGTCCATCTGCCAGCCGGCCTCGTGCGCATAGCGGCTGATGCCTTGGAAGAGGCGGTAGTCATTCCAAGCCAGCAGAAAGAGGATCGAAGTTTTCCGCTTCATGGTTTGAAAACATAGCACGCCGCATCCTAGATAACAAGCCGTCCTTTCAAGGCCCTAAACTGCGGGAGTTGCTTTCGTACGGCCGCTCGAAAACCTGTTATCCGCCGTTCACAAGCGGCTCGCCACAGGCTCGACCCCCAGCCGATACGTTCAAGACGGGCTTGATACTTGCGCTGGAGGGCGAAGCTGCGCTGAACCGTACTCGAACGGGGAGAAACAGCCTGGCGAGCCGCACGTCGAAGACAACTCCCGCAATTTAGGGTCAAGGAAAGGGACGCATAGCCACCATAGCAGATTACATAATGTGCCCTACTTGTGCACGAATTGTCCGACTATTGCACGAATTGTCCGTAGGCGGTTGTGGAGCAACGTGCTATTCTTTTTTCATTAGGAGTAAACGATGAGATTATCCCTTGCGATCATCCTTTCCGTCACCGGTTTGTGGGCCTCTGGGCTGGGTGCGAAGCCTGTTGACCCTGAAGGGAGCGCGGCCAGCTTCCTGCCGGACGGGCGCCTCACAAGCCTCGCGCTCAACGGCGAGGAGCTTGTCAAGGAAGCGCGGCTGCGGAACGGCTTTTCGGTTCTTGTGTTTAACGGCATCACGGTCAGGGAATATCCTCTTGTACGCGTGACCCGGAAGGACGGAAGCTGGCTGCTGCAAGGCGAGAAGGACTTTCCGCGCTTCACCTGTTCGTTCGCTGTCGAGGAGCGGCAAATCGGTCTTCGTCTGCTTCGGATCGAGGGCGTCCCGTTGGGAAAGGATTCGAGCCTCGTGCTGACGCTGGGCACGCGCAAGCCCTTGCAGGCCGCCGGCAAAGGCGTTGAGAGCGAGACGCAAAACGACTCCCTGAAAATCTACTGGAAATTCATTGGAGCGCCAAAAGCCCTGGAAACATTTGGAAATGTCTTGATCGGGGTCATGCCATGAAGCGCACGCGGCTGATTTTCCTGTTCGCGGGGGCACTGATGTATTCGTCTCAGGCGATTTCCGCCGACGTCATCCAGCAGGCGATGACATTCAACGCCTTGAAGGAGATGGATACAGCGTGTGGGTTCCATCTGCTGAAGTTCAACGGCAAAACGGTGGACCGCATCCGTTTGGATCTGATTGCGTTAACGGGAAATGACTGGCAGGTTGCTTCTGCTGATCCCGGTCTGCCGTCTTTCGTGTTTGAGATCAACGAGCACCCCAAACATCTCGCCCTGACACTCAAAAAGGCGACGGGGAATTTCGATGACCGTTCGCTGGGACTTCAATTCACGTGCCGGACGCGGAGCGCCTGCGAAGTCGTTCCGATCGATTACATGGCGCTCAACCAATCCAGGGGCAACGAGCTGATCCTAAACTGGCCCTACCTGTGGAATAAAAACGCGGATGATCCGCTGGGCGGGTTTGCGATCGCGTGGAGTGGAACGCCGGAGGAGAACGATCAGCGTCTGGCGGAGATATGGGCAACGCAGGCTTTGCCGCATCCGGACATCGGACGCCCCTGGACAGAAGAAGAGGTCTGGAAATGGATCGGCGCCTATCATCAGAAATTCGCGGGCCTGAGCGAGACGACGTTGTCGGCCTCCACGCCGGAGGAGCTTTACTATCTGACCGACAAGATGAAGGCTGCAGGAATACGCCGGATCTATCTCCACACCGATACCTGGCGAGAGGAATACTGGCCTCGGACGCGCTCGTTTGTGGACGTGAACCCCAAGGTCTTTCCCGGCGGCCGCGCGGATTTGAAGAAGTACAGCGAGTATGTCCATCAGAACGGCATGTTGTTGCGCTTGCACAATGTCAGCGGCGGCATCGGGCCTAATGATCCCGAATTTGTGAATAAGGGAGCGGTCGACCCGCGTTTGGAAACATGGTTCCGCGGGCGGATGGAAGAGTCGGCCGACGCAACGTCACACGCGTTTCGCGTGCGTCCCGATCCAGGCGTCTCCATTCCCAGCTTGCGGTTTCACCACACCTATTGGAATTTAAGTACTTTCGTCGTGGGACAGGAGATCCTGCGGCTCGCCGATATCGCGAACAGCGACGGTCCGGTCTGGACGCTCAAGATTCAGGGCCGCGGTCTGGACGGCTCTTCGGCTGCCGCTCATCCGGCGGGCGAGAAGGTGACCGGGCTCTACTCGGCTTACGGGCAGAACTACGTGCCTGATCCCAAGACGGATCTTGTGCGGCTCATGGCCCGGCGCTATGCCGATCTGATCAATGAGGCGAAGCTGGATCACCAGCATTATGACGGTGCGGAGATTCACCGTTCCGAACAGGCGTGGGGGTTTGACAAATTCACGTATTGGGTGGCGCAGTGCGTCAACCGCCCGACCACCACAAGCACCTCCGGCGGTGTACCCTCCGTCTGGAATCTTGAGCGGCGGTTCAGCAGAATTCAAGGGCTCAAAGAACTGGGTTATTGGGCGATCGCCTTTCCTCTTCTCTTGGACGGTAACCGCAATGCGTCGAACTGGCTGGACGCCCACTACGAGGCCTCCTCGAAGATTCTGCACGATGCCCGACGTCTGGGTCTCCAGAAGCCGGAGCCCATGTTCGGCGTTTCGCGGGAGTTGCTGGAAAACCACGGTCTGGCCCCCATGCTTATGGAGTTGGTTCAAAGCTGGAAGAAAGTGGTCTTCCGTCTGAATTTTAGGGATCTGGACTACATCCGCCAGTTTTTGTCGACCATTAAAAGTCCTCTGGGATATCGCAGTCAGCATCATCAGAGCCGTGACGTACTGGTCATGGAGGAACGTGACGGAAAACACCTGTTTGTTCCTACCCACATCCTCTGCCGGGAAGCCTTGGATGCTCCCTGGATCACGGGTCAGGAGTTCGGCCCTGTCGCGCCGCGCCAATATGTGCAACCCGGAGAGACGCTTCAGCTCGCCAACCCCTATGCCGTTCAGACGCCCGGCTTGATCATCCGCGTGCTCCCGGCTTTCGCGCGGCGCGAAGGCGCGCTTGAAAAAGGGAGCGAAGCCAACGAACAGGACGACGCGAAAAAGGCGCAGCTCGACGATTATCGGACCGGGACTGACCTAGCAAAGGGTCGCGTGCCTGACGCAGGCGGAGAGCGTCAGGCCGCTACGGAGTTATGGCCAAAAACGATCAGCCCGGCAGGTCTCACACAGGCGCGTTTGGAGAACGGGCGCATTGTCCTGACCGCCAGCAATCCGAGCGGCCAGCCCTATTGCAGCGTGGACGAGTTGCCGTCATGGTCCTGCAACATACCGCTGTGCGGACGGCGGGCGCTCGGCCTCACGGTCGACGGCGACGGAGGCGGCGGCGTCTTGCTTGTGCAACTGCACGGGCGGGGAACGCGCGATTATGTGGTTAAAATCGATTTTACCGGAACGAAAAGCTACGTGATCCCGCACGGCGAGGCGTCGTGGAACAACGCGGCTTGGGGATGGCGGATGGAGGCGAAGCACTTCGATTATTCCGGGACGCTGAGCCGTGTGAAAATGGGGTTCGGGTATCTCCCGCCGAACAGTCAGGCAAGAGTCGCGGTGGCGCGGCTGGAACTTTTGGAGAACGTGCCCTCGATGCTCCGCGACCCGGTCTTCCAGCTTGGGCAAGGGACGCTTGCCGTCAAAGGAGAGATCCGCTCCGGGGAGTACCTGACTTACGAAAAGGACGCGGGGGTCAACGTTTTTGACCGCAACTGGAATTATCTCAGGAATCTCTCTTCGGAGGCCCGGGCGTTTGAGGCGGCGTCCGAAGTTTCGTTCCGCGTCCAGAACGGTCGTTCGCTGCCTCAGCCGTGGCTTGAGGTTCAAGTGTTGACCCGAGGCGCGCCACACGAGATCGGAGTGACGCCCTGATTCCGGGAACAAACGAGCGTCACGCGCGGAGCGATTATGTTTAAGATTAAGCAAGGATCGAACAATCTGATAACCTCAAGGCGTTCGGTCAATTGCACGAATTGTCCGACTTTTGCACGAATTGTCCGTAGGTAGGTTTTCTGGAAAGTGGTATGCTATTCATCATTGGGGAACGGTTGGGTCGCGAGTGGGTTCGCGCACAAATCATACCACTGCCAAAAAGTAATTAGACTATAATGGTTGTGTATTAGACGCGTT
>CAYMLQ010000233.1:0-9308 GCA_964390795.1 uncultured Lentisphaeraceae bacterium
CTCGGCTTCGCGGCCCCGCCTGTCCTGCGCTGGAACGGCTCGCCCGGCAGCCCGTGGGATGCGACCACGGCCAACTGGCTCGACGCGGAAGCGAGCGCGACCGCCTGGCAACCCGGCGCCGAGGCGCGGTTCGATGGTCCGGGCGGACTGGTCAATGTCGCCGCAGACATGACCGTCTCGAACATCACCTTCGTTTCCAACGGCACCACGCTGCTCGGCGCGGGACGCCTCGCCGTCGAAGGCGCGGTCTCGGCCGCCGCAGGCACCACCAACAGCATCGTGTCCGAGATCATCACCAGCGTCGGCCTCAGCAAGACCGGTCTGGGCGCACTCGCCCTCGCCCGCTGTACCGGGCCGCTGACCGCAGCGGAAGGCACGCTGCTCGTCTCGGGCTCGCTGTTTACGGATGCCGCTATTACGGTGGCAAGCGGCGCGTCGGTGGTCACCCTCGGAGACCCCGACACAGCGTCCAACCTGATTCTCAACCCGAGTTTCGAGCTTCCCGCACTGGCGAGCGGCACTTGGATCTATGTTGGCACCGCCAACTTCATTTCCAACTGGACCGTCACCGCGTTGGCCAACAACGTCGGCCGTCAGAACACCGCCACCGTCACAGGATACAACAATCCGTGGAATAGCGCAGGCGCCTCTCCCGAAGGATCGCACATGCTGATCCTGCAGTACAACGGCGCGGTCGCGCAGACCGTCACCGTGCCCGCCGACGGGCTCTACAGCATCGCCTTTTCCCACCTTCTTCGCAATACGTATCCCGATCACCAAGTCTATGTGACGCTCAACGGCATCCCGCTCGCGACCTTCCTCAACCGCTCCGTGCAGTACAGCCCCGGGCGCTTCTCCAGCGGCGCGCTCTGGCTCACGGCCGGCAGCCACACGCTGGGCATCGGTGGTGAGGGATTCTGGAACGACCGCGCCACCATGGTCGACGCCGTCTGTTTCGCGCCGCCCTCCGCCGCGAACGCCTGCCGCGCCCTGACCGGCGACTCGATTCTGAAAGTCGTGACAGGTGCAACCGTGCGCCTGGATCACAGCGGCACCGTGCCGCTCGCTTACGTCTCCACCAACGGCGCGTCCGCTTCCGGCACCTTCGATTCCTCGCATGTCAGCGGCCTCTTCACCGGCGGCGGAGCCCTTTCCTGCGCCACACCCGCGAACGTCTGCACGTGGAACGGCAGCGGCCTCTGGAGTGATGCCGCCCGGTGGACGGACGGCACCGCGCCTGCCGCAGGCGGCAGCCAGAACCTGCTGCTGCGTTTCCCGAACGGCATGGGCAACGCCTCCACAAACAACTTCGCAGGCACCTTCCTCGCCCGCCGCCTGAATGTCTCGGGCGCCGCCACGGTCGGGGCCTTCACCCTCGCTGGCAACCCCGTCGCGCTCACCAACGATGCCAGCGGGGTGGCTCCGAAAATCTCCGTGCAAGCGCCCGGCGACTGGATTGTCCAGAGCCCGATCCTGGCCCGTTCGGCCCTCACGCTTGACGTGTTCGGCACGCTGACCCTCTCCGGCAACCCGCTGACGCTTACGAACGGTTCTACGTTCTACAAGTCGGGAGCCGGCGCGCTCATTATGCCCACCCTCACCAACACGGCCGCGAATGCTTTTGTCTATGAAGGCCTTGTGCAGACGCCCAACATTCCCTCCAGTTTGGCCGTCTCGCTCCTCTCCCAGTCCGGCAAAGACGCGGCGTTTTATCTGACCCAGTCCGGCACCACCCTCGGCAACACGCTCAACCTCCTGGGCTCAGGCACCTGCACGCTCGGCACCCGCTGCGGCGGCGGTTCTGCTGTCACGCTCTCGAACTGGATCACCGGCTATGGCAATTTGGCGCTCTTCGACGTCGGCTCTGGCGACACGCTCTCTCTCCGCCAAATGCTGCTCGCCTGGACCAGCAAGAACGGCGCGGACTACAGCACCACGGCGCTGGTCAAGACCGGTCCGGGAACCCTCGAAATCCGCTCGGCTGGCTCCGACTCCGACCGGCTCCGAGCCTATCAGGGTGCCACGACCCTTCGCAACGGCACACTGACCCTCTCAGAGGATGATTACGGCACGCTGAACGGCTGGACCAATCCCTTCAACAGCCGCACCTATGACGGCAAAGGCGGCTCGCTCGGTTCCAGCTCCTTCGCAACCACAGTCAGCATCGGCGACAGCGGCACCACGCCTTCCGACAACCTCGCGCTGATCGCCAACGGCGACAGGCGCTGGATCGGCCACAACATCGAGGTCTTCAATAAAGGCAACACCGTGACCCTCGGCATGACCACTGGCACGGTGCTGTTCGCGAACACCCTCACCCTGCATCGCGACATCACCCTCGCCGGCCCCGCCAACGGCGTCATGGCCTTCAGCAACATCGTAGCCGCAGCCGACTTCTCCGGCACCGGCACGCCAGCGCTTTCCGGACTCGCCGCACTCCGCTTTGAGGGGACTGTCCCCGCAGGCCTGTCGCTTTCCCTCGGCGCCCGCCGGCTCTGCTTCGGCACGTACGCGGTGCGCGCCACCACGCTGACCGCGCTCTCCCTCGGCAGCGCCTCGCCCGCCGCCACGCTGGATGTCGACTTCGCTCCGGGCACCAACGACACGATCGCAGTCACCGCGAGCGGCGGTCTGGTACTCACCAATACCGTCGTCAACCTGACCTGCGCCGGCACCGGCCTGCCCTTCGCGGAGCCCGGCACCTACACGCTCTTCACCTACGCCGGAACCCTCAGCGGCGACGTGCCCCTCCTGCTCTCGGCCGGCAACCCGCAGCCCGGCGCATCCTACACCTTCTCGGACGACGCCGCCAACAGCCGCGTGTTGCTGACCGTCGGCAACACCTCGGGCGGCACCTCAGCGATCTGGAAAAACGCCACGGGCGGTTCCTGGGCGCTCGGGAGCAACTGGGACAGCGGCAGTGCGCCCAGCGGCACTGGCATTTTCCCGCTTTTCGGCCTGGCCATCACCAGCCCGTCCACCGTCGCGCTCGGCACCGCGTACACGGTCGGCGGCCTCACTTTCAACAACGCCAGCTATGGCTACTCCCTTTCGGGCGGCTCGCTGACCCTCGACAATGGCGTCTCGGCACCCACCGTCTCGGTGCTGGCCGGCACCCACACCCTCGACACCGCGCTGAACGGCTCGTCCGTCCCTGCGGTTTCGGTCGCCGCCAACGCGACGCTGGTACTGGGCACCAACGCCGCCGTGAACACGGGCCTCTCGCTCGCGTCGGGCACGGTCGAACTGCGCGGCAACGCCGCCGTCAACGGAGCCACCGCCCTCGCCGCCTCGACCTTGCTGCGCGTTGCCGCCACCAACGCCAGCGCGGGCACGCTGTCAGGTGCCGCGTCCTCGACCCTCGGTTTCACCGGCACGTCGCCCAAACTCACAGTCAACCAAGTCGGCGACGGCACCTTCGCGGGCCTCCTGAGCGGCCCCTCCGGCGCTTGGCTCGGAAAGACCGGCGCAGGCGCGCTTGCCCTCAGCGGCCCCAACAACGCCTTCTCGGGCACGGTCGCCGCTGTCCAAGGCACGCTCTCGCTGCAAGGCGTCGCGCTTCCCGGCGCGCTATCCGTCTCGTCCCCGGCCAATGTCAGCGTCCTGCCCGCGGCCACCAACGGCCTGATGGGCTACTACTACAGCGTGACGCCCAGCACCAACAACTTCTGGACGCTCGCCGGCATGGAGGCCCACCTCGCCATCCTGAAGCCGGATCTCGCCGCCGCCAGCGCGCTCGCGGGAGCCAACTTCGACTTCACAACGTCGGGCACCCTCTTCCCGCTTCCCTACGGCGCGGGCGGCAGCCGCACCGTCAACTTCGAGGCCGTCTACCGCGGCACCATCACCGTGCCGGAGAGCGGCACCTACGTCTTCGGCGCACAGGGCGACGACAGCTTCATTCTCGCCATCGACGGACAGACTGTTTTGGGCCGGAACTATTACGCGAGCGGTTGGTTGGACGGCACCATCCGCCTCGACGCCGGCCGCTACGACATCGTGCTGGGCTACTTCCAACTCACCAGCGGCTACGGGCTCCAACTACGCGTGAAGGCGCCCAGCGCCACGTCCGCCATCCTCGTACCCAACGCATGGCTCGCGCCCTATTCCTCTTCCGCCTCGCTCTCCGGCAGCGGCGCATTCGCCTGCTCCGCCAGCAACGCGCTCTTCCGCGTGACCCAGGCCGGCTCGAACAGCTTCTCCGGCAACCTCAGCGGCGCGCCCGGCTCGCTCCTGGCCAAGGACGGCAACGGCGTATTCAGCATCGACGGCGCGGGAGCCACAGACAACGCCTTCGCCGGCAACATCGACGTCCAAAAGGGCGTCCTGCGGCTCAGCGGCAAGGACCGGATCGGCGACGCCTCCGCCGTCCGCGTGCGGTCAGGCGCCACGCTGACCTTCGTGGACCAAGAGACGATCGGCACGCTCTCCGGCGGTGGCAGCCTCCTGCTGGGAGGCTATGTGTACCAGACGTCCTTCACAGGCGACAGCGATAGCGACCTCTCGGTGTCGAAGACCTACACGCACCTGCTCGACTTCCCCGCAAACGGAAACGCGGCCACCATCAACGGCGTCGCCTTCACCGACGCGGGCTTCAGCGGCAGCGCCAATGGCTACGCGTGGGCCACCACCGGCACGGTGCCCCCCGCCGGCTGGACCAACAGCACCTACACCGGCACCACCCAGATGCTGGACGATTTCGGCTACGGCTCGACCAACTTCACGCTGACCCTCTCCGGCCTCGCGACCAACACGGCGTACGAGACGCGGCTCTACTTCCGCAACTTCGCCAACAACCCCCGCTACATGACGCTCACCTTCACGGCCGGCGCGAAAACCATCGGCAGCTATACTTTCAACCCCGACGCGGCCGGCCTTGTCCGCTGCTGGATCGGCTGCCGCTACGCCACCGATTCGGCAGGCACGCTCTCCATCCGGGTCCTCTCCACCGATTTCAGCAACTCACCTCACGTTTACGGACTCTCCAACGAACGGACCTCCGGCAGTGCCGGGACGGAACAGCTTATCCTCGCCCCGACAGCCAACCAGACCGGCCGCTTCACCGGTGGCGTCACCGGCACCGGCCGACTCGTCAAAGACGGCGCAGGTACGCAGCGCTTCGGCGGAGCCAATGCGCTGACAGTCCCGCTCGACGTCCGCGCGGGAACAGCCGTGCTCGATCCCGGCGCCTCGCTGCCGGCCGGCGCGACCGTCGCGGCGGGCGCAACGCTCAAGGCCCCGCTCGGCAGCGTCACCGTCGGCACGCTCACGGGCAGCGGCACGTTCAACCTGACCGGTGCAGCCGATTATTCGACCGTCACCAACGGACCGCGCTTCGTGAAGATCACCGGCGACGCGGACAGCGGCGTCTCGCCCGACAAGACCTACACGCATCTGATCGACTTCGGCGGCAGCGCAACCCTCGCCACGGTCAACGGCGTGACCTTCAACAAGGAGAAAGCCGTCACCGGGCCTTCGTTCGGATGCAGTTGGGTCAACGCCCCGACGACTTCCTCTCACGCGGGTGGCAATCTAACCAACATCGGCGTGCCGTCAAACCAAGGCATCTATAACCTGATCAATGACTTCTGCTACGGCGGGCCATACGGACCCACGGTCATGACGCTCACCGGCCTCACCACCGGCAAGACCTACGAAGTGCGTTTCTACCACCGCAAGTGGGAAGCCGACAAGGCGCGCAACACCACCTTCACCTTCGACCCCGACGGCTCGGGCCCGATCAGCAGCTCGATCTCGTTCAACCCCGACAGCCCGGCCGGCGCGGCCAACTACAACGACAACTACCTCGCCTACCGCTACCTCGCCCAGACCAACCAGCTCGCGGTCACCATCACCTGCCCGAACGCGGACAAATATCACATGTACGGACTGAGCAACGAGGAGGTGCCGGGATCTTTGGACGGAGCGACCGTCCTCAACATCACAAATGACTGCGTTTTCGGCGGCGCGATCACCGGCGGCGGGCCGTTCACAAAGACCGGCGCGGGCTCGTTCACCGTCACCGGCAACAGCACGGCCACAGGGCCGGTCGCCGTCAACGCCGGCGTGTTCGGTGTGGCGAACGGCGGCACCGCGACCCTCGGCCCCGTGACCGTCGCGCCCGGCGCCACGCTCTTCGGAAGCGGCCGCGTGGGCGGTCATGTCACCGTCGCCAGCAACGCCTGGCTCCAGGCCGGCACGGCGTCCGCCTGCGGCACGCTACAGGTCGGCGGCGGCCTCGCGCTCGCGCAGGGCGCGCAGCTCGCCTGGCGCTTCGACACCGCCGCGGCCGATGCGTTCACGGTTGGCGGACCGCTGACCTTCCCGACCAACGGCGTGGTGCAGGCCCAGGCGCTCACCGCCGGCGTCATGCCCCCGGCTAAGACCGCCCTTTTCACTTCAACCCAGACCATCAACGGGCCGGCGGAGCTGACCGGCTGGAGCGTCGCGGGTGTGGGCAAGGCAAGCCTCACGTACAGCGGCGACCGAACGATCATCTATTTGGCTAGCCCGCGCGGTACGATGATACTGATCCGGTAAAGGAGAACTATGGATAAGCACACCTGTGTAAGCGATCACAAAGGGCACCTCTGCGTGCTCGCCAGCGCGGCGCAGTTCGAGAAGATCAAGGAGTTGGTCAAGGATCCGAAGTTCATCTGCTTCAACTGCGGCCGCGTGGCCGACCGGGCAGAGAACCTCTGTAACCCCATGCCGCTCGAGTAAGCGTCCCAGGTAGGGCGGGTTCCCCGAACCCGCCGCCGGTCCGCCGCCGACAGCAGCCGTCACTCCGCCGCATACGCGCGCGCAAGCGCCTGCCACTGGGCGTTCGTGAGCTGCTCGGCGCGGCAGACAGGCTCGATCGCCGCCGCCGCGAACAGCGCGGCCAGCGCCTCGTCGCTGCGGACGAGGGGTTCGGGCGCCCTGCGCAGCGCGGCGCTGAGCTGCTTGCGGCGGTGCATGAAGGCGTAGCGCGAGAGTTCGAAGAACCACGTGCGCTCCGCAGGCGTCAGCGCGCACGCGTGCCGGTCGAGCCGCACCACGGAGGAGCCGACCTCGGGCCGCGGCCAGAAGCAGGAGGCCTTGACGCCGCGCACCACCGCGACATCATAGTCGAGCTGCAGCCAGACGCCCGCCTGGCCGCGCGCCTCGCAGCACGGAGCTGCGGCCAGACGCTCCGCCACCTCGGTCTGCACCAGCACGGTGAAGCTCTGCGGCGCCAGCGGGTGGAGCGCAAGGTCGATGAGGATGCGCGTGCCCACCGAGTACGGCAGGTTGGACACGCAGACGTCGAAGCCACCGGCCAAGAACGCGTCGAGCTCCAGCTCCAGCGCGTCCGCCTCCACCACGCTCAGACCGTCCGGATGGCCGAGCGAGGCGGCGAGGCGCGAAGCGAGGCGCGAGTCCTTCTCGACAGCCGTGACGCGCGCGCCGCAGGCGAGCATCGCCTCCGTGAGCACGCCGAGGCCGGCGCCGATCTCCAGCACGCGCTGGCCCGCGCACACCCCGGCGGCGCCGAGAATGGCCTCCAGGATGTTGCGGTCGATCAGGAAATTCTGGCCCAGCGTCCGGTTCGGGTGAAACCCGTTCTCAATGCACCAGGCCTTGACTTGCGAAGGCGATGTCAGGTTCACAGTGTCGGCTCACCTTGACGTCGGCAACTCGAAAATCTTGATGAACGCCTCTTTGCGCAGGCGCTCCATCCACTCTTTGTAAAGCTTCTCCGACTGCCGCATGCGCAGGTGGCTCTCGACAAACGGCGCGGCCTCCTCGAAGGTCAGCGCCCGGGAGTCCTGCTGCTCGTCCTTGCGGACGAGGTAGCCGTAGCCGTCGAGCGTCACGAGCGAAGACACCTCGCCGGGCTTGAGGGCGCTGAGGGCCGTCACGATCTCCTTGCGGAAAACGTCGTCGGGGTTGACCTTGCCCCACGAGCCGCCGCTGGAAGCCTTGGCATCCTTGGAATAGGTCTGGGCGAGTGAAGCGAAGGCGGTTCCCGCCTTGAGCGCCTCGGCGATCTTGGCGGCGCGCGCCTCGACCGTCTCATCGCCCTCCTTGCCGGGCGGGTCGAGGATGATCATGCTGACGGCCACCGCGTTCTCGGTCTGATACCGCCCCTTGTTGATATCGAACTCCGCGCGCACCTCGGTCGGCGTGGGCGCGACGCGCTTCTCGACCTGCTGGTAGCGCATCGCCGTGATCATCAGATCCTCTTCGATGTTCTTCTTCCACTCCTCGACCGCGATCTTGCGCTCGGCCAGCAGATTGTGCAGCTTGGTCTGGTCCCCGTCGAAATTGTTGGCCACGATCTCGCGGACGCGGTTGTCGATGGCCCATCCCTGAAGCTGCATTTTGGATTTCTGCGCAGCGGCCAAGATCAGCTTGCGGTCGATCAGCGCGTCGAGCGTGGCCCTGTAAAGCTCGCGCAGGCGCTTTTCGCGCAGCTCGGGCGCGGACTCGGACCACGGGCTGCGGCGCACTTCGCTCATCACCTCCGCGATCGTGATCATGTCCGAGTTGACGTAGGCGGCGACGCCGTCCAGCAGCAGCGCCTGATTCTTCTTCTCTCCCGCCTCCTGGGCCGAACACACGGCGGCAAGCGACAGCATTCCCGACAAAAGCCATGGCGTCATCTTCATCGTTCTCTCCCTTTCCTCTTTCATCCGCTCTGCGAAGACAGGCGCTTCGATTACGGAAGAGCATAGTTTAGCCCACACACGGGCAGATTACCACGGAAAACGGGAAAAGGTATGGGGACTGCCGCGCACGGTGTCTATTTCGACCTGTTGCCGCCCGCCGCGTTTTGGTATGGTTTTCAATCATGCCGGAACTTCACATCACGTCGCTCGCCAACCCGAAGGTCAAACACGCGGTCAAGCTGCGCCAGCGGTCGCACCGCGACGAGGCGGGGCAGATGCTGGTCGAGGGCTACCGCGAGTGCAAGCGCGCGCTCGACAACGGCTACCTGCCACAGATGCTTTTCTACTGCGAGGAGCTGTACCTCAAGAACCTCAACGAACCGGCCATCGTGCAGCGCTGCCGCGAGCTGGGCGCAGAGCTGTACCCCTGCTCCGCGCCGGTCTTCGAGAAGCTCGCCTACCGCGAGCGGCCCGAGGGCCTGCTGATCGTCGGGCCGCACCTGTCGCGCCGGCTCGCGGACCTGCGCCTGCCCGAACACGCGCTGGTCGTCGTGGCCGAGGCCATCGAGAAGCCGGGCAACCTCGGCACGATCCTGCGCTCCGCTGACGCTGCGGGCGTCCACGCCGTGATCGTCTGCGACCGCTGCACCGACATCCATAACCCCAACGTCGTGC
>CAYMLQ010000234.1:0-9289 GCA_964390795.1 uncultured Lentisphaeraceae bacterium
GGGGACACCACCCTTTCGCGGAAGCTCGGACTGCGGACCATCGAGGTGATCAACAAGGCCGATCCGGTCGACGAAAAGAACAAGGGCGCCAAGCCCGGCATGAGCATGACCTTCCGCGTCAATGGCGTGGACCTTTACTGCAAGGGCGCGAACTGGATCCCGTGCGACGCCATGACCGCGCGGCAGACCAACGACCGTTACCGCGATGTGTTGGGGTCGGCCCAGGCCGCCAACATGAACATGATCCGGCTGTGGGGAGGCGGGCAGTTCGAGGACGACAATTTCTACAATACCTGCGACGAACTGGGGCTGATGGTGTGGCACGACTTCATGTTCTCGTGCGCACTGTATCCGTCGGATCGCGCGTTTCTAGGCGAGGTCGAGGCCGAGCTGGCCCACCAGCTCCGCCGCCTGCGCGACCACGCCTGCATCGCCTTGTGGTGCGGCGACAACGAGTGCATCGGCGCGCTCACGTGGTTCGAGCCGAGCAAGAAGAACCGCGACCTCTACCTGCTCAATTACGACCGCCTCAGCCGCGTGCTGAGCGAAGCCGTGGCGAAGAATGACCCGAGCCGCATCTTCTGGCCTTCGTCGCCCTGCGCCGGCCCCGGCGATTTCAGTGACGCCTGGCACGACGACAACCGCGGCGACATGCACTACTGGACCGTCTGGCATGAAAACAAAAACTTCAGCGCGTTCTACAGCGTCAAGCCGCGCTTCTGCTCCGAGTTCGGCTTCCAGTCGTTCTCGTCGCTCGACGTGGCCAAGACATACTGTTCGCCGGACCAGTTGAATCCCACGGCGCCGGACTTCGAGCATCACCAGAAGAACACCGGCGGTAACTCGCGCATCATGGAGACCATGTCCCGCTACTTCCGTTTCCCGGAAAGCTTCGAGAGCACCCTGTACCTTTCGCAGGTGCAGCAGGGCATCGCGATCAAAACGGCGGTCGAGGCGTGGCGTCACCTGCAGCCCCGCTGCATGGGCACGCTCTACTGGCAGCTTAACGACAACTGGCCCGTGGCGTCGTGGTCGAGCGTCGAGTACGGCGGCAAGTGGAAGCACCTGCACTATCAGGCGAAGCGTTTCTATGCGCCGGTCGCGGTCATGATCGTTCCGGCGGACAACGATGCCACGAACGTCGAGGTGTGGGCGGTCAATGACCGCGCCGTGCCAGCCGCGGCAGAGGCGGCGGTGGAACTGTGGAGCTACAGCGGCCAGAAGCTGGAGACCGTCAGCCTGAAGGGCGAGGTAGCCGCCCGTTCAGCGGCGCTGCTTGGAAAGCTGCCGGTGTCGCGCTTCGGAAGCGGCAAGGAACTGGATCAGCGCTTTCTGGAGGTCGTGCTGACCGCCGACGTGGGCGGGACCAAGGAGCAGCACCGCAACGAGTGGTATTTCAGCGCCTTCAAGCGCTGCGACCTGGGCGACGCGATGGTCGATGCGATCCCCGTCGAGCGCAACGGGCGGTGGAACGTGACACTGACCACCGACAAGCCCGCGTTCTTCGTGTGGGTCAACGTCGGCGGAATCCGCGGCGAGTTCACCGACAACAGCATCACCCTCTTTCCGGGCCGACCGGTCACACTGACGTTCACGCCCAAGGAAAAAGCTAGCTTCGCCGATTTTGCCAAGGCTCTGACGGTGAAGCATCTCCGCCAGACCTACGCGGGCCGGTGAGCGAAGGCCGGATGAGCGACGCGTTTGTCGCTTGCGGGACCGGCGCATTGTGATTAAACTCATGACGAACTTGGAGGTCGGAGTTTGTTCTGACAAAAATGTTACAGACTCGGCCTGAGTCCAACGTTTTGGTCTATGAATGACGTCGGTCGTGTTTCGATGAAGTTTTCATAACCAGTTTGTGGTTAGCATGTTGCGTGACAGTAACAAATTTGGCACGCGACTTGCATTTTCAGTTAACGTTCAAAAATGTTTTGAACAGGACAACCTTTAAAACCGGAGTAAGCGATGAGCATCACGCGACAGAAGGCGATCGAATCGGCGATTCAGCACCGCACAAATGAAGTGCCGGTCTTGACTGGGGGCCACATTCAAGAGTATTTCGGCATGAACGTTTTCAGCGACGAGCAGATGAAGGCGCGTCTGCCCAAGGTGATTTATAAGGCTCTGCGCAAGACCATCGAGGAAGGCGTGCCGATGGATTACAGCGTGGCCGACGTGGTGGCTGCGGCCATGAGCAGTTGGGCCGTCGAGCGCGGCGCGACCCACTACGCGCATGTGTTCTACCCGTTGACGGGCCTGACCGCTGAGAAGCATGACAGCTTCTACAGCCCCGACGGCAAGGGCGGCGTGATGAGCGATTTCTCCGGCAAGCAGTTGATTCAGGGTGAGCCCGACGCCTCGAGCTTCCCGAGCGGTGGTATCCGCGCGACGTTTGAGGCCCGCGGGTACACGGCGTGGGATGTGACGAGCCCGGCTTACCTGATGGAGAGCCGTAACGGCACGACCCTGTGTATCCCGACGGCGTTCTGCTCGTGGACCGGCGAGGCGCTGGACAAGAAGGTGCCGCTGCTGCGCTCCATGCAGGCGCTGAACAAGCAGGCCCAGCGCGTGCTGAAGCTGTTCGGCCACGACGATCCCGGCATGATCATCGCGAACGCGGGCCCCGAGCAGGAGTATTTCCTGATCGACCGGAGCTTCTACTATGCGCGCCCCGATCTGCTGAGCGCGGGCCGCACGCTGTTCGGCACCCGCCCGCCCAAGGGCCAGGAGCTGGAAGACCAGTATTTCGGCGCCATTCCTGAGCGCGTCTTGGCGTTCATGATGGAAGTCGACTCCGAGCTGTACAAGCTGGGCGTGCCGGTCAAAACGCGCCACAACGAAGTGGCCCCGGCGCAGTACGAGATCGCGCCGGTGTTCGAGAGCGCCAACGTGGCGACCGATCACCAGTACCTCATCATGCAGACCCTGCAGCGCGTCGCGCCGAAGTACGGCTTGGCCTGCCTGCTCCATGAGAAGCCGTTCGCCGGCATCAACGGCTCGGGCAAGCATCTCAACTGGTCCATGGGCAGCTCCAAGGTCGGCAACCTGCTGAATCCGGGTGCCACGCCGCACGACAACATGCAGTTCCTCGTGATCTGCGCTGCCGTGATTCGCGCGGTCAACCAGCACGCGGTGATGCTGCGCGGCTCGGTGGCGCATGCGGGCAACGATCACCGTTTGGGCGCGAATGAGGCGCCTCCTGCGATCATGTCGATCTTTCTGGGCGAGCAGCTCACGGACGTATTCGAGCAAATCGCGGCGGGCGGCGCGAAGCAGTCCAAGAAGATGGGCGTGCTGACCGTCGGCGTCGACACCCTGCCCCCGCTGCCAATGGACGCGACCGACCGTAACCGTACGAGCCCGTTCGCCTTCACCGGCAACCGCTTCGAGTTCCGCGCGGTCGGCTCCAGCCAGTCCATCGCAGGGCCTCAGGTCGTGCTCAACACGATCATCGCCGAGTCGCTGGACTACGTGGCGACCGAGCTTGAGAAGTCGCCGAAAGATCCGAAAAAGTTCAATGTGGCCGTGCAGAAGCTGCTGCAGAAGATCATCCGCGAGAACGACCGCGTCATCTTCAACGGCGACAACTACTCCGCCGAGTGGCGCGAGGAGGCCGAGCGCCGCGGGCTGCCCAATGCCAAGACCACCCCTGAGGCGATCGAGGCGATGGAGTGCAAGGCGACCTACGAAGTCTTCGCTAAGTACGGCGTGCTGAGCCACCGCGAGACAGAGAGCCGCTTCGAAATCTATCAGGAGAAGTACGTCAAGGACGTGCTGATCGAGGCCCGCCTGTGCATCACGCTGGCGCGCACGATGATCTTCCCTGCGGGCGTGAAGTATCAGCAGTTGCTGGCCCAGACGGCCGCCGCGCTGAGCACGCTCTCGAAGGCCGGCTGCACGACCACGCTCGATGAGGTGGACGCGCTTCTGGCCGCGCTGCAGGCGGCGATGCACAAGCTGGAAGAGGTTATCCAGATACCCGACGGTTTGTCGGTCAAGAAGCAGTGCCGTTACCTGTTGGAGACGGTCATCCCCGTGATGGTCGAGACCCGCAAGGTCGCGGACGCGCTTGAGCACATCTGTGCGGATGAGCTCTGGCCGCTGCCGACCTATCAGGAGATGCTCTTCATCCGGTAGGTGAAGAACGCCCTTACGGCGTGACTGCGGACAGGTCCGGGTTCTCCGGAGGATCTGTTTGCGGTGACGCCGTAAGGCTTTTAATAGCAAGGGAACTGGCATGCACAAGGCGTTTGGCTATTGTAGGGTAGGTGCGGCGGTTCCCCTCGTGCGTCCGGGCGCGGTGGCCGCCAACATCACCTCGCTCACGATCCTCGCCAAAAAGGCGGCCGAGGCCGGCGTGGACGTTCTTGTCTTTCCCGAATTGTGCGTCACCGGCTATACGTGCGGCGACCTCTTTTTCCAGCAGGCGCTGTTGGACGCGGCGGAAAAAGGGCTCTCGGCTTTTTTGAAGAAAATCTGGCAGTTAGACACGCTGTTTATTCTGGGAATGCCGGTGCGGCTGGACGGAATGCTTTTCAATTGCGCGGTGGCGTGCCGCCAGGGCAATATCCTCGGGGTCGTCCCCAAAACCCACCTGCCCAACACGCGCGAGTTTTATGAGCAGCGCTGGTTCTCTTCAGCCGCCTCCACGCAGGCGAAGACCATCCACGTCTGTGGCGAAGAGGTGCCCTTTGGCACGGATCTGATTTTTCAATCGCTCGGTGCCGCCGCCTGTTCGGTCGGCATCGAAATTTGCGAAGATCTCTGGAGCCCGGTTCCACCCTGTACGCGGCAGGCGCTCAACGGCGCCAGGGTGCTCTGCAACCTCTCGGCCAGCAACGAACTGGTGGGCAAGCACGAGTACCGCCGCGACCTGGTGCTGCAGCAGTCGGCGCGCTGCCTGTCCGCCTATGTGTATGCCGGAGCGGGCCCTGGCGAGTCCAGTACGGATCTGGTTTTCGGCGGACATGCGATGATCGCCGAGAACGGACGCATGCTGGCCGAAAACCACCGGTTTGAGCGCGAGCCCAACCTGGTGATGGCCGATGTCGATCTGGCGTTTCTCACGTTCGAGCGGCGCCAGAACAAGTCCTACAGCCTGTGCGCCTCGCAAGCCGACCCGATCCGCAAGGTGGTGTATGACGCCGCGGATGAGGAGACGGTCAGCAGCGGCCTGATGCGTAACATCGAGCAGCGCCCGTTTGTGCCTTCAGACGAGACCTCGCGCAACCGGCGCTGCGAGGAGATTTTCGCGATTCAGAGCACCGGGCTCGCCACGCGGCTGCTGCACATGAACTGCCGTCATGTGGTCGTCGGGCTTTCCGGCGGGCTCGATTCGGCCTTGGCGCTGCTGGTCATCTGCGAAGCCTTTGAGCGCGTGGGCTTCGAACGCTCGGGCATCCATGCCATCACCTTGCCTGGCTTTGGCACGAGCGGGCGCACGCTCGCCAATACCCTGCGCCTGTGCGAGGGGCTGGGCGTGCCTCTGGAGCGCATCGACATCACCGCCGCCTGTACGCAGCACCTTTCGGACATCGGCCACTCCGGCGTGGCGCATGATGTCGCTTATGAGAACACGCAGGCCCGCGAGCGCACGCAAATCCTGATGAATCGGGCGAACATGCTCGGTGCGATCGTCATCGGCACGGGCGACCTCTCCGAGTTGGCGCTCGGCTGGTGTACGTACAACGGCGACCACATGAGTATGTACAGCGTCAACAGCGGCGTGCCCAAAACCCTGGTGCGCTATCTTGTGCGCTGGGTGGCCGACCACCGGGCGAATATGATGACGGCGGCGGCGCTGACCGATATCCTTGCGACACCGGTCTCACCCGAACTGCTGCCGCCTGACGCGGATGGGAAGATTTCTCAGAAGACGGAAGATGTGATCGGGCCGTACGAATTGCACGACTTCTTCCTGTACCACTTTGTGCGCTGCGGCGCGCCGGTCGAAAAGATCCGTTTTCTTGCGGGCGTCGCTTTCAAGAACAGCTACAGCGCGGCCGAGATCGACCGCTGGCTCGGCCTGTTCTTCAAGCGCTTCTTCGCCCAGCAGTTCAAGCGCTCGTGCATGCCGGACGGGCCCAAAGTCGGCTCGATCAACCTCTCGCCGCGCGGCGACTGGCGCATGCCCAGCGACGCCTCCGCAGAAGCATGGCAGTGAGGCCTGTCGTGCTCCGGTCCGTACGTTGTACCGGCTTTAGCCGGCCTCGGTCCGTACGTGCGAACCCGCATCGGGATTCAATGTGAAGGACGCCACTTCCACACTTCATGAAGTGTGGAAGTGGCGTGCTCTGACAGATAATGCCGCCGCCCGCCTTTGTCCGCATGGCTCAGTGCGCCTCCTTGAGATAGACCTCCAGCGCGTCGCGGTCGTCCTTGCGGCCGTAGCGGACGTGTTCGCGCATAGCGCGCTCCGCATCGTCAGGATCGCCTTTCGCAATCCTTCGTACCAGAATCTGGTGCCAGCCGTCGGGGATGGGAAGAAAGCGGATCGCCTTGAGGCTGTTGAGGCTCATGTAACGCTGGAACCAGACCCGCTTGAGCAGGTCGGAGAAGATCGCGTGGCCGCTCAGTTTGCCCAGCTCCAAGTGAAACTCGAAATGTACCTGGTTGCCCAGCGACGGATCCGGCGTGTCGGCGCGGATGAAACGGTCGACCTGGGCCGCGCGCTTCATCAGACGGTCGATGCTTTCCGTCGTGGCCTTCTCCGCGCACAGGCGGGCCGCCTGACACTCCAGTGCCTCGCGCAGCATCAGGTCGTCATCGATCTCCTCGAGGGTCATCGTGCGCACGCGGCAGCCGCACAGCGGGCGGTTTTCGACATACCCGTCGATCTCCAGCATGTAGAGCGCCTCGATCACCGGGATCGTGCTGACGCCGAGCCGTCCGGCCAGCGCCTTTCGTACCAGTCGCTCGCCCGGCTTCAGCCGTCCGGCCAGAATGTCATCGCGCAAGACCCCGTAAACCCGGCGCGAGAGCGTGTTCTCAGCCTCGGTTGAACTGGGCGCTTTATTGGAAGAGTAATTGGCCATATGATCGTCCTTTTTGTTAATATATCAACTACGCCATATGACTGTCAATCATGCAACAATTGCCGTTGACGGCATAAAATAGGTATATCATAATCAAAGGCATGACAGCACATTCAGACCTGACAGTTTCAAGTGGCCGCGCCACGCGTGTGCGTTACAAGGTGGTGTCGATGGCCGTGTTGCTCGCGATGGTCACGTATCTCGACCGCGCCTGCATCGCCACGTTGGCGCCCAACATCATGCGCGACCTGCAACTGAGCAAAGAGCAGATGAGCTGGATCTACAGCGCGTTTGCCCTGGCGTACGCCGGGTTCGAGATCCCGACGGCGTGGTGGGCCGATCGCCGCGGAACGCGCCACGTGATGACGCGGATTGTGGTGTGGTGGTCTGCCTTCACCATGGCGACCGCCGCCGCGTTCAGCTTCACCTCGATGCTGGTCACGCGCTTCCTGTTCGGCATTGGCGAGGCGGGCGCGTGGCCTTCGGTGGCGCGAACCTTTTCCCGCTGGATACCGAAAGCGGAGCGCGGCACGATACAGGGCATATTCTTCAGCGGGGCGCACTTGGCGGGCGGGCTTACGCCGTTGCTGGTCGTCTGGCTGACGCAGTCGCTGCATTTCCAGTGGCGCATGATTTTCCTTATGTTCGGCCTTACTGGTTTCGTTTGGGCAGCGGCGTGGTACCGCTGGTTCCGCAACGACCCGAGCGAGCACCGGGAGGTCAACGCGGCCGAATTGAGCCTGATCGTCAGCGGGCGCGCGCCCGACAGCGGCCATCACGAGGGCTGGGCCTACTGGAAGCGGCTGTTCGGCCACTGCAACACGCTGCCGCTGTGCCTGATGTACTTTCCGAACAGTTTCGCGTTCTATTTCTGTATCACGTGGCTGCCGACCTTCCTGAAGGAGAAGCACCATTTCGAGACGATCCAACTGGGTCTCTTTGCCGGGCTACCGCTGATTCTGAGTGTGGTAGGCGATCTTTTTGGCGGAGTGACGACCGACGTGGTGACCCGGCGGTTCGGGCTGCGCGTAGGGCGCTGCGCCGTCGGCGCGGTCGCCTACACGCTGGCGGGCTGCGCGATGATTCTCGCGGGCATCGCGCATCAGCCGATGCTGGTGGCCACGCTGATCGCGCTGGCGGTGGCGGCTAGCATGTTCGTGCTGGGCTCAGCGTGGAGCACCTGCCTTGACATCGGCGGCAACCATGCCGGCGTGGTCAGCGCGGCGATGAACACCTCGGGTGCGATCAGTTCCGTGATCAGCCCCTTGCTGGTGACATGGCTGCTGAGGCAATACGGCGACTGGAACATCCCGCTCTATGTGATGGGCGGCCTGTTCCTGATGGGAGCTGTGAGCTGGTGTTTCATCGATCCGCGGAAAAGGATTTTCGATTGATGTGTGGAGTAGGGCGCCGCACGCAAAATAGTTTCCGGTTGCCGTTGACACTGCCGACGGTATTTTGTAAAGTAACGCATCTTTTTTGAAGCGGCGGGTTAGCTCAGTTGGTAGAGCGTCGGAATCATAATCCGCAGGTCGGGGGATCGTGACCCTCACCCGCCACCATCTTAAAGGCCTTTAAAACCTCGGTTTTATTGGCCTTTTTTCATTTTATGGCCTAAATATACGCTTGGGCCATTTCCTGCGTTAGCACACAAATACCCTCAATAAAACCGAATTTTAGTAACCATCAAGTAACCATATCCCATTTTAAGTAATCATGGTGGGGAAAACGATTTTCCATCTCGGGGGGCAAGCGCCCGTGTTGGTGGTCTGCAATGGCAGAATATTGCCAAAATTAACGCGAACGCTCTGTCCTTTCTCTTCAATCGGCATGGTCAGTCGTACTTGTCTTTGATTTCGAAAGCCGTGAATTCTCCACTTGCGGGTTCGGGCGTCTCGGTGACGTGTTCGACATCGGCAAAGGTCGGGCCTTTGCGGCACCAGGCGCTGAAGGCTTCCAGCGCGGCGGAGGGGCCTTCCGCCACGATCTCGACGCTGTCGTCCGGAAGATTGCGCACCCAGCCGTTCAAACCCAGCGAACATGCCTGGCGGTAGCAGTTGAAGCGGTAGCCCACACCCTGCACCCGACCGAACACCTGGAGATGAAGCCGTTTCATGCCTTAATCCCTCGGAGGGCTTGTGCCGCACGCAGATCGGGGGCGGATTAACCTTGCGTTCACTGCCTCGCGGCCAGCTTCTCTCGAAGCCACGCGACAAGCTTGTCCTTGTAGCCGGGGTCGAGTTTCTCCCAGCCGC
>CAYMLQ010000235.1:0-9239 GCA_964390795.1 uncultured Lentisphaeraceae bacterium
CATGAACACGACCCTTTCCAGTCGCGGGCAAATTGTCCTGCCGGCCGAAATCCGTTCTCGGGATCACCTCTTTGCCGGACAAGAGTTCGAGATTGAGCGGATTGACTGCGGCGAGTATCGGCTCGTGCGTCGCTCCAAACGTTTAAACGAGGGTCTGGTCGATTGGCTGGTCTCATGTCCCGAGAAGGGCTTCTTTGTTCCCGTGGAATCAGAAGGTACGGACACGCTATGCGGTATCTTGTAGACGCCAACGTGTTGAGCGAGGCCACGAAGCCGTCCCCCGACTTGCTTGTGCTCGACTGGCTGCGCAAGCACGAACACGAACTATACGTCGATCCGATCGTATTGGGCGAACTTCACTTCGGCATTCTACTGCTTCCGTCCGGCCGCCGGCGGGATCGTCTGGAGAAGTGGTTCCAGGGCGGGATCAGTCGCCTCGCCTGTCTTTCCTGGGACGCCGCCACCGGTTTGCGGTGGGCGAGGCTTCTGGCCGATCTGCGGGCCTCGGGACAAACCATGCCCGTCAAAGACAGCATGATCGCGGCAACGGCGCTCGCGCATGGGCTAACGGTCGCGACACGCAACACCCGTGACTTCGCCAAAACCGGCGTGCGGATTGTCAATCCGTTTGAAGATGCGGGACAGTAAGGGGCTCTTAAGACCTGTCCCGAATGGCGCTCTCACACACCGTTCGCGCTCTCTGCGGTTTCGGGTAACGGCGGGATACGGGACGGGCGGACAGTTGAGACGCGGGGTAATCGGTTGGTGGCAGGGGTGTGGCAGTTCAGTGCGAATGAGGCGGAAGCGGGCGCCTCCCCGCCACACGGAGTTCAACCGGAAGCGGGCACGCTGAAGACGGCTCGGCGGGGACGCCTCGCCCTACCTCCTTCGGACAGGACGCGTTTTCGGTGCGTAGCGGGTAGGGCGAGCCGTCCCGGTGAGCCGCCCAGGCTAGTCTGCCAGTAAATCCAGCCTGTACCGGTCCGAAAAACACGCTGTGCTGACTCTCCGATGCAGCCGAAGCCTTCGCTTTCCGCTTCCCCTCGCGTCCACCTGCCGTACCCTCTGTCACCAACCGATTACCCAAGAGACGGCGACCCTCACTTGCCGTCGAGGACGAGCCGGGCGTGTTTGGCGTAGGCGCCGCGGGGATCGTTTGCATAGGCCCGCAGAGCCTTTTCGCCGCGCCCTTCAAAGTCGCCCAGTCGGTACAGCGCGCGCGCCACGGCCAGTTCGCGCAGCGTGGCCGTGCGCTCCTTATTGCCCTCTTCATTCGAGTAGTTGAGGATTACCGGCAGGTTCGGCTGCATCACGATCGCATAGCCGCTGACGCCCTCCTTTGCAATCAGCGCGCCCAGCACCGGCGCGGCCGACCGGTCGCCGATCGACTCGAGCGCCATCGCCACGGCCCGGAAGTGTGAGAACTCGTTCGTGACCGTCAGCGCGCTCGCCTTGTCCAGCAACACCGGCAGCGCCTTCTTCGACTTGGCGCGCCCCAGCGCGATGATGTAGCTGTCCACCCAGCTGACGCTGCGGTTGAACTGCCCCATGCCGCGGAAATTCCAGCCCTTATCCCACGCCATGCCCTTGACCTTCTCAATCAGCAGATCTTCGCCATCCGCGTGCCCCATCATGCCCAGGACGTGGGCGTAGTTGAACCGGTTTTCCGGCACCTCCGACTTACCGAGCGCGGCTTTGAGAAGCGAGACGCTGCGACCGTAGTCGGTCAGCACGACCCCGAGACCTTCGTAGTTGTTCGTCAGCGTCGCGACCGCCTCCGCGATTTTCTTATCCGTTAGAGGGAAGGAGTCCTTCATGGTGAGAACCTCTTCCGGCAGGATCTTCATGTCGATCAGATGGCGCTGCAGCGCGGGCATGTCCACATGCCGCACCGCCACACCCGCCTTGACCGCCATGGCCGAAGCCACGCCCGCCGCATAGCCCTGATTCTGCACGTCGGGCTGCATGCGCAGGATCGGCATGGCGTCGCGGTGGGCGCTGATGCCCAGCCCGACCAGCAGCAGCCCATCGAGCCGCTTGGGCAGCATGCAGCGATAAGGCAGGTTCACCTTCATGCCTTTATGGCCGGGATCCTCGATGAAGAACTGCTCGTGTACCGTGTGCCCGTGCGAGTCGAAATTGCTGAAGGGCTGCACCACCACGTCCGCGTAGGTGCGCTCGTTCACCACGTCCAGCGGCGTCACGTAGAACGCGCCGATCAGACGGCGGCGCTCGCGGCTGTTGATCACCTGCGCCTGATCCCAGATGCTGTCGCGCATGCTGAAGCGCGAGCGCAGGGCGAAGAAGCAGAGATCCGCCGCATCGGTGTCGTCAAGAAAACCGAAATCGGTGTTGGTGTAGCTCGCGCCCAAGGTGCGAGGCGTCTGCCCCACGCCCTGTAAGGCCACCTCCGCCGAGGTGATGAATTCCGTCTCTTCGCCCGCCAGCGCCGCCAGCTCGGCGTTGCCGGTCGCGTCGATCGCCGTCTTGCAGCGGATCACCCCGCGCTCGCCGTACGGCGTAAGCACGACCACGCCCGTGATGCGGTTGTTCTCGACGATCACGCCGTTGACCATCGTGCCGTACCAGATCTCAGCTCCGGACTGGCGGTTCATTTTGCGGTACCACTCGGATTTGCACTGCGAGAACACCGGGCCGGTCGCCTTGACACCGGCGTCGATCTCGCTGGTGAAGCCGACACGGTTGCCCCAATAGTAGAGTCCGATCAGCCCGTCGGTCTGCACGCCGCCCATCTGGCAGATGTATTCGCAGACGATGGTCTTGGCTCCCTGGCGCGCGGCGGCGATGCCGGCCGGCCCGCCGCCCGTGCCCGCGCCCGCCACCACCACGTCGCACTCGGCCAGCACCGGCAGCTCGCGGGCCTCCGCGCGCACCGTGCCCGAAGTGTTGGAGAGATAGCCCGGCAAACCCAGCGCGTGCTCGCCCACGGCCACGCCCGCACGCGGGGCCTGCAGGTTGCCGCGCACGCGGACTTCCGTCACCGCCGGACGCGCCGCGGCGAGCGCCGCCGCCGCCGCGCCGACCCGCTCGCCCACCCCCATTAAGTTACCCGGCTTCAAGAGCTGTTCAGCCGCCTGCCGCGACACGTCCGCCATCGCGCTCAGCACGAACAGATACTCGGTTCCCGCGGGCTGCAGGGCTTTCACGTCCAACGCGTCCACGCCCTGCCACGGCGCCTGCGAGGAAGCCTTCGCGAGGAGGCGGTCCGGCGGCACCAGCGAGAGCGTATCCGCCGATTCCAACTGCGTCGGCACAAAAGTCAGGTCGCGAGCCTTCTGCTCCGCCTCGGCGAACGAGCGCATCGAACCGTCCTTCATCGGCAGATCGATCTCGCAAACATACATGCGCCCAGGAATCATCTCCGGCATGCCCTTGGGAGGCTTGATGCCCGTGACGCGGGCGTTGTGCAGGCCGAACAGCTCCTTGACCCGCACACCCTCCGCGTGCGGCGCCTCGCCCGCGACCACCACGCGCTTGAACGTGTAGGTTCCGGCCGGGAACGGCGTGGCCTCGGCGCCCGCCTCGCGCGCCAGCAGGCCGCGCTCGGTCGCATCGATCACCACCTTGGCCTTGATGGCCTGCCGTCCGCTGCGGTTGGCGATCACCACACCGGAGACCGCCCCGGACGCATCGACCAGCGCCTCGGTGGCGAGCGCACCTGTCAGGAACGGAATCTTGGCGTTCAGCAGGGCCTCGTCCAACGTCTTCTTCACCCTGAGCGGCGTCGTCTGCCCTGACGCCTTTGCGACGGCCTTCACGTTCGCCGGATAGACGTAGACTTCGGCCAGAAGCTGCCGCTCCACCCCCTCGGCCTTCTTCGCTGTCAGCCGCAAATAGCGCACCTTGGCCACAACCGGCACCGACAGCTTCGCGCACTCGTGGCTCTCGCCCATCACGCGCTCGCGCGTCGCGCCAAACGCCTTCCACTCCTCCTTGTCCGCGCTGCCCTGCACCGCTAGTTCGCCGGTGATGAATCCGTCCTTGCCGTCCCGGTGGAACACGCTCACGACGATCTGGCTGACGTCGGTAGCAGTCCCCAAATCCAGTGTGTACTCGACGTCCCCGTTGTACTGCACGCTTTCGCTGGTCGCGTCCTGCCATTTGCCATCGGTCAGCATCGCGTTGTCACGATCCGCGTGCTTCTTATCGGCCGACTTGTCCGCCGAATAGGTGAACGGCAGGGAGGCCGGCCGCTCATCGACAACCGAGAACATCCGCTTCTGCAGGTCGCAGCGCGTGTCCTCATCGGTATCCAGATGCAAGCGCAGCTTGCCAGCCATGTCCTCGCCTAGGTAGGGACGGGGTGCGACCAGAAACACCTTGGCGCCAGCTTCGGCGGCCTTGCACGCGGCAGCGACCGCACCCGACGAACCGCCCACCACCACGACATCGACGTCCTGAACGAGCGGCAAGGTCTTCTCCGTTTCGACCAAACCCGCCGCCATCGCACCGTGACACGCCAACACCCCCAGCCATACCCATCGCTTCATGTCGCTTTCCCCTTGTTATTATCCCCCAGTCGCCGTTTCCCGAAAAACGTTCGCCGAAAGGCCAACAGGAACACGTCCCACATCATCCGGAATCCGCTGGAAAAGAGCCTGACCGTCGAATGGTCGCTGTAGTTCCAGTTCACCGGAACCTCCGCCACCTGATAGAGCATATCGCGGGCGAGCGAGATCACCTCCACGTCGAAGGCGAACCGGTCGGTCTGCAGCAGTTCGAAAATCTTCTTGGCCGCCTCCGCGCGGAACAGCTTGAACCCGCACTGCGTGTCGCGGATGCCGTGCACGCCCGCCGCCCGCACCAGCAGATTGAAAATACGGCTCAGCACCCGGCGGTGAAAGGGCGGCGGCTTGCCGATGTGCGCGCCGCGAACCGCACGCGAGCCGCACGCGATATCCGCTCCCTCGTCCAGCGCCTTCTTCAGCTTGAGCCAGTCGCCCAGCGGGGTCGAAAGATCCGCGTCGGACATCAGGATCAGATCGCCGCCCGCCTCCAGCACGCCCGCCTTGACCGCGTAGCCTTTGCCGCGGTTGACCTTGTAGCTCACGAGGCGCATCGGCAAATCACTCCGCTTGGCCAGGTGTTCGCGGATGATCTCTGCCGTGTTATCGGCGGAACCGTCATCGACAAAAATCGCCTCCGCAGCCAGATCCGGCGTGCTCGCGATAAACGCCGTCACTTTCTGAAGCGATTCTACCAGTCGGGTATGCTCCTTGTAAACCGGTATGACGACCGACAGCTTGACGCCCCTCACTGTGTTCTCCCCAGCATTCATTTGCACCCAGTATATCAATTCCCAGCTTCAGGATGAACCGGAAATCTCCACACATTTTTTGTAACGCGCCTTCCGCAACTCGTGTATAGTGACAGCATGAAGTTTGCACTGCTTATCCCTTTTATCCTCTTGCTCGGGCTGGTCATCGGCGGCTGGGCACCCAAAGAGGAGTTGCGCGCCGCCAAAAAGGAGGCCGCCGACCTAGCCGCCAAGCTTGCGGACCGCAACAAGGATCTGCGCATGGACTCCTTTGCGAGTTTTGTCAAGATCCCCGAGCGCGCCAAGAACCCTACCTCCAAGGCTGCAGCCAAAGCTGCCGCGGTCACGCGCGTGCGGATCCCTTCAACAAACGCCACGCCGACCGCCGTAACCGCTGCACCGTCCGTAACAACGGCAGCCGAGGTGCCGCCCGCGCAAAACCCGCAAACCGAAGAGCCGCTCAAGCCTGAGGATATGCGCGCCCGCATCGACGAGGCCAAGGAGCTGTGGAAGACGCGCGTGGAGGTCGCACGCGCCCAATGGCTCGACCGGCTCAAGCTCTCCCCCGAAGAGACCGCTCTGTTCGACGACGCCATCAACACGATGAACGACAATCTGTACGGCGCGATACAGCGCTTCGCAGACGGTCTCGCGGCGGGCGAGACGCTCACGCCCGAAACCGGCGTGCGCGCCTTCAGCGAGATGACCGCCTCGCTCGTTCAGACCTATGACAATTTGAGCGCCTTCGTGCCGGAAGCGCAGCGTGGCGAGGCCGCACAGATCGAACTCACGGATTTCATCGATCCCGCCGTGGCCGAGCCGCTGATCGCCGTGCAAGACCAACTTGAAAAGCTGCCTCCCGAGCGCCGTCCGATGATGAGGTTCCGCCGATGAACGGACTGCGGCAGATGTGGCGCGTCGCCTGTTACGAATGGTTCGACGCCCTGCGCAGCCGACGCGCGCTGGTCGTGCTCCTGCTCTACATGACCGCGGCTGTCTGCAACATGTATTGGTCGATCAACCTGCTGCACAAGCTGGAGACCAACCTCGTTTCGCTTTTGAAGTTGCCCGAGTCCGACCATGCCGGCGTGGTCTCAACCGCGCTCTGGAAATCCGATAAATTCCAGGAGCTGATGAAGGCCATGGCCAGTAATGACGCGGTCTTGCAGGACATCACCGGCAAGCACCCCGTCGAACTGATCTACGCCTGGTTCGCCTTCTTCTACACGCCGCTGCTCGTGGTACTGGTAGCCGGCAGCCGCATCGCGGAGGATCTCGGCTCCGGCGCCGTCCGCTACGTCATCTTCCGAACGTCGCGTGCGACCTGGTCGCTGGGCAAATTCGTCGGCCAGGCGCTGATGATCGGCTTCGCGCTCGTCTTGAGCGGGATCGGTGCGTATGCGGTGGCCAAGTTCCGGCTGGCAGGCTCGGGAACGCCGGACCTCTTCCTCAACATGGTACAGTGGTCGGTTCGTGCGTGGGTTTTCTCCATCCCCTACCTGGGACTGGCCATGGGACTCTCGCACCTGACCAAATCGGCCAGCAAGGCCACGGTCATGGGCATCTTCGCCATTGCCGTCTGTTTCCTCATCACGGTTCTGATCCGTTTCTTCAGCGGCGACACCGGCTGGCACGCCTACGTGCCGTACCTCGCCGTGCTGGTTCCAGAGGAACATAAAATGTACCTGTGGCGCAGCAGCCTGGCCCCGCTGGTGACCGGCTCCGCCTACCTCCTCACGCTCGGGTTCTGCTACCTGCTGACCGGCTACGCGATCTTCCGCAAGAGGGACGTCTGACATGGGCAATGCCATCGACACCCGAGACCTGGTCAAGTGCTACGGCGCGCGGCGCGCGCTGGACGGGCTCACGCTCGCCGTGCCGCGCTTCTCGCTGCTCGGGCTCATCGGCCCCAACGGCGCCGGCAAAACCACGTGGATGATGTCCGTAGCCGGTTTTCTCCACCTCACGTCCGGGTCGGTCAACCTGCTCGGCAGCGGCCCTTTTGACGCCGCCCTGCACCGCGGCCGCATCGCCATCCTGCCGCAGGACTCCGACCTGCCCCTCGAGGGCCGTCCGCAAGAACTGCTCACCC
Source organism: uncultured Lentisphaeraceae bacterium (assembly GCA_964390795.1). Lineage (GTDB taxonomy): Bacteria > Verrucomicrobiota > Kiritimatiellia > RFP12 > UBA1067 > CAYMLQ01. The sequence goes on from CAYMLQ010000235.1 coordinate 7,371, forward strand.
ATTACGGGCTTTTGCAGGGGCTGACGCGCCAGGAAGCCAGCCAGTCGGCCGCAGCGATGCTGGCTGAGGTTCATCTCGGCGACCGGCTGAACGCCCCCATCCGCTCGCTTTCTCACGGCATGCGCAAAAGGGTGATGATCGCGCAGTGCTTCATCGGCTATCCCGAGGTCGTCCTGCTGGACGAGCCCCTGAGCGGGCTCGACCCGCGCGAGGTCGCGCACATGCGCGATTTCCTGAGCCGCCGGCGCGGGCGTCAGACGATCGTCATCAGTTCGCACAACCTCCACGATATCGAAGTGGTCTGCGACCGCGTCGCGTTCATCGAGAAAGGCCGGACGCTCCGCGTGGCCGCGCTCGAAGAGGTGACGGGCACCGCCTGCACGCTCGTGTACGCGCTCACCGCCGCGCCGGACGACTTCGCCGCGCTCTGCGCCGCCGTGCCCGACGCGACGCTCGCGCTCTCCGGTGACGGACGCGAACTCACCTGCCGCTACGACCCGCGCCGCGCCGCCGCCGCTGCGGTCAACCGGGAGCTGCTGCCCGCCCTGCTGCGTCAAACATGCGGCGTGCTCACCGTTTCGCAAGGCGCAAGCCTCGAAGCGGAGTACCTCAAACAGGTGTAACCCGTATGGGCCTTCCGCTTCACATCGTGCTTGTCAAACCGGAGATCCCGCACAACACCGGCGCGATCGGGCGCGTGTGCGTCGGACTCGACTGCCCGCTGCACCTGATCCGCCCGCTCGGCTTCCGTCTCACGGAGCAGCATCTCCGCCGCGCGGGCATGGATTACTGGCAGCACCTGCGCCTCACCGTCCACGACTCCTGGGAGGCGTTCATCGCGTCCGTCCACCCCCCTCGGCTCTTTTTTCTCAGCACGCGCGGCGAGCGCTCGCTTTACGACTGCGCCTTCCAGCCGGACGACACCCTCGTTTTCGGCAACGAAGGCCACGGGCTCCCCGATGATTTCTACGCCCGCTACAGCGACCGGCTTTTCAAAATTCCCATGCCGGGGCCGCACGCGCGCAGCATCAATCTGGCCAACGCGGCATCCATCACCGCTTACGAGGCCTACCGGCAACTTGCATCTGCGACTTCAAGGCCAGTTGATGCGATAGAAGCGGGCGGGATGATTCGTTGAGGCTGCGTCATTAAACGAAAGCGAGCCAGCCTCGTCGAGCGTGGTCGTGAGCAACGGCTGCCACTGGCCGCTGCTCAGATTCGTACGCGCTTCCACGACCACGGGCAAATTCGCATTGCCGCTTAACGTGAAGGTAAATTCCCCGCCTGCATGCCGATGACACAGTCGCTCCGCACGGCCGGATTCCAAAGCACGGTCGGGCGTCCGAACGCCGTGGGCGTCCACCCGGCCACACTCATCGGATAGTAGATCGTCACAAGGTCTGAGCCATAAAACAAATCGGAGGGAAACGAGTAACGGGCACGGTCACCCATAAACATAACGCGGGTAAGTTGACTACAGTCGCGGAACACCTGATCACTGATAGTGATCGTGCTGTTGGGTATCGTCACACTGGTCAACCCGGCGCAGTCCCGGAACGCTGAGTGTCCGATTACCTTCACGGATTTGGGGATACGTATGCTGGTCAGTCCAGAGCAGTAACGGAAAGCATACGCGTCGATATTGGATTTCTTCGGGAGGTGTCAATCCACATTTCCGCAAAACTCGCCTCCGGCAGGATTGTTACAACTGTCTGCCTCGGACACTGTAGGTCGGGATCGTAATCCCGACTTGCACCCCGGAGTCGGGATTGCGATCCCGACCTACGGCTGACGGCCTGACGGCTGGGCTGGTTCCAGGGCAAACGCATCTTAATTTTCAGGTCTGAGATTGTGTGCTGGTGTGGTCAC
>CAYMLQ010000236.1:0-9236 GCA_964390795.1 uncultured Lentisphaeraceae bacterium
TGAACCTGCTGGTGTGGCACGCCTTCGTCTGCTCGCCGAAAGAGCAGGGCATTCCCGGACAGCAGTACTTCGCGGGCACGCACCTCAACCCCAACGTGACGTGGTGGGACTACTCCGAACCGTTCTTCGGCTACATCAACCGATGCCAGGCGCTGTTGCAGCGCGGGCGGCCATTCGCGGATGTGCTCTATTACTACGGCGACAGCGTGCCGAACTTCACGCAGCACAAGCGCACCGACCCGGCCAAAGTGCAGCCCGGTTACGACTACGACGTCATCAGCGAGGAGGCCTTGCTCACGCGGGCAACGATCCGCGACGGACGCATCGTACTGCCGGACGGCGTGACTTACCGGGCGCTGGCGCTGGCGAACCGCGAGGTGATCTCCCTGCCGGTGCTGCGCAAAGTGAGCGAGTGGGTGGCGGCGGGAGCGACCGTGGTCGGGCCGAGGCCGGCGCAGGCCAGCGGCCTGCTGAACGCGGACGCGGCGGACGCCGAGGTCCGGCGCCTCGCCGCCGCGCTGTGGCTGCCGGCAGGGACGCCTCCCCGAGGCGTCCGCAAGGGGGTTGTCAGCGATAGGACCGCGCGCGAGGTTCTGCTGGCGCAGGGCGTGCTGCCGGACTGCGAGATCGATGTGCCGACGAATGCGGTCGCCGCCTTCGACTTCATCCACCGCACCGACGGCGAGGCAGAGATCTACTTCGTGGCGAACCGCTCGACGAACGTGGTGTCCGCGCGCTGCACGTTTCGCGTGGCAGGCAAAGCGCCGGAGCTGTGGGATGCGGTGAGCGGGACGCGGGCGCCGGCGAAGGACTTCGAAGAGCGGGACGGCCGTATCACGGTGCCGCTCGACTTCGCCCCGTGCGGGTCACAATTCGTGGTGTTTCGGGAGAAGGGGTCAGGGGTCGGGGTTCAGAGTTCAGGGAAGAACGCAATGGATCTCAGTCAGGCCAGCGTGTTGAACGGCCCGTGGGAGGTGACGTTCGAGCCGAAATGGCTGGGGGCGGAGACCGGCGATCGGAGATCAGAGGTCGGAGGTCAGAAGTCGGCGGTCGGCGTCTACACGTTTGAGACTCTACAGGACTGGACGCAGCACTCCGCGCCCGGCATCAAGCACTATTCGGGAACGGCGGTCTACCGTAAGGCATTCGATTTTCCGACCTCTGCCCTCCGATCTCCGACCTCACTCTTCCTCGAACTCGGTTCGGTGCGCGAGCTGGCCGAAGTGCGGGTGAACGGCAAGGCCTGCGGCATCGTCTGGACGCCGCCCTTCCGCGTGGACATCACGGACGCTGTGAAGCCGGGCGCCAACGAAGTGGAGATCCGCGTTGTGAACTTCTGGTACAACCGCGTGGCCGGAGACAAAGACCTGCCCGTCGAAAAGCGGCTGACGCGCACGAACATCAAGAAGCTAAGCAATCCAGGCACGCCGCTCATGCCGTCCGGCCTGCTGGGGCCGGTGACGGTGCAAACAGGCGTGCGGTAGTCCTGGGCCGGTACAACATACAGACGCCGCAGGCCTGTTCGGCCAAGGTATGTTGTCCCGGCTTCAGCCGGCAACGCAGCCATAGACCTGGGCCGGCTGAAGCCGGGACAACATGCGAAGGGGGCCAGTTCCCGAAAAGGAAGCTTTTCCCTTTCCTCATAAAATGTGTTGTTGTGCCACGCTTTCAGGCTTGCTTTGCAGGGTAGTTCGCGCAAGAATTCGATATACCTTTTGTGTATAAACTGACGTATTGAGGGGATACACGTATGCGTTTGATGAGAATGAGTTTCTTCTTGGCCACTCTGAGCCTGGCTTTGTTTGCCGGGATCGCCGCAGGAGCGAGTGCCGAGGATCTTGAAAAAGGCTTCGCTCAGCCGCCTGACTCGGCGCGGCCGCACACGTGGTGGCACTGGATGAACGGCAACATCACCCAGGAGGGCATTACGGCCGACCTGGAGGCCATGGCGCGTGTCGGTATCGGCGGCGCGCAGATCTTCAACGCCGGTGAGAACATTCCGCACGGTCCGATCCAGTTCAACAGCCCTGAGTGGATCGGCCTGGTGAAGCATTCGGCCAAGGAGGCGCACCGGCTGGGGCTCGAACTGTGTATCCACAACTGCGCGGGCTGGTCGAGCAGCGGCGGACCGTGGAACACGCCCGAGCATGGCATGAAGGTGGTCGTCTCCAGCGAGACGCAGGTGAAAGGCCCCGCGACGTTCGAAGGGAAGCTCGCGCAGCCGCCGACCAAGCTGAACTTCTACCGCGACATCGCGGTGCTGGCGTTCCGCACGCCGACGGGCGAGCGCCTCAAGATGCGTGATCTCGCGCCCCGCGTGACCTGCAGCGAAGCGAAGCAGGACTCGTCCAAAGTCATGGACGGCAACAACGGGACGACCGTCCGGCTGAGCTTGCCAAAACCGAAAGCGCCCGCGTTCATCCAATTCGAGTTCGCGCAGCCTTACACGGCGCGGATGGTTTCGCTCATGCCGGGTGCCGGAATGCAGGGGTGCGGCGGCAAGATCGAGGCTTCTGACGACGGGCAGACCTTCCGCACGGTGGATACCTTCTCGATGTCGCGCGGTAACGAGCTGCGCACGCTTGCGTTTGCGCCGATCACGGCCAAGAGTTTTCGCGTGCTTTTCACCAGCGCCAGCAACAAGATGAAGCAGCTTTCGATCGCCGAGGTGGACGTGTCGGCGAAGATCGGCATCGAAAATCTGGCGGGCAAGGTCTTTCTCGACCGCACCGATGTGAAGGCTGAAACGGCGGGCGCTGTCAAGCCCGACGAGGTGGTGCAGGGCGACGGACTCGTGGATCTTTTTAACAAGCTGGGCGCGGACGGTCAACTGGCGTGGCAGGTGCCGGAGGGCGACTGGACGATCCTGCGCATCGGTTACACGGCCAACGGCCGCAGTAACCATCCGGCGCCAGCCGAAGGCACGGGCCTCGAGTGCGACAAGCTCAGCAAGGAGGCCGCGCAGGCGCACTGGGACGGCAGCATGGGCAAGATCCTGGCCGAGTTGGGGCCGCTGGCGGGCAACGTGAAAGCGGGGCTCAACAATGTGCTGATCGACAGCTATGAGGTCGGCACGCAGAACTGGACGCAGAACTTCAAAGAGGAGTTCCAACAGCGCCGGGGATACGACATCACGCGCTTCCTGCCGGTCTTCACCGGGAGGGTGGTGGACAGCCCGGAGATCACCGAGCGCTTCCTGTGGGATCTGCGGCGCACGATCGCCGATCTGTTTGCGGAGAACTACTCGGGCCAGTTCAAGGAGATGGCTCACCGCGCCGGTCTGCTCTATTCCCTGGAGCCCTACGGCAACTGTCCGTCCGACGACCTGCAGTTCGGCAGTTTCTGTGACATCCCGATGGGTGAGTTCTGGCCGGCCAGCGGCGAAAGCGTGAGCATCGGCAATGCGAAGCTGCCGGCGTCTGTCGCGCATGTGTACGGCAAGAAATACGTCGGAGCGGAAGCGTTCACCGCGTCACCCGAAGCCGGCAGGTGGCTCAAGGATCCGTATTCAATTAAGGCGCAGGGCGACGCGGTCTACTGTGGCGGCATCAACCGCGTCATCTACCACCGCTACGCGCACCAGCCATGGGCCGACCCGGAGCGCGTGCCCGGCATGACGATGGGCCAGTGGGGCACGCACTTCGAGCGCACGGTGACCTGGTGGGAGCAGAGCAAAGACTGGCTGAAGTACCAGGCCCGCTGCCAGTATCTCCTGCAGGAAGGGCAGTTCGTCGCGGACGTCATTTTCTACTGCGGAGAGGGCGCGCCAAACAGCTTGCGCGGCGGGGGGCTGCCGCAGGGTTACGACTACGACGGTTGCGACACGGGAGCGCTGAGCCTGATGTCTGTGAAGGACGGCCGCATCGTGCTGCCGTCGGGTATGAGCTATCGCATACTGGTGCTGCCGAGCGACAAAACGATGTCGCCCGCCGTTCTCAAGACGATCGGAAAGCTGGTCGAGGCCGGCGCGACCGTGGTTGGGCCAAAACCCGAGAAAGCGCCCGGCTTGGCGGGATACCCGTCCAGCGACGCCGAGGTGAAGAGGTTGGCGGATGCGCTCTGGGCCAAAGGCGTCGTCGATAAATCGCCGACGGAGGTTCTGGCGGCGCTGAAGGTCAAGCCGGACTTTGTCTGCACCAACAGCGGGGCGCGGATCAATTACATTCATCGTACGGCCCGTGGTGCTGACCTCTATTTCGTCGTAAGCGCGAAGACAGTCGGAGAGACGGTGGACTGCACGTTCCGCGTGAGCGGCAAGGTGCCGGAATTCTGGCATCCCGATACCGGCGTAACGGAGCGCGCTCCGGTCTACACGGAGCAGGACGGTTGCACGACGGTGCCGCTGCGCTTCGATCCGGCGGGCTCCGTGTTCGTGGTCTTCAGGCAGGCGGCATTAGGCGATCACGCGGTGGCCGTGCGTCGCACGGCATTGAATGAGGTCAAGGCACAGGCGGCTGAGCTGACGATTTTGAAGGCCGAATACGGCGCGTTCGGCGAGGTCAGCGATCCCGAGTGCGTCGATGTCACGGCACTGGTGAAGCAGTCGGTCACGAGCGGCAACCGCCGCATCCGGGCAAATAACGATCTGGCGGGAGATCCGGCGCCGATGACCGAGAAGGAGATGAAGCTCGATTTCGCCTTGAACGGCGAGAAGAAGAGCGTGCGGATTGAGGAGAACAAGACGTTCGAACTGCCGGCAAGCGCAGAGGTGGTCAAGGCTGTCTACGGACTGATCAGCGAGGCGCCGGAGCCGGTGAATCAGACGGTCGATGTCACGGCCAAGGTCGCGGGGATGGTCAAGGAGGGCACGCTGAGCGTGGTGGCGGGCAACGCCCTGGTCGGGCATGACCCGGCCAACATGATCCTGAAAGAGATGCGCGTCGAGTATGCGTACAAGGGCCAGAAGAAGTCGGCTCGCATCGGTGAGAATCAGGTGCTAACGCTGCCTGAGACCGGCGATCAGGTGACGCCCGCTCCGGCCTATGAACTCGCTGTAAATGAGGACGGCACGCTCGAGGTTCAGGCGTGGAAGCCCCTGACGCTCGAAATCGCGACGGCTGCGGGCAAGGTACTCAAGGCATCAGTCACGGACGTGTCGAAACCGGCCGAGATCGCTGGTTCTTGGGAACTGAGCTTCCCGCCGAAGTGGGGCGCGCCCGCCAAGGTCACGCTCGACAAGCTCATCTCGTGGACTGAGCACTCGGACACGGGCGTGAAGTATTTCTCGGGAACGGCGACCTATTTGAAGACGTTCGCATGGGACGCGAAAAAACAGAAGGATGAGCGGTACCTCCTCGACCTTGGCGAGCTGAAAAACTTCGCCGAAGTGACGCTCAACGGCAAAGAGCAGAGCCTCCTCTGGAAGCCGCCCTACCGGTTGGACGTGACGGACGCGCTCAGGTCCGGCAAGAACACGCTGCGGGTGAAGATCACGAACCTGTGGCCGAACCGGCTGATCGGCGACGAGCAGTTGCCGGAGGACCGCGAGTGGGACGGAAAGCACTTGAAGGCGTGGCCTCAGTGGGTGTTGGACGGCAAGCCTAGCCCGACGGGGCGCTTCACCTTCACGACGTGGCACCACTGGTACAAGGACGATGAACCGCTTCCGTCGGGCCTGTTCGGGCCTGTACAGGTGCGCACGGTGAAGACTGTCGCGCCGCGCTAAGAGGGTTGTCGTTGGGTATTGGTCACATCCTTGCCCACGCGGATTACGGCACCATCTCGACGGGTTCCGCGTGACCGTTGCTGACGCGGTAGATTTCGGTGTGGCGGCCGCGAATCGCGAGCGCGATATCCGTAGCACCGCAGCGCACGGTCACGTTTGTTTCGGCGGTGTCCGGCTGCCAGGGGTTGCACGCGAGAACCAGCCACTCGGCGTCGCTGACACGGAGCTTACGGAGCAGAGGCCGCTTCGCTTTCCAAGCCGTGTGGACGGGCTCGTCGTTATCGGGCGTCGCACGGGCAATCTTGCCGGAGAGTGCGGCGACGCGGGCGAGGCTGCGCATGAAAAGCGGCAGCGTCTGATAGTAGGGGCCTTGACCCTTGGGCTCCCAGCCCCAAAGCGCCACTCCGCGCGCGCCGCAGAAGTAGGGCAGCACCGCCATCGCCTCCGCGAGGTAGTCGTCGACCTCCTGTCCCTTGAGTTTCGCGTTGCTGTCGTGGTAGCGGAGCCAGAGGTAGGCGTAGGTCGGTTTGTTGCCGTGCCGCGTCATGCGCTGAACGTTCTCCTCCACGTTTGCGCCCATGTAATAGACGGAGCCAGGATTGTCGTAGAAGCAGTAGACGCTTGCGATGCAGAAGTCCACGGCGGGCGCGATGTGTTGCCACAGTTCGGCGTCGGTCCTGTGCGTGCCGTCGATCTGTTGCGCGTCCTTGCCGGCCACGCCCCAGTAGTCGCGCCTGAAGGGCTGCGGGCCATAGATGCCGACCGGGGTCGTGGGATACTTCTCCTTGGCCCAGCGGCAGGGCAGGGCGAACCACGAGGCCCATTCGCGGTAGTAGGCGTCGCGGAACGCTTGCGGAGTTGCCGCACGGGAGGCCGTCCGCAGCGCCGCGTTCGTCCAGAGCGCGTCGAGGTTGTCATCGAAGTGGAATTCGATGTCATGGACAAAGATCGCCCGGTCGCGTGTGGCCTCGATATTGCGGCGCACGATGCGCTCGAAGAAGGGCGGCTTGCTCCACGGGTTTGCGCCGTCGGGCACGATCTTTTCTTTCTGCCTTCCGGGGTAGTCCGAGTAGGTGTTGAGCAGGGCGACCGACTCGAAGCCGCGCTCGATGGCGCAGCTCTCGCTGAGATCGCGGTCCTTGCCGCCGACATTCCAGAAGGCCTTCAGCCCGCCTTGCATCTTGATACTTGGAATGTCGCGCCACTCGGGCAGGGCGTTGGTTTCAGCGGCGGCTGCGGGCGCCGGCGCGAAGCCCGCAAACAGCAAGCAAAGAGCGCTGAAAAGCTCAGTGAGAGAGGTCAATCGCATCATTCTCCGTCTCCTTTTCTGTCACTCGAGTACCGCTTCTTGGACACCGCTACGGTGTGTCACAAGATAATGGGAAAGTCGCACAATTGTCAAAGCAATACAGACTCGCGAAGAGCCCTCGCGAAGAGCCATCACTAAGCGCCATGGGGCCAGTCCTGTTTCAGAGACTTGAATCCCGCACCGACCCGGAGAAGGCGGCGTATGAATCAAATTTACCGAGCGACTGCGCCGCGAGTAACCGAGGGAGTAAGGTGCAGTGGATAATTTCCCCGAGAAACGTGACTTGCGCCGTGAGATTGGGATGCCGCGCCATTGGGGGTGGATCTGCGAACTCGATCTGAGATTGGGTTGCCTTGCGATTGGGGTGGATCGGCTCAGCACATGGTGGTATTATTCTCACACCTCCGGAGGTGTGAGAATGAATAGCTACCATCCGACGCTATGGCGGACGTGCCGTACTTTGGCCAACGCCAAGCGCATCCGGTGCCTAAAGGCTGTGCTGACGGAGCCGGACATTACGGTCGGCGAAGTCGCCGAGCATGCGGCCATCGCCGCGAATCATGCGGGTGAGTGCCTGCGCTCTCTGCAAGCACGCGGTCTCATCGAGGCTAGGCGACAAAGCCGCTGGGTGCGGTACAGGCCCGTGCCGGATCCGTTGGTTCCGAGTGCGCGGCCGCTCTTGTCGGCGTTGCGAAAAGCGCTGCTTACTGAGAAATACGCTGAGTCTGCTGTCATCCGAACGCTCACGGCGTTCACACACCCCCGGCGGCTCACCATCCTGTGCCACTTGCAGTCGGTCGGTAAGGTGTCGCACGAGGATCTCGTCCAAGCGACCCGCATCAGTTCTCCTGCCCTTTTCCGTCATCTCGCCAAGCTAGCTGCGCGCGGCGTCGTCTGCGCCGACGATGACCAATGGCACCTGGTGCCCGCTCGCGACCCGCTGATGCGTGCCCTTTTGGCTCTCACTCTGAGCAAGAATGCGTGACCGCCCCATTCTCACACCTCCGGAGGTGTGAGAATGGAAAGCCGCTATTCGAAAAGGATCCGGTAGGCGAAGGCGCGACCGTCGCAAGCGAAATGCAACGCAGCTCCGTCTTGTCGCCATTCCGGTGCTTTTGCAAAGGCGGTGAAGGGCTCCAGCCGTTCGACGGATCGAACCCTTGCGCCCTTTTTGCCGAGTGCAGCGAGGCGGATCTCGGCGCGGAAGGGACGGCTGGCGGGTAGCGGGATGAGCTGCCACGCCTTGCGGTCAGCATGCAACAAGCGGAAAGCGCCGTCGGTGACCACGGGCCCGAAGTCGAGCATCGCGCCCACGAAGTTGATGTCGGGATCATGAGGGACGGGCTCTTGAACCAGGTACTCGTCACCGGACGCCGTGATACGAAGAAGGCCCGCTCGGACGCGGCGGCGCTGTTCTTCGACGCCGCGCAGCGGCACGCGGTCGCCGCGCTGGCGGTGGAAAAGACCGTAGCGTACGAGGTAGTCGCCGGGAGCGAAATCGGACGGCAACCGCACCTCCATGCTTGAACGAAACGTGCCGGCCTGCGTGAGCTGCGCGAGTTCGAAGGCGAGGTCGGCCTGCGCCTCGATGCGCTCGCTCTCGCCGGTTGCTGCGCGGCCGATATGAACGAACGGCACGTAGCCCGGCGCCAGCGGTGCTAGCACACTCCACTCGATTGCCACGCGGTAGGCACGCGGGCCGAGGCGCTCGGCGGAGACCACGCGCGTCTCCACGCGGCAGTCGGTCTCCGGGTCGGGTTGCGGCCGCGCATCAGCGAAGAACGCGCCTTCCGATTTTGCGAAGCCGGCACGGTGTCCGTTAAGCAGCAGCACGCCGGCCTCCGCTTTGGGTGTCTGAACATAGAAGCCGTATTCGGGCAAGAGGCGTCCGTCCGCTACGTTCCACGCGCGGGTTCCGCGGTTAGCCCAGCCCCGTCCGCCTTTGCCGAAGGTCGTGTGCTGCTGCCGCACCGTCGCGCCGAACGCATGCGTTTCCATGTCGGCGCGGGCGAGCGCGTCGCACACGTCGTGCAGCAGCCAGTAGGTCATCACCGAGCGCCGCGAGAAGGGCCCGTCGCACATCGGCCCGCGCCCGCCGAGCACGGTGTTGGAAAGATAGTCGTCACTGCCGTAACCGTGACCTTCGGTGTCGTCATAGCGGTGACCGAGGCCGCCGGCAAAGAGCACCATCTTGCCGTGGGTGACCATATCGTGCCAAGGCGTGCGGTCGGCATCCTTGTAAGTCTTGAGCCAGGCGTCCGG
>CAYMLQ010000237.1:0-9229 GCA_964390795.1 uncultured Lentisphaeraceae bacterium
TTGAAGGGGCTCTTGTGCTTGCCGGAGACAAAGCCCTCCATCATCCCGCGCGCGAGAAACTCGCAGCGCCCGAGCTTGGCGAGCGCCTCCGGCGGCAGAAACTGCATGTATGAGGGTGCGGACATGGGAAGGGGTCAGAGGTCAGAAGTCGGAGGTCGGAGGTCGGAGGTCAGTACCGTAGGGGCAGGCCTGCGTGTCTGCCCTCCCTGCCATTCCGTTACACGTCCAGGTTCTCGGACGGGCGCAGACGCTCCAGCAGCATGGAGATGATCTTGTCGCTCTTGATGCCCGCAGCCTCGGCGTTGAAGGTGGTCAGCACGCGGTGGCGCAGCACCGGGTGGGCCACAGCCGCCACGTCCGCCGTGGTGGCGTGGTAGCGACCGTAGAGCACCGCACGCGCCTTGGCCGCGGTGATCAGGCTGATACCCGCGCGGGGACCCGCGCCCCAGGCCACCATCTCGCGCACGAAATCCGGCGCCTCGGGTTGGTTCGGACGGGTTGCGCGGGTCAGATCCCGCGCGAAATCGATCACATGGTCGGCGACCGGCACGCGACGCACCAGCTCCTGCATCTTGACCACCTGCTCGGCGTTCAACACCTTCTCCACCGTATCGGATTGCGGGCCGGTCACCTGGCGGATCACCACGCTCTCCTCCGCCTTGGTCGGGTAGTCCACGATGATGTTGAAGATGAACCGGTCGAGCTGCGCCTCGGGCAAGGGATACGTGCCCTCCTGCTCGATCGGGTTCTGGGTGGCGAGCACGAAGAACGGCTCGGGCAACCGATAGTTCTCGCCGCCGACGGTCACGCGGTGCTCCTGCATGGCCTCGAGCATCGCGGCCTGCGTCTTCGGGGGCGTGCGGTTGATCTCGTCAGCCAGCACCATGTTCGCGAAGACCGGCCCTTTGACGAAGCGGAACGTGCGGCGGCCCGTGGTGTGATCCTCTTCCAGCACGTCGGTGCCGGTGATGTCGCTGGGCATGAGATCCGGCGTGAACTGGATGCGCTTGAAGCTCAGATCCATCACGCGGCTGACCGTGCTGATGAGCAGGGTCTTGGCGACGCCCGGCACGCCGACCAGCAGCGCGTGGCCCCGGCTGAACACGGCGACCAGCACCTCGTCGATAACGCTTTCCTGACCGACGATCACCTGGGCCAGTTGTTTCTTCATGCGGCCGCACAGGCCATACATCTCTTGAATCAATGCCGCATCCCCCTGAGCGGGCTCCCGTACGTCTGCCATATCCCCGTCCCCCTAAATGATCCGCCTTTAATGACGGTGCGCATATCAATACCACAAGCGCGGCCGGATTGCCATACGAAAAGCGGTTATGCACCCGTTATGCACCCGTTATGGCCCCGTTATGCACCCGCTTGGACAGAAAGAAAGGCCGGGCAGGCGCACACGCCCACCCGGCCGTTTTTGTAAGGTCCGAGAAGTGACGATCCCTATTCTACGCCCGCCCCGTCCTGGATCTCGACCCCGTACGAGCGCTTGAGCGGGTAGGCCACGGGCTTGGCGCCAGGCGTCTTCCACGTATCGGGCACGAGGTAGAAGCCCAGGCCCGGCGGCATGATCTCAGGTTCCGCCCGCACCGGCGTCAGCGCACCCTCATGCGACACCGGCGCAGTCTTGAGCTGGAGCGCGCCCTTCTGGTCTCGGTACTCGAAATACAGGTTGAACTTGCCCGCGAAGAGGCCCGTCGCCTTCGTCACCGTCAGCGTCGCAACAGCAGGATTCGTCACCGCATAGACGTAGTTGGACGCCGCCGCGCTGTAGACCGGCGCCTTGCCGACAGGCAGTGAGACCGCCCCTGTCTTGGCGTCGAACCGCAACGACTCCTCGGGCAGCGCGGCCTCGACCACGCCCACCGTCACCGTATACGCGCCGCTGCCATACGTGTTGAACACGTTTGGCCATTGCGCGGCGAACCACGCGTTCGAATAGTGTGCCCGCAGGTCAGCCAGCGTGTTGTAGTAGCCGCCGGACGCGCCCAGCGCCAACGCGAACCGATCCTCCGTCTGCGGAGGAACAGACGCGGGAGTCTTTCCGGGATACCGCCAACCCAGCAGGAATTCCTCCGGACATACGGCCACGTTGCCAGCGGCGCTCGATCCGGGCAGGATCTCGAACATGCCGGAGAACCCGCCCTTCGCGCCGTACAGCGGGAAGAGGAACGGCACATACGCCGCCTCGTCTGGCGTGCCCGCGTTCAGGAGCAGCAGCGTCGACGCGCCGCTCAGCGGCGTGCCGTCCGCCAATTTACCCGCAAGCGCCACCGCCCCGCCGTCCTTGACCGTCAGAGCCAGCCAGCCATTGCCCTGCGGCACGTTACCTGCCGCGCCGGGATACTCCAGTTCGCCCTCCGGAGGCAGCGCCACGGTGTAATAGCCCTTGTACCGCACCAGCGCGTTGGTCGCCGCAGCGTAGTCTGCCGCCGTCTTGACGAAGGCCGCGTTACGCTGCCCCTGGATTTGGAGCGTCTCGCTGCCGAGCACACCGCCCACCAGCGTGCCTCCGAGTCCGGCCGTGGCCCATGGCACAGCCGGATCTTGCGTCAAAGCCAGCGTCTCGCCCTTCGCCGTCCGCAGCGTCGCGCGGAACACCCCGCCGCTCGCCGAGTCCCACGACTTGCCCGTGAAGCTCACCGCGCCCGCCTGAGCCGACACCTTCGCGCTCACCGCCCCGAGCGGTGTGACCGTCGCCGTCAGAAGCCCCCGCACCGTGTCCCCGGCATCCCCGTCCTCCAGCGCAAAGCCCGTGAACGTCCCCTGCGCCCCCGCCGCGAGCGGCGCGACCGTCATCGTGAACGTGTTGGTGCCAGGCGCCTTGTTCACGTTCTTCGCGGTCACGGTCACGACTTTGTTGGACGCCGCCGCCGTCGGCACGCCCGCGATCGTCTTGGTCTCCGCCACGTACGCGAGCCCGGCGGGCAGCCCGGCCACCGCCACCGTTGGCAGGCTCTCGGACTGGATGCCCAGCGGCAGGCTGAAGAACACCCCGACCATCGCCTGCGGCGAGCCCGAGACCGAGATCACGGGCGCGGCAATTTGCGCAACCGGCTTGAACCCCGCGTAGAGCGTCACGTCCGACGACGCGCTCACCGTGCGCGAAGCCGCCTGCGAGCCGTCCGACCAGCTCGTAAAGGCCCAGGTCGCGGCGGGAGACGCCTTGAGTGTCACGCTCTTGCCGGGCAAGCAGGAGCCAGAGCCCGTCACCGTGCCGCCCTCCGGCGGGTTCGGCAGCCCTATGACCACCGGCACCTTGGCGAAGTTGGCGACGGCCGAGAGCGAGCTATTGCTCACCGTAAGCGTCTGCGCGGTGAGGAGCGGCTTGGCGAAGAGGTAAGTCGGCGTCCAACCGGCGAAATACCAGCCGGGGTTTGGCGCCGCACTCAGGGGCACTTTGGCGCCCGCGTAATAGACGCCCGTGCCGGAGACCGTGCCGCCCAAAGCGTTGTTGGCGACCGCCGAGACCGTCACGCCCCACTTGCCGCCGGGAACCCACACCACCCGGTCCAGATAGGCGCGAGCGTTGGTGCTGCCGCCCTGCGTGAACTCCCACTTCAGCACGTGCGCGGCGTTGTTTGTCAGCGTGATCGTGCGCGTCTGCCACCAGGTGTCATTGGTGACCGCTGCCAGCGGCTTGGCTCCGTCCAGCAGCCGCAAGACGCCTTTGCCGGAAACCGACCATGCGAAACTCAGGGTGCCTGTGCCCGTGACCGAGGTCTGCACGAACGAGGCTTTGTTCGACGCCATCGCGCCGCTCGCCGCCGCGTCCACGCCGTCGTAGGTGACGGCACTCTGCGGAACCCACGCCGGCGTGCCGCCAGTCGTCCATTTGAGCAGCACATTGTCCAGCGCGTCAGGCAACGTCTTGCCCACAGCGCCAGGCACCGTCACCCCGCTGCTCGCATCCATGATGGTCACCTTGCAGACCCGCGACCTGCCTAGCGAACAATTCTTGGGGTTTCCAAGCAACACGTAGAGCGTCTCATCCCCCTCGACGACCTTATCCGTCAGGATCGGGACCTGGATGGTCTTAGACCCGGCTTGATTCGTCCAGGAAACCTGGAGCGGCTGCGTCTTCGGCATCGCGGCATCGGCCGCAGACGCGGTTCCCCAAACCATCCAATACGAAACCGAACACAGAGACACGTTCGTGTCGCTGTTGATCACGCGAACAGATGCCTTGCCGACTGACTCGGAGACCCTCACGTCAGCAACAGCGAAATTGACGCCTTTAGCCAAGCCCCAGTTGAGAACAACATCGCCAGAATCCGCGCCACCTCTGTCCACCGCAATGTAGTAGGTTTCACCCTCAACCGCTTCGAACTGCACATAGCTTTGCAGCCCACCGACCACATTGTCGTTTCTGTCAAGGCAGGTGAGCCCCCCCACATAACTGCCCTGATAAACGGCTAAGGCCGTGTCAAACGAACTGCCGTCTGTGTCGAAAGCCACAACCGCATTCGACGGCGCCGTCCAGGACCACCAGATCGACGCTCCCCCCGTTGCCCCCCCGTGATTAGGCTCACCGCTCTCACGGGTTGCCCCCACAGTGGAGTCACGCAGGCTCCCCGACATGCCGTCTAAGACCGTCGCATTGTAGAAATTGTCGTTTGCCGGACGATCTTGCTCTCCGACATAGGATGAGAATTCATTGGCCTGATAGGCGGGCGACAGCACACCACAGGTGAAGCTGTCTTCCCCGCTCGCACCCTCCAGCGGCGAGATCGCTGAATGGAAAAGCCGGTAGGGTCCGTCAACCATTGCGGCCGCGATGACGTTTCCCGCAAAACGGACGCTCACCAAACTCTCGCCAGCGGGCAGGTTCACGTATTGGGGCACGGATGCGACAATCGCGTTATTCGCGCCCGCCAAGGTGCTGTAGATTAGAAAATCCCCGGCAGCTGACTGGTTTCTAACGCTAAAAGATCCCACTAATCCGGTGTAGTATCCAGAGCCACCTAACCGGGGCCGCTCCCAACGAAAGGAGCCCGCATCAATCAGAAGCGCCGTTCCTGCAGGCGCAAAATCCAAATATCCGTAGGGCGCGGTCTTATAGACAACCCGCATCTGGTCAACCAGCACGCCACCCTTCTTCAAGTAGACATACCGGAGCGTATAGGGCCCGTTGATTTTGGACTTAAAGATGTCGTTGCCATTAACAGGCACAACCACCCGGTGCGCGCCGGCTGACAACTGGTTCGTCACCACCGCAGACGCGACAAACACGTCGTCGCTTTCGCTGCCGAGCGCCAGTTCCAACTCCCAGTCACCCGCCTCGGCGACCTCGATATCCATTCCGATTTGGAGTTGATTCCCAACCCGGGCGTCCGAGAAACCATTCAGAATACCCCCCTGGCCTCCGATAAAATCGGAGTATTGATAGGCGATCGGCGTGGTGCAAAGATTCGTCTGGGCATACAAGGGAGGCCCCGTATGCTCAACCATTTTCATATTCAGATACCGCAACTGATAGGAACCGTTCACATGATTTTCGTAAATCAACTTTCCGTCGAAAAGCAGTTCCGCATCTACGCTGCCATCGGCGGCGACTGTTGCGCTTGCCGTTGCCCAGGCGAAGGGCACACCATCTGCTGCGACCAGGTAACCGAGAAGGTTGACGTCAAGCGGCGGGAGCGGCACGCCGTTAAACCGCACCCTGAAGCCCAGTCCGTCGAGTTTGGCGGCATTCGTCTGGTTGGTCACCACACGCGATTGGACGGTAGGCATATTCAGCGCCAACTGGGACGTTAGATTCGTCAGCGCCACGAGAAGATAGTCCTCCATGACCAGACGCCCGGAGTGTGACCAATCCTCGCCCGATGTCATTTCGCTTGCCGACCATTTCGCCGGTGCCGGCGCAGCCGGAGCCGGAACCCGAGCCCAATCTTTGGTGGGCTCTCCTAGTGACATGCTTGATCGAATCATGCAGATTAGTTCGTTATCCCCATAGAAGGCATAGACCGAATTTCTATTACTCGCAAGATTGTACGTATCTTTATCAGACGGATTAAAATGCACGGTATAATGATTCCCTTTGCCGTCAACCTCATCTTTGGCGCCGGTCTCGTACGTAGCATTGAACAATCCGTCACCGTCACGATCACCTGCCGGATTGTTAGTGCCATACACAAAAGTGTGCGACAATCCACCATTTTCAGTCCGCAAAACGCCATGCATTAACTCGTGCTTTATCGTCTCCTCAACAAGTGAAATTCCGCCAATAGGACGTTCTATCGTGACCTTATCCTCACTGTTTGTCCTGTTAGCCAAATTATACGTTCGAGCGAAAGGTACGGTGACCACTGCTTTTCCCAGTCGTATAGAAATGCCATCATTTTCTCCAAAATGCCACCCATCGGCGGCACTTGCCTTAAAACTCGCATCATATTTAATCTCGTCTGTAAGACTCGGGCAGGCGCCGTCCTTGCCACTCCTCCAGTACTTGAACCAGTTTGGCGACGCTTTGATCGCGGCCGTCGCCCCGAGGGTATCATTTTCGTCGCGGTTGAAGTAGACCTTGATGTCACTTTTTGTAAAACGCCCGGTGCGGACTTTTTCCAGAGCCAAGACGGCAAGTTTGTCCTCGTATTCATAGGTGACGTTAAACGTGTATTCGCCATGCTCTCCGTTTGGGAACTTCACGTCAAACTTGCTATCCGCAAGATTAACCGATGCTGGCGGCAAACTGAGGTGTGTGTTGACTGGAACGACTTTGACTGACTTGATCGTGTACCGCTCTTTGTCATAATCCTTGAACACGACCAAAAACGTATTCTTTAAATCAGTTACCCCCTTCGTCATCAGGGGCGCCGTATAGGTGATATTCTCAATCTCTGGCATGATCGACACATCGTCAAGTGTGAAATCAAACGTAACGAAGGGATCAGTGGTGTTCGCCTTTGTTCCCGTTCTCGTCGAGGGTGTGAACTGCCGGACGACGGTCTTGCCTTGCCATGAAGCCGACACCCTGACCTGAGGCGGAGTTCCGGACGCTCCGTAATGGTTACAATGCACGCGGTACTGTTTGGTGTAAACACCCTGCAAAATGAGCATGGGGTCAAGTTCAACCTGGATATATTCTGGGCCGGGCCCCGTATTATCACCATACCACCACGACCGAAATTCGGAAATCAGCGAACCCGAGCCCCAGCTCCAGCCGACCTTGACGTCCGGACGGTCCAACCAGTAGCCGCACACATCGATGTCGCGCCCCCCCCACTCCGCCCACTCGATCGTGATCATCCCGACCGTTCCGGTTGCGCTCGCTGCAGCGGCAAGCGGCGCGGCAAGCGCGGTCTGAGACGGTGACTTGGACTCGCCGCGCTTGGACTTCATCCAATAATCCGTGTCGTTCGGATCATTCTGGGCGAACGCACCAATAGAGGTTAGCATCACCAACCCCACAGCTGCAGAGAGCAGCCCGCTACTTAGTCTGATCGTCGTGTAATTCATGACGCTCCTTCTTCCTGCCGTTGACGATTACCAACTCGGCCAAAAGGCCGACCGCCGGAACACACGCTCGTGTTACGCTTGGCAAATAAACAGTCCAAACATATTGTTAGAATAAAGAGGCGATGACCTGGAAGTCAAGCGAAATCTATTACGAAATCCTTGCTTTTTTGCAGAAGAGGAATGTATCGGTCAAGAGTGGCGGCGGTGTCTGAGGAGAATCGGGTGTCTCCGTTGCCGGCACAAAAAAAGACGGGCGCCTTGCGGCGTCCGTCTTCTCATACACGCAGCGCGCGCGTCAGGCGTTACGCCTTCTTCGCAGCGGCGGCCTCGGGGGCGGCAGGTGCGGCCACGGCTTCTGCCTTAACCGGCAGCACCACCCACTGCAGCAGGCACATCTCCGAAGCGTCGCCGCGGCGCGTGCCGATCTTCAGGATGCGGGTGTACCCGCCTTTGCGGCCGTCCATCGACGGAACGACGGTGTCGAACAGCGCCTGCACCGCAGCCGGGCTCTGGAGCCGGGAGGCGGCCAGACGACGTGCGGCCAGCGTGCCCTTGCGGGCCAGCGTAACGATCTTTTCGGCGTCCTTGCGAGCCTGTTTTGCCTTGGGCAGCGTGGTCGTGATGCTGCTCTGGATAATCAGGTTCGTCACCAGGCTGCTCATGAGCGCCTTGCGGTGCGACGTGGACCGACCGAACTTCTTGACAATTCTATGATGACGCATGTCTTCCCCTCAAACTGTGTTACTTAGTAGCCTCGAGCAGGTCGGGGTCGAACTTGTAACCCAAGTAGAGACCCAGCTCGGTCAGCTTATCCTTGATCTCGTTGAGCGACTTCTTGCCGAAGTTACGGTACTTCAGCATGTCGGCTTCCGTCTTCATTGCCAGTTCGCCCACGGTCGTGATGTTGGCGTTGTTCAGGCAGTTGGCGGCGCGGACGCTCAGTTCGATCTCGTTGACGCTCATATTCAGGATGCGGCGCAGACGGTCGCGCTCCTCGTCCACCTTCTTCTCGGCCTCCTCGAACTCCAGCACTTCCTCGCTGTAGTCGACGAAGACGTCAAGGTGGTGGCGCAGCACGGCGGCGGCGGTCTTCAGAGCCTCATCCGGCGAGACGCGTCCGTCGGTCCAGACGTCGAGAATCAGTTTCTCGTAGTCCGTCCGCTGGCCGACGCGGGTGTTCTCCACGAGGAAGTTCACGCGCGAAACCGGCGAAAAGATACTGTCGACGGGGATGCGTCCGATCACCTGGTCAGGCGTCTTGTTCCCTTCAGCCGCGCAGAAACCGCGGCCCGTGCGAATCTCCGCCTCCAGTTCCAGCACGCCGTCCACGTCGAGCGTGGCGATATGCTGGGTGGGGTTGAGCACCTCGACCGAGTTCTCGTCGGCGAAGTCGCCGGCGGTGACGACGCAGGGGCCCTTCCGGTTCAGTTTGAGCCAGACGGTGTTACGGCTGTAGCTCTTGAGGAGCACGCGTTTGAGGTTGAGGATGATGTCCGTGACGTCCTCGCTCACACCGGGAAGCGCGCTGAACTCGTGGTTGGCTCCACCGATTTTGACGGAGGTAATCGCGACACCTTCGATCGACGACAGCAGGACACGGCGAAGGGAGTTGCCGATGGTGCGGGCGTATCCCACCTCAAACGGCTCCGCGATGAACCGCGCATAGGTGGCGGTCGCGGTGTTCTCTTCCTTCTGCACGCGCCGGGGCATTTCAAAACGACTCAAACGAATCGGCATGTTTCCGTCCTTTCAGGCCGCTCGCCCC
>CAYMLQ010000238.1:0-9226 GCA_964390795.1 uncultured Lentisphaeraceae bacterium
TGAGCGTGCCCACGATGTCCCGCGGCGAGCGCTCGACGATCTTGATGACCTTGCCCTTGGACTCGCCTTCGCTGCGGTAGAGGCGGATCGTCACAATGTCGCCGGGCAGCGACGTGCCGAGGTCTTCGGCCTCCACCCAGATGAACTTGCCTGTCTCCCGCTCGGTGACGTTCCCCGCGCCGTTACGGACCATGCGCAGAGGGCCGGTGACGAGGTCAGCCTGCTTGCCGAGGGTGTACGCGCCGTCCTTGCGGATCTGGACGATCTCGCCGTCGTGCGCCATCTGCTGCAGCAGCTCGTGCAGCCTCTTGATCTGTTTGCCGCGGAACCCGAGCGTCCGGCTGATGTCGGGGGCAGTCCATGCGTGATCGGGTTCGGATTCAAACAAATACTGAATCGCGATCTTGTCTTTGTTATCTGTCATTTGTGCGGATTAGTTTACCGCACCCCGCCCGGTGTTGTCTTCAACAAAAATGCGCGCATCCGTAGTCAGTTGGTGGGCGGGGTGTTCGAGGAGTGAGCGTTGCTGGCGAACCTGTGTCGCAAGCTCGGGAGCGGGGACACTCTTGTCCCCGAAACGTCGGCCAAGCGTCGGTCGGCAGGCGGTCGTCTCGTCGTATCCTGCGGCTCAGTGTAGCACAACCATTCAAAACGGGGACAGGAGCGTCCCCGCTCCCAGCGCGACGCGCGTTCCTGGATACCCCGGCCACCAACCGATTACATCCCGCCTATGGCAGCAGGAGCTGGACACGGTAGAAGCGATTGGTGACCGCCGCCGCGCCGGTGTCAGTCCACTGCATGCCGGTTTGGCCGGGGGCCGCCTCCCACGGCCCGGCGACGGGCGGCCAGGGCTCGGGCGCGGCGAGCACGTTGGTGGCGCAAACCCGATACCTGCGACCCTCAGCCGCCGGCCACGCGAGCGTAAACACGCCTGCCGATTTGGCCTCCTGCACCCGCAACACGCTCCGCGCGTCCGTCGGGTCGGTGCCGACAAGGCTCTCCTGGCGGTTGTTCAGCCCGTCGCCGTCCGCATCGGCGTCGCCGTCAGACATCCCGGCGGGGAAGTACCGCGCCTCCCAGGCGTCGCCGACCGCGTTGCCGTTCGCGTCCACCGGCGTCAGGTAGGCGGTGCCTAGGCTCAATACGGAGCCGCGCGGCGCGTTGCTGATCGCGTTGGCGCGCGTGTAGGCTACATACCCGGCGGCGGACACGGAGAGATCCCAGTCGCATGCGCCCAGCACCATGCCCGTCGGACAGGCGCCGTTGGCCTGCGTGAGCCACGGGTTGCGGTAGCTCGTCAGCATGACGCCGCCGTCAACAGCGGTGCCGGAGAGGGCGCCGCTCCGGGCCGTGAACGTCAGTTGCGCCCCGGGCACGTACGCGCGGGTCCAGGCGTCGCGCACGACGCCGTCGGCGACGGTCACGCACGGCAGCAGCTCGAAGCCGGCCATCTGCCAGCCGCCGCTGACCGTGACCCGGCGCGGGTTGGCGTAGTAGGCGTTGGTCAGGCTCTGCACCTGGCCCGGCGCGTCGGGATCCTCACGCGGAATGAAGTTGGCTGGCGCAGGTACGGTCACGAGATACGTGCCGTTCGTGAGGCCGGTGAAAGACACGCTGGCGGAGCCGTTGAAGGCCTTGGCCCCCTGCCCGCTGACTGTGGCCGTGGCGCCGGCCGGCAGCGCTCCGGCCGCGATGTCGTCGATGCCCAGCACGATCAGCGTGCCGGTGGTGCCAGCGGAGGGTATGCTGACGCTGAACGTGTAGGTGCCAAGACCGTCTCCCGTCAGACCTTCCTCCGTGAAGCGGCTCAGCCGCACATAGTAGAAGCCGGACTCGGGGAAGTCCAGGAAGGTGTGCTCGCTGACGCCGGCACCGCCCAGGTCGACACGCTCGATCAGTTCTGGCGTGCCGTCAGGCAGGGCGCGGTAAAGATCCATCACGATGTCGAGGCCGGCGCTGACCTGCACGGCGTCGATGTCGTAGGCGAAGTCCGGCACCAGGTACACGCGCACCCAGTCCACGTCAGCGCCGCCATGGAGGTTGTGCGCCTGGGGCGGGCCGAGGTAGAGGGACGCCTGGGGCGAGCTGTCGTCCGGCTCGAAGGCGTCGGGCGTGAGCACGTCGCACAGCACAGGCGCCGAGACCTTCCCCCTGACATCCGCCGCCTGGAACGTGAGCGTGTAGGTGCCCGGCTGAGTAAAACCGTCGTAGGCCGCTTCGTAGCGCCAAGCGGCGGGGTTCCATGTGAGGTTCACCTGGGGCAGGTCACCCGTGCCGTCGTAATCCGGCGACGTAATGAGGCACCACACGTTCGATATGCCGGCCATGGACGTGACCTCCGCGGCCCACAGCGTCAGAGTGTTCGTCCCCACCGCGGCCGCATCCGGCATGATCTGGCCCACCGCTGGCGCGTCGGCGCCCGTCGCGAAGGCCGTTCCGATGTAACGCGTCACGGCCACCTTGCCGTCCGTCTTCCCGTAAACACCGTCACCGTTATCATCGAGCTGCGCCTCCTGCGACTTCTTGCCGGACTGGCGCTTGATCGCATCGCGTGCCTGTACGAAAGCTGTCCACACGTTGAAGCCATCGAACACCCCGTTCAAAAAGTGTTGCGCGAAGCTCACCAAACCGCCGTTGGACATCTCGCTGCTGCCCCCCTTCTTGGTAGACGCGACAATGATCCGATCCTGTTGCCCCGTCGCTCGCAGCGGCTCCAGATAACCGCCCGCGCCGTTGAAGTCCAAGACGACGATCGCCTGGCCGTTGCTCGCCTGGTAGACGTCCAGCCATTGGTCAAGCTCCGCGCCAGCCGCCTGCTCGCCAGACTCGAGCAGGAAATTGCAGTCCTGGCTCTTGCCCACCAGGAACACCGTGAGCTTGGACGCACCAGCCGCCCAGTTCGTGATCGCCGCCGACAGGCCCGCGCGCGTGGCCGGCCCGTCCACATCGCCCGTTCCGTCTTTGTTCAGGTCGATTCCGGCTTCCGGACTCAGAACCCGGATATGCGCCTCGCCAATCCGCCGCGCCAGCAGGGTCTGGTAGGCCAGTTCCATCACGTGCCGCACCTCGCCGCCCGCCGGCTCGCCGCGTGACACCCCAGTTGCCAGGACCACCCGCTCGTCGTAGCCCGTCTGCGTCACCCAGCTCTCCCGCGGCAGCGACACGCTGCCCCAGATGTCCTTGGCGTAGTAGATGACTTTGTAGGTGCCTTCCTGCGCGAAGCCGCCATAGTCGCCCCGATACGAATTGTACGCGGAGTCGTAGGTGAGGTCGATCTCCGGTAGCGAGGCCACCGGGTTTCCCGGCGTCGGCTCATGACCGGGCGGCACGATAATGCACCAGACGCGTGCGAGGGGATACTGGCTGGCGACGTCGCCCGCCTCAAGCGTGGCCACGGTGTCCCCGTTCAGAAGCTGGTTGCTCTGCACGCGCCCGATCTGCGGAATGTCCTTGCCCGCGAGGAAGCTCGATCCGATCCAGATGCCCGACGCCACCTGCCCGTCGGAACCGTCATAGACCCCGTCATTGTTGTCGTCCAACCATGCGCTCTGGAACGTCGCCATCGCCTCACGCGCCAGTTCGAAGGCCTGCCAGACATCCAAACCCAGCAACACACCGCTGAAGAAGGCGTCCGAGAAACTCACCAGCCCGCCCGAGGCGAAGTAGGTCAACTGGGCGTCGCTGCAGGACGCGATGACCACGCGCTTGGCTGTTCCGTCATAGGTCAGCTCGTCCAGGAAACTTCCCGCGTAGCAGCACTCGATGAGCACCGTCACCTCCATGTGATACCGGTCCTGCAGCGCGTCGAGCCACGCGTCCAAGTTGCGGGCCGGGAGCGCTTCCGTGGGACTGAGCGCGAAGGAGGCGTTGCCGTCCACGTCGCTGCCGTGGTCGACCAAGTACACGAAGAGCCGGCTCGCGTTGCACGCCCAGTTGGTGATGGTCGTCGCGGCGTTGGCATATGTACTGGCCAGGTCGATGTCGTCGAGAAGTCCGTTGCCGTCCTTGTCGCGGCCGGGAATCGGGCTCAGATATTGAATGTTCTCCTTCGAGAAGCCGCGGTAGCGCAGGGTGTTGTACCCGAGGTCGGCCAGGTAGTCCGAAACCGGCCAGACCGGATCGTCCGCTGAGCGGCGCCCCGAGATCACGACCGCCTTGCCGGCCCGGGCGACATCCGCGGGGCCGATCACGTTCACGTAGGCCCGCCCGCGCAAGCCGCCGCTGACGCCCTCGACGCAGTCAATGACGCCGCCGGCCAGTCCGGCGACATAGGCCCCCGTGTTCGAGACGATCGTGCCGCCGCTGTTGTTGCGCCGCAGGCTCCAGGCGGTCGGTCCGGCGGCGTTGAACGCCTTCAGCGTCAGCGTGTCGCCGGTCATGACGGTCGCGACGGGCGGCCGGATCTCGAGCCCTGCCGCCGGGTTGCGCAGGTAGACGATCCCGCCCTCCGCGTAACCGCAGACGAGGTCCGTGTCGCCGTCGCCGTCGACGTCCGCCGCCGCGACGGTCAGCCGGTGCGCGAACCCGTTAAAGGTGCCGCCGAAAATCATACTGGTCAGGCCGAAGGCACCGGCCCCGCTGTTCCGGAACTCCCAGATCCGGCCGACCGTGTCCGAGACCAGCACGTCCAGGTCGCCGTCCTGATCGATGTCGGCCACAGCCAGCCCCTCGGCATCAACCGCCGCCAAGCCCAGCAAATCGGCGTCCGTCGGCGTGTCGGCGTACGGGTGCTCGGGGTTCCCGGTGTTCGCGTAGAACCGGACCACCCCGTCCTGCGCCAGGACAAGCAGATCCACCCGCCCGTCGCCAGTCAAGTCCCCGAACGCCGGCACCGTCCGCGTCGCCCCCGCCACCGGAACTCCGATCGCCGCACTCTGCTCTCCGACCTCTCCCCACGCGTTCGTCCCGCCCGCGCCGCCCGACCGCGCGAGCCAGACCGTCCCGGTGGCGCCGCCGATCGCGAGGTCGTCCCGCCCGTCGCCCGAACAGTCGCCCAGCGCTGGCGCGACGTTACCGACAGAGGCCCACAGACCAGCCAGCGCCGCAAAGTTAGCGGTGCGCTCCACGAGGTTGGGCACCACCGGCGAGCCTGCGTTCTCGTACATGCGCAGCGTCCCGCCGCTCCCGCCCACGAACAGGTCGAAGTCCCCGTCCCCGTCCCAGTCGCCGAGCGCGGGGTGGCTGTTGGCTGACACCCGGAACGTGCCGGTGGTCGCGGTGTCGAAGGTGAAGAACCGCTCGTACGCCCCGTTAACCAGAACCACGGGGATCCGGGGGAAGAGCTGAAGATTGATCATCACGGCGGGGCTCATCACCAGCGTGAACCCGCCGTCGCGGATGTCGTTGGAAACGGCCGGGTGGTAGTCCCGGCGGTACTCCTCGGCGAGCGCGAACCCGTCACCGTCGGTGTCCGAGCTGGCCGTCCAATTGGTGTGGCCATAGTTGTTGTATTCATACCAGTCGGGCAGTCCGTCGGCGTCTCCGTCTTGCCCCGACGGAATGTAGTAGGCCTGGGCTGTCGTATTGCTCGCCAAGGTGAAGGAGAATCCTCCCAACGCCCGACCGGTCACGTCGGCCTGCCGTTCCCCGTTCAACGTCCAGAACGCGAAGCTGTAGCCGCCACTCGCCCCGTAAGCGTCGCCGACGCTGACGGTGTTGCCGTTGGTCAGCACCTGCTCGGTCGTCGTCAGCACACCCTCCGGGGCGCTGCAGCGGGTGTAGAGCGAGAGGTTCGTGTTCACAAGCATCCGCGACGCCGGGCTGAATACGACCGTGAATCCGCCGTCGCGGATGTCATTGGAGACGGCCGGATGATAGTCCCGGCGGTACTCTTCGGCCAGTGTGAAGCCGTCTCCGTCCGTGTCGGAGAGGGCTGCGTTGTTGGTCGCGCCGTAGCTGTTGTACTCGTACCAGTCGGGCAGTCCGTCGGCGTCCCCGTCCTGCCCCGTCGGAACGTACCGCGCCTGGGCCGTCGTGTTGCTCGCCAAGGTGAAGGTGAACCCGCTCAGCGCCCGCCCGCTCACGTCGGCATGCCGCTCACCGTTCAGCGTCCAGAACGCGAACGTGTAGCTCCCGTTCGCACCGTAAACGCTGCCGACGCTGACGGTGTTGCCGTTGGTCAGCACCTGCTCGGTCGTCGTCAGCACACCCTCCGGGTCGCTGCAGCGGGTGTAGACCGAGAGGTTCGTGTTCACAATTACCCGAGACGCCGGGCTGAACACGACCGTGAAGCCGCCGTCGCTGATGTCGTTGGAGATGGCCGGGTGGTAGTCCCGGCGGTACTCTTCGGCCAGCGTGAACCCATCTCCGTCGGTGTCTGAGACGGCCATCCAGTTGGTGTGGCCGTAAATATTGCATTCGTACCAGTCGGGCAGGCCGTCGGCGTCCCCGTCCTGGCCCGTCGGAACGTACCGCGCCTGGACTGTGGTGTTGCTCGCCAAGGTGAAGGCGAACCCGCCCAGCGCCCGCCCGCTCACGTCAGCCTTCCGCTCGCCGTTCAGCGTCCAGAATGCGAAGCTGTAGCCGCCGCTCGCCCCGTAGACGCTGCCGACGCTGACGGTGTTGCCGTTGGTCAGCACCTGCTCGGTCGTCGTCAGCACCCCCTCCGGATCGCTGCAGCGGGTGTAGACC
This sequence comes from uncultured Lentisphaeraceae bacterium, assembly GCA_964390795.1. Lineage (GTDB taxonomy): Bacteria > Verrucomicrobiota > Kiritimatiellia > RFP12 > UBA1067 > CAYMLQ01. The sequence goes on from CAYMLQ010000238.1 coordinate 6,631, forward strand.
GAGAGGTTCGTATTCACGATCATCCGCGACGCCGGGCTGAACACAACCGTGAAGCCGCCGTCGCGGATGTCGTTCGCGAGATTCGGATGGTAGTCGCGCCGATACTCCTCGGCCAGCGTGAAGCCGTCGCTGTCCGCGTCGCTGGTCGCGTTCGTGACCAATTGCGTGTGGAACTCCCGCTCCCACCAGTCGGGCACGCCGTTGGCGTCGGCGTCTTCGGCAAGCGGCAGATAGTGGGCGACAGCCGTGTTCTCCTCAAGCAGGACGAACGTAACCGGGTTGACCGCCCGGCCCAGCACGTCGCGCCTCTCGACCCCGTTGAGCGTCCAGTACGCAAAGCCGTAGCCGTACGAGGCTGACGGCGCGGTCACGGTGGTGACCGGCTGTCCGACAGGCAGCATCGCCGAAGCATCGACGAGCCCCAAAGGCTCGCTTGTCTGCACGAACGGAGCGTCGACGGCGAAAGCGGCGGCGGGCGCGAACGCGAGCACGCAAGCGAGGAGGACACCCCCGCGCCACCCAGACCAAGACCGACTATGTATTGAGCTGTCTCGCATGATGGACTCGCCAGCCATGACTCGACCCCAAGACGCGGACCTTACTCCAACGGCACAACCCACCACCCCGTCGTCGAGCCGGTGTCGAAGCCGAACGCATTGATTTTCGAAGGTCGCCCGTCGGGGAGGGTGAGCCGAGGCGTCCACTGGATAACCGTTCCCGGCGTGCTGCCCTCCTTGGCGCGCTGCACTTCGGCCGCCGTAGCCTCGCGGACGCCCGCGTAGGCGAACAGGAACTCGCGGCCTTTCGTTGTCGTGACCCCGCCAGCGGTCAGGGCGAGGCCATCGTAGGCGCCGCCGACGCCAACCACGTTACCGCTCTGCAAACGGATCCGGCTATCACCCGACGCGATCACCCAGAACCAGAGATTCAGCAAATCATTCTCTAGCACCGGCACCTGGTTGATCGTCAACGCCGTGTTCGTGCCGACCGGCGGCATGTGGAGAAAATGGAGGTCAAGGAGTTTGCGTTCGTCCTTGGCCAAGATCGCCACCTGCACATCGCCGTAGTCGACGTTCCAATCGGCGCTGACGTTCCAGGTCAGGCGGTTGGTCACGCCCACGGTCACGTTCGTACCGACATGTGCCGCCGTGCCCTCGACGAGGGAGGTTATCGGAATGACCTTGTCCAATGCCGGCGTGCCCGTTTTGAACGCTAGCGCGTAGGCGGTGACGTTCGGTCGATCATCCGCTACGACATAGTCGATGTCGAGGATTGACTTACCCTCTCGCTGCGAGAGCATCAGCACTTCCCCTCGCGGGATGGCATTGCTGAGCGACGTTGCTGTTCCGAGGGTGCGGAAGACCTCGCGAAGTCGGGTCACACAGTTCAGCGCGTTGTCCGCCACGTAGATGAAAGGACTACGATAGGCGAGACCGCGCGGATAACTGAAAGGCTCTCCCCAAGATGGGCTGTCCGACGGCTGTTCACGCACGTGCTGAGTCACGCCCTCCCACAGAAGCGCCCCCCCCTTGCTGTATACTTGCACACGCGAATACCAGCCGTACCCCCAGATGCGTGCTCCCGAGCTTACGCAGACACCTGCCTCATCGGCAGCGATTCCGTACGGGCCCTGGAACATCTCGCCGGAATGCCCCGGCCCACCCCAAAGTTCCGGGATGGCTAGATCCCATTTTCTGACAAAACGACCTTCGCGTGTGAAGACTTGGACGCGCTTGTTGGTCAAGTCAGCCACGAAAACGTATAACCCGTGGACGGCGATGCCTTGTGGGTTGTTGAACTGCCCTGGCAGATTGCCGACAGAGCCCCATTCCCTGACAAGTGTGCCGTCGCGGGTGTAACACTGAACCGAGTCGCTTCCATCACAGGTTACGAAGACGTATTGACTGTCGACCGTGATACCGTAGATTGAACCGCTCACGGGCCACTTCGTGATGTATGTTCCGTTGGTTGAGAGAACCTGCACTCGGTTGTTTCCTCTGTCGGCTACGTAGACCTCGTGATCGTGCACATCAAGGCAGGTCGGACCGGAGAACTGGCCATTGCCTGAACCCGTGGCACCGAATTCCAAGACGAATCCGCCGTCCAGCGTGAAGACTCGAACCATGTTGCCGGATGTGACAAAGACCCGATCCTCCTCGATGGTCACATCCAGCGGCGAGGTGACGGACCACTTGCGATGGTTCTCCTTCAACCACTGATCCTGCGGCGCCGTGTATCCGTAGCCTTCAAACACCGCGCACACCCCCCCAGAAGAAGCGCCTTCAGACGTAAACCGTTTCTCATTCCACACCCCCATCCTGATAACGTAAACGAGCCCTTCCATTCGCAGCCCGGGCGACAGGAACCGCCGCACAACTTGCCGACATCCCATGCCGTTTCATGGACTGCATCCTTCCCTTTGGCGCACCGTGCGCGACGCCCTATCTACCCGACCACCATAAACGAAACACTATAATTTGATTAATATATAGAGGGGCACGATAAGAGTCAACCCGAAATATCACCCGAAATATCAAGAAAGGGTGGGATTCAAAATAGTTGATGGTTAAGCGGCAGGCAGGCGGGAGCGGAAGCG
>CAYMLQ010000239.1:0-9168 GCA_964390795.1 uncultured Lentisphaeraceae bacterium
GAGAGGTCGGGGAGTGCGTTAGTCGCGGTGTCGAAGCGCCAGTGGGCGACGAGACTTGGGTCACGTGGCGCGGGTTCGGCGGTGACAAACGCGCCGCACCACGCGGTGATCGCCAAGAGGGCCTGAGCCCTCGACAAAAGAGTACCTGCCCCATCGATCATAATCAAACTCCCCAAAGTAGGTAATCAGAGCAAGTCAGGCTTATAGCCCCGTTTTCACAAAATCGTCAAGCCGGAAGTTTGGCCATAGGCGACTATTTTCACCTACGACTATTTCGCTTGTCAGCGAATATATGATCGATTACCATCACTAAGACTTGAAATAAGAATCTTTGATAAGATTCATATGTGAGTTTGAGTTGAATGAAGTAATGGAGGGGGTTATGAGTAGATGGTGTTTGCCGCTGCTGCTGGTTACCGGCTTATTATCGGGTGGGACGGGATGTATGACGCGGATCGCAGATATGACGGCGGTCTCGACGCGCAACGTCTGTTTGGATAAATGCGATCTCGACACCTTGCCTCAAACGAAAGCCGTTGGTGAGTCTTCGAGATTTATCTTCTTTTGCATTCCCTTCGGGGTCCCTCGTCTCGGGGAGGCCGTCGATGACGCCCTCGAAAAGGGCCATGGCGATCTAATGCTCGACGTTTCGGTCTATAGCGGTGGATGGTGGTTCCTCGTGGGCGAGATGAAGACGCAAGTCAAAGGAAACGTCGTAAAGACAAGGACGAACTCGAAATGAACAAACAATCTGCTCTTTCATGGCTCTTTCTATGCGTGTCCATGGGCCTGTTGGCCTCTAGTGGTTGTTTGATTCACCATGGGAATTTCACCGTTGCCTCGACAAAGGTCTTTCGTCTTTCCGATTTCGAACTGGAAAAGGCTAACCGCGTCAAGGGTGTCGAAGGACGTGACGTCGCCCATATCATCTGTGTCATACCGACCAAAGGCAACGTCACGTTAAAAGAGGCCATGGATCGTGCGCTAGAAGAGGGTAACGGGGATATTATGACGGATGTAGACATCGACTTTTGGAATTTCTACATCCCCTACATCTATGGGCAGATGGGATTCTATGTCAAGGGGGACGTCGTGAAGACGCGAAAGAACTGATGGCAGACAGGGGGACAGGAAATCAGCTCGCTATGAAACGACAGGCACTCATCCCAATTCTGGCCCTGATCGTGATGGTTAACGGATGCCGGAGCACGTCAGACACACAGGCGAAACATCCCGCGCAGACAGTGGTGACCGTGCCGGGGGTTGAAAAGCGAATGTCTGGCAAGTGGGCGGAGTCCCCGATTTGCCTGAGCGCGAACAACCTGTCGATCGCGACGGGCCAACCTTCGCTGGTGCTCATGTCGAGCGGCTCCACGCACATCCCGGTGTGGTCACTTTCGGGTGGCACGGTCGGGCAGTCTGTCGCCGGACTCGTGGCCGGTTTGCCCAGCGGGTGCGCCGCCGTGAAAGTCGAGATCGTCGTGACCACGACGGAAGCGGCGACGAGCCCCATCTATGAGGATGTCTACAGGTGCCACCTGTCGCAGATGGTGGAGAAGGCCGACTTCACGTCCCGGTATGTTCTGAGCACCCCCGTGCGAACAGCACTTCCCGCCGCACCGTACCACACGCGAACCATCGTCCTGGAGTCCTACTACCCCGTGGTGCCGAACGCTCCCCTGTGGGTGCGTATCCAGCGGGAGCCCGCCGATCCCGCCGATACGTTCACCAGCCCCACCGGCCTGGCCATGGTCAAGGTGACGCCTTTGGAAGCGCTCGCGAAGCCGCAGGTCGTGCAGAGCGTGAGCGGCTACAATTCGTGGCCGATGATTCAGGCCATCGGCGAGACGCTGGTCTGCGTGTATAGCCGAGGCTCGGCGCACTCGATCGGTGATGACGCCCGCGCGGTTTACGCGCGCACATCCACGGACAACGGAAAAACGTGGACGGCGGAAACGGTTGTCGCCAACACGCCGGGCTATGGCGAGGTCGCCGTCGGGAAGGGGCTGAATGCCACGGGGGCGATGCTCCTTTGGGTGCGTCGAATCGGAAAAGAGTGGAACCACGACCTCTACCGCACCACGGATGGTGTGACGTTTGAGCGCATGGCGACGCCGAAGCTCGCCGTGACCCCCATGCAGGTCACCGACATCTTCGCGGTCCCCACGGTCGGGCTCATGGCCCTGTGGTTCGCAGGGCGCTACGACGATGCCCCGAATAACGCGTGGGGTACGCTGACCAGCCGCGACAATGGCGCAACCTGGAAACAGATCCCCATCGAATCCGGGCTGACCAAACCGCAGTGGCCGACCGAGCCCTCCGCCGTCTATCTCGGCAAGGGCAGGATTCTCGCAGTCGCGCGGACAGAACAGGGGGACGCGTCCTCGACGCGATCCCAATTCCAGATGGTATCGACTGACTACGGTGCGACGTGGACGCGAAAGCAAACAAACATCGGCGATGTCACAGCCTCTACGCCGAGCCTGATCCTCGACGCCGAAACCGGCTTGCTCAGCAATTACTACTACCAGCGTGGCAGGGGCATCCTTCGGCGCCGGGTCGTCGATCCAGAGAGCGTGTTCGGCAATCCGCTCAACTGGCCTGCGTCCGAGGCGGTTGCCACAGGGAGCGAGGTCACGTTCGATGCGGGCAACGTGAACGCCACCGCGATCAGGGGCAAACACTACCTCGCCTTCTACTCCGGCGCGGCTCCTGACACGTCGGTCTTGGTATCTGCGCCTCCGTAATTGGGGTGTTATCAACCATGCATTTCTATTGTCATCCAGTCAAACGCAACCGTGTCACCCGCCGTGCCGATGTCGAGGCGGAGCGCGTCGAGCGTGCCGCTCCAGTGTCCTTCCGGCTTCTTGGTGATTAGATAGGTGTGCCACTCGCCATCGTCCTTGAGGCCGATGATGGCGAGGTTGTTGCGTTTGTCGATGGCCGCTGTGTGGGCGATGCGCCCCAGTTCGTGTTCGGAGTTGATCCCATCTGCAATTCCAGCGTGCCGCCCGCCGTCACCTCCTGATGCGTGATCCAGGGTCGGTCGAATGCCTTGCCATTTAAGGTGGCAGACTGGATATAGACGTTATCAGGTGAATTGTTGACGGCCACAACAGAGAAGGTTCCGCCTTTGTAGTAGGCTGGATCGAGCCGGATGCTGACTTTAGAAAAGACCGGGCTTGTGAGCAGATAGAGGTTGTCGCCCGGGCAAACCGGGTGGAGGCCTGCGGCGGCCAGCACATACCACGCCGACATTTGGCCGACGTCCTCGTTGCCGCAGAGCCCGCGCACACCGGTGCCGTAGGCCCTCTTGCAGATTGTCCGCGTCCATTTCTGGGTCAGCCAGGGACGGCCCACGTAGTCGAAGAGAAACGCGACGTGATGGCAGGGTTCGTTGGGATGATTATAATATTCGTTCCACAGAAGATCAACAGGGGCCTTGTTAAAGAAGGTCTCCAGCTCTTGAACGAAAGCCGGCTCGCCCATCAGCGCAACCAGTCCGGCTACATCATGCGGCACAAACCAGCCTTGCTGATAGGGGTTGCTTTCGACGCAGCCTTGGCCTTGCTGAGTCTTCCCTTCCCACGCTATCCAGGCCCCCGCCTTGTCCCGTGCCCGCATCCAGTTGACTTCCGAATTCCAGATGTTCGTGTAGGCCAGCGAGCGCCGGTAATACTCCGTGGCCTCCGCCGTCTTTCCCAGGCTCTCGGCGAAGCGGCCTACGCACCAGTCGGTGTACGCATATTCGAGCGTGACAGAGAGGCTGCCGGCCGTAAAGCCTTGCGAGCCGTTGCCGAAGCGCTCGACGGAGTTTGTGCAAAGGCGGAACGCTTCGGCTGCGTCGTAGTTGCGGATGCCCTTCGTATAGGCGTCGACGATCACCGAGACGGCTGGGTTCCCCACCATGCAGCCGGAATAGGCGTTCAGGATCTCCCAGCGCGGCAGATAGTCGCGGCGGCTGAGGCGAGCCATCTGCATCAGCGAATTGACCTCGTCGTTGACCACGTCTGGGCGGATCAGCGTGAGCAGTGGAAACTGGCTGCGGAATACGTCCCAGCCGCTGAAGATCGTCCGGTAGGTGAACCCGGCGGCTTGATGTTTCTGATCATCGGCCCCGATGTAACCGCCGTCGGTGTCGGAGACGCTGCGCGGATCGATAAGGCAGTGGTAGAGCGCGGTGGCGAAGATCTCTTTGTCGTCCTCGGTTCCGCCTTCGCACGCTACACCTTTGAGTGCGTCCACCCATGCGGCACGGGCCTGGGAACGGAGCCCGTCGAAATCCCAGCCGGGAATGTCGTGGGCGAGGTTGGCCCGCGCACCTTCTTGACTGACATACGAGATGCCGGTCTTGAGAAGCACCTGCTGATCTTTGGACGTCTCGAACTCCACGAAGAAACCGGTGTTGGTGCCCACGTATTCGCGGCAGCCTTCAAACACCTGCTCTCGATCCCAGACGCCGAAGCGCATGAGCGGCACGTCGAAAGTCGCGGTGAAGTATTCGGTGAAGGTCACACCGCCCGCGCCGTGTCCCCAGCCGCCGTCCTTCGCGGTGCAATACAGGTAGCCTTCGATCGTGTGGTCGTCCACGACGCGGAGCGATTGTCGGCTGTGCTTAAGCCATCGCTCCTTCTGGCCGATGCGGCGGCCGAGGTCGATCTGGATGCGACTGGTGGCCGCTTCGGGGAACGTGAAGCGGATCATGCCCGCGCGCGGCGCGGCGGTCAGCTCCGCACGGATGCCGTAGCGCAGCAGATCCACGCTATAATACCCCGCCGACGCTCTTTCCCGTTCGTGGCTGTACGCTGACTTGGCCATGTCGCGGTCGAACTGGCGTTCGCCGATGGTTGCCATGACTTGGAAATTGCCGAGGTCGCCGTACCAGCCAACGCCTGTCATGTGCGTGAAGCTGAAGCCCTCGATGGTCTCGTGGTGCGCTGAATAGCCGCAGCCGTTGTCGCCGCCGGTGATGGTGTCCGGACTAAGCTGGACCATGCCGAACGGCGTAGCCGCCCCAGGGAATGTTTTTCCCAGGCCGTGTCCGCCGTAGCCGCCCAGCGTGATCGCTCCGATCATGGGGTTGATATAGTCGGCCAGCTCTTTCTCTGCCGCCAGGCCCACCCCGTGAAGCACACCGGCGAGGGCGACCATGCATACGATCTGTTTCATTGTGTCAACCAGTAGTCCTCCGACAGCCTTTTGCCCGCAGGCGAATCCCATCAGGTGATGTCACTCCGTGGCGCGACAAGCGCGCATCCCGCCAACATCCTCAGTCCCCCCCAATACGGCAATGGTCTTCAATCGCATCGTCCCCCTCAACACACACTTTGAAAGTAAATGATGAACAGAGTATACCTAAATCAGGAAAGGTCGTACACCGATATTCCTGTGTCGCCATTCGTGTGGGGCGCATTCCTGCGTCGCATACGAGTTGTATTATCCCGGAAAGTGAGTTACCTTATTGGCTGAAGGATAGACTTGGAAGGGACGTTTATGAACGGGATGCTTCGCATGGTGGCAGGGCTGGTAAAAAAAGGACAGAAACAATGAAGCACGGGAACATGATCGGTTTGGCGGGCTTGGCGGCGGCGTGCGCACTGAGCGCGGGATTGGACGACGTGGTCGCGCCGGGAACGGTGGCGGAGAAGTTGGCGGACGGCTTCAAGTTCACCGAAGGCGCGACGGTCAACGCGGCGGGCGAGGTCTTCTTCGTGGACCAGCCGAACAACAAGATTTTGCGGTGGACCCGCGAGCAGGGCGTGCGCACCTTTATGGAGCCTGCGGGCCGCGCCAACGGGATGTGCTTTGCGGCGGACGGCACGCTGCTGGCGTGCGCGGACGAGAAGATGGAGTTGTGGTCCGTCACACCGGAAGGCAAGGTCACCGTGCTCGCCAAGGGACATGCGGGCAACGAACTCAACGGCCCGAACGACGTGTGGCCTTGTCCGCAGGGCGGGTGCTACTTCACGGATCCTTTCTACAAGCGCCCGTGGTGGACGCACAAGGACGCGCCGCAGGGTACGCAGCAGGTCTATTTCCTGCCGAAAGGGGGCGTGCCGCGCCGCGTGACCGACGACCTCACGCAGCCCAACGGCATCGTGGGCACGGCGGACGGCAAGACGCTCTACGTGGCGGACATCGGAGCGAAGAAGGTCTTCGCGTACGACATCCAGTCCGGCGGCGCACTGGCGGGCAAGCGGCTCTTCTGCGAGATGGGGTCGGACGGCATGACGCTCGACGCCGACGGACGCATTTACCTGACCGGCAAGGAGGGCGTGTACGTGTTCGACCAGGTGGGCGCGGCGGTGGGCGTGATCAAGATCCCCGAGCCGTGGAGCGCCAACGTCTGCATCGGCGGCCCCAAGAAGGACACGCTCTTCGTGACCGCATCGAAGGGTTTCTACGCGGTGCCGCTGAAAGTCAAGGGCACGGCTCAGGGCAAGTAGGCGGGAGGTCGGCGATCAGAGGTCAGAGGTCAGAGGTCGGAGAAGGGTATGATCGGTACGTGGGTCAGGAGAAGTCTGCGCTATTACGGCGCGCGGCACCTCGTGTTCGCGGGAACGGTGGCGCTGACGTCGGCGATCTTGTGCGCGGCGCTTCTTACAGGCGAGTCGCTGCAGGCGGGCCTGCGGCGCGGCCTGCGCGAGCGGCTCGGCGGAACGCGCTCGGCCGTCTATCTGGCCGAGGGCGTCTTCCCGGCGTCGCTGGTGCAGCGTCTGCCGGAGGCGCAGGCCGCGTTGCTGCTCAAGGGCGAACTGCTGGACGCGGCGGGCGCGGTGTGCGCTGACAAGGCGCAGATCATCGGCGTATCGGATGATGGTGCCTTTGGCGGCTCACGGGGACGTTCGCCCTCCAGCCGCAGGTCCGACGATGGCGTGTCCTCACGAGCCGAGCCACACATAGCGAACGATCCGAAAGAAGGCGGGGCCGCCGCACTGAACGCCCGAGGGCGGAGTGTTCTGCCCGCCGCGGAAGGCGCGGTGCGCTTCGAGAAGCCGTCGCACTACTCGGTGGAGCTGCCGCTGGGCGCCGCGAAGGACGCGCGCCTGGTGCGGAGGGCGGTGCGGTTGACCAATGAAGGTCGGCAGTCGGCAGTCGGCAGTCGGCAGTCGGGAAACGGGTGGTTGTTGCCTGCTGATTTTGCGCTGCGGGCCGCGTCTGTGCCGCCCGTGAACGTCTTTCTGCCATTCGACGCACTGGCCGAGGCCGCCGGCGTGCCGGACATGGCGAACCTGCTGGTGTCAGAGATGAGCCCGCAGCAGTTTGAGCGGGCGCTGGCAGGGGCGCTCACGGCCGAGGACGCCGGGCTGGTGATGGAGGTCGGAGATCAGAGGTCGGAAGTCGGAGGTCAGAGGTCGGAAGTCGGAGATCAGATTTCGGAGGTCGGAACCTCGACCGCAGCTGGGCGTCGGGCGTCGGGCGTCGGGTGTCCTTCCACCCTCCTCAAATCCCGCCGCGTGTATCTGCCGCCGGGCGTGGCCGAAGCGCTGACGGCGAAGGGGCTGAGGGCCGAGTGGGCGATTTTCCACATGGCGGACGCGTTTGAGGCGGGATCGGGTGAAACCGTCGGCAGTCGGCAGGGGCAGTCGGCAGTGGAAGACGGCATGAAGAGGGAGACGCCGTACGGCTTCGTGGCGGCGGTGACGCCGGGAGCGGCGGGCGTGCCCGGCGATCTTCGGGACGACGAGGTCGTGATCAACGCGTGGCTGGCTGAGGTGCTCGGCGTGACGACCAACGCGTCGCTGACGCTGCGCTGGCGGCGCTTCGAGGCGGGCGGGCGGCTCGTCGCCGACAGCCGCACGTTTCGCGTGCGCGGCGTGGTGCCGACCGAGGCGGCGGCGCTCGCGAAGCGGGCGATGCCGGTTTTTCCGGGGCTGGAGGGCGTCGACAGTTGCGCCGCGTGGGACGTGGGCCTGCCGATGGATGCGGAGAAGCTCAAGGATCCCGCGAACGAGGCGTACTGGAAACAGTGGCGGGAGACACCCAAGGCGTTCCTCACGTATGCGGCGGGAAAGGTCTGCTTCGGAGCGGCTTTCGGCGAGGCGATGAGTGCGCGCGTCGCGGCGGGCGAAGGCGAGGTGCGCGACGCGTTGCGGGCGCTGACGCCGGCCCAGCTCGGCTTCGCCGTACGACCGGTATGGGAAGAGGGCTTGAAGGCGTCGCAGGGCTCCACCGACTTCAAGGGGCTGTTCGCGGGGATGGCCTTCGTGCTGATGGTCGCGGCGCTGCTGCTCTCGTCGCTTTCGCTCTCGCTGGCGCTGGAGACGCGCAAGAGCGAGGTGGCGCTCTTCAGCGCGCTGGGCTGGAGCCGGGGCCGGATCGTACGGACGTTATCGGCGGAATGGAGTGTGCCGCTGGCCCTGGGCGCGCTGGCTGGCGGCGGTCTCGGCGCGGGGTTGGCGCGGGCGCTGGTGTGGAGCCTGGCCCGATTCTGGAACGAGGCGTTTGCGGGCGCGAGCATGGCGTTTCACTTCTCGTGGCCGGTCGCCGGCCTAGCGGCGGGCGTGAGCGCGGCGCTGACCTTCGCGGTGCTGCTCGCGACGGTCAGGCGCCTGGCGCGCTGCCGTCCGGTTGAGCTGTGGCAAGCCGCAGGCCGCGACGCCCCTTCGCCCCAGTCCGCCCCTGTCCGTGCCTGTCCGAGCCTGACCGTGTCCTGGGAGAGCCTGGCGGGCGGGGCGCTTGCCGCGGCGGCAACGGCGGTGATGGTGCTGAGTCCAGCCGGAGCGGCCGCGAATGGCACGTTCTTCGGGGCGGGCTTCCTGCTGATGGTGTCGCTGCTGCTGTTCGTGAAGACCGCGGGGACGGCGTGGCGGGAGCGCAGCGGCAGTCGGCAGTGGCAGTCGGCAGTCCGATCAGCAGGGGGTGCGGGATTATGCCGGGCGCTGCAGGCGCCGCGCCGGAGCGCGCCCGTGGTGATCCTGCTGGCGGTGGGGACGTTTCTGACGATCGGTATTCTGTCGATGAAGCACGATCCGGGGGCCGGGTGCGAGCGGCCTTGGTCTGGCAGCGGCGGGTTCGCATCGATTGTCACGTCGGTGACGCCGCTGGACCGCGGGCGCGGGCTGGAGCTGGCAACGCGGGTGAGCGGCTCTAAAGGGGAGGACCATGGGCGGGACGCCCATGCCACGGTGGAGGACCATGGGCGTGACGCCCATGCCACGGTGGAGG
>CAYMLQ010000240.1:0-9165 GCA_964390795.1 uncultured Lentisphaeraceae bacterium
GGCGAACTTCTCCTCGATTTGTTTCTTAAGTTGGCTCCATTTCATAGTTGTTGTTGGCGGTTATGGGCACACTTTTAGCCGTTCGGCAATCCACACTTTAATGACGGCCTGCCTGGGAACGCCGAGCCGCTGGGCCTCCTTGTCGAGCGATTGAATCATCCACACGGGAAAATCAACGTTAACCCGCTTTTGCACTCTTCCGGGGCGGGTTGCCTTGGAGAAGTTCAAATACTTGGACACGTCGTCTCCTTTGTCAAAGGCTTGGTCAAATGTGTCAGTTCTCATAGGCGTTCACCCCGTATACACCGCCCTCTTCTGCCACAGCGAGGTCATGTTTGCCCGCCAGGCAACCCTCATACAGATCCTCAAGCGGGAAACACATCTCGTAATCGCCCCAGACCAGATTGCCATTGTCTAAACGGTACGTTCTGAACCGCTCGGCATCCAAGAACTGCCGCGTTTCCAGATTCAGACTGTGCTCAAGGAACGGACCAAAATCCACGAGTTGAACATGGCCGTCGCAGAAAAACAACCGCAACTGATAAACACCTGCGGTCTCCGCTCGCACGATATCCACCTCAATGCCGGGCTCCAAATTCATGCGAACCTCCGCGTAATCCGTTCCGGTGACACAGACCGGTGCATTACAAAGAAGGTCACCCACTTCTGAATGATGTCGTCATGCTCATTTGAGTAGAACAGGACGACTAATCCAAAATACTCGTACAACTTTGCATAAAAAACACCTATCGTGAATCGTTACAGAACGATAGCACACCCTAAATCCCGCTTCAAGCCCGTTTCCAATTTCATGTGATCCGTGGCGAGTCCATAACTTCAGCGTTCGAGGTTCGGAGTTCGGCGTTCGAGGGACACCGGGTGCCGGCGGCGGGTTACGGGACCCCGCCCGGGACGACAGGGCAGGCATTCGGGTCGCGCGAAGCCCGGTAGTATCCCCGAGGCGTCGGGCAATGAGCACAATGACCGGCGGACGGTCCGGGGAACCGTCCCTACCAGAGGGAACCACGACACACTGATATCGCCACGGTTTTTGTTGAATCGTTCCCGCAAGGGTTGTCCCAGTGCCTTCCGTTTGGTACGATACGCTCATGGTTGAATCGTGAATATTCCTATGAGCCCCGAAAGGTATCCTGTTGTGACAACTCGCCAGACTCTTTGCATGCTCTCCCTGATCGCAGCAACAGCGGCCTTCGCGCAAAGCGCAGTGCAATCGGAACTGCAACTCTGCCTGCTCCCCAACGAAGCCTGGTGGGGCGGCGCCACCACACTCGGAAGTAAGATGCCCTTCGGCGTTGCTCCCCTCTCGATCAATCTCAACGGCGACAACCGCGGCAACCAGTATGCGCCGCTGCTGATCTCCTCCAAGGGCCGCTATGTCTGGTGTGACAAAGCCTTCGCTTTCTCCTTTTCGAGCAACACCTTGCGCGTGACCTCGTCCGGCAACGCGCTCCTCACCGGCCAGCCCGGGCCGACCTTGCGCGACGCCTACCGCCACGCCTCGAAGACCTTTTTCCCGACGGACGGCAAGCTGCCCGACCTCGCGCTCTTCGCCGCCCCTCAGTACAACACGTGGATCGAGCTGATGTATGACCAGAACCAGAAAGACGTGCTGAAATACGCGCATGCCATTGTGGACAACGGCCTGCCCCCCGGCGTGCTGATGATCGACGACAACTGGCAGGAGGATTACGGCAAGTGGGCCTTCCATCCCGGCCGGTTCAACGATCCGAAGGCGATGATGGACGAGCTTCACGCGCTGGGCTTCAAAGTCATGGTCTGGGTCTGCCCGTTTGTGAGCGCCGACAGCGACGTTTACCGCGCGTTGGCGAAGAAGAAAGCCTTTTTCATGGAGAAGCCCGGTGACCCCGCCATGGTCTCCTGGTGGAACGGCAAGAGCGCCATGCTCGACCTCTCGAACCCGGCCGCCAAGGCGTGGTTCACGGAGGAACTCGCCGGGCTCCAGAAAACGTATGGCGTGGATGGCTTCAAGCTCGATGCGGGGGACACCCCTTTCTATAAGGCGGCTTACCTCGCGCATGACGCGCTTGACCCCAACGAGCACGCCGGGCGCTTCGGCGAAATCGGGCTGGCCTTTCCGCTCAACGAATACCGCGCCTGCTGGAAACTGGCGGGACGCCCGCTCGTGCAGCGCCTGCGAGACAAGAACCACAACTGGGACGACCTCGGCAAACTCGTTCCCGATCTGATCGCGGCCGGGCTGCTGGGCTACGCCTTCGTCTGCCCCGATATGATCGGCGGCGGCGAGTTCCAGTCATTCCTCAATCTCTCGTCCATCGACCAGGATCTCGTGGTGCGCTCGGCGCAGACCCACGCGCTCGCGCCCATGATGCAGTTTTCGGTCGCGCCGTGGCGCGTGCTGGACGCCACGCACCTCGACGCCGTCAAGAAAGCCGTCGCGCTGCGGATGCGCTTTACCCCGCGCATTCTCGACCTTGCCAAAGCCTGCGCGGCATCGGGAGAACCGATGCTGCGCCACATGGCCTACGTTTTTCCCGAAGGCGGCTACGAGAACATCGGAGACCAGTTCATGATGGGCGACGACCTGCTCGTGGCCCCCATGCTTACAAAAGGAACCTCGCGCGCTGTGCGGATTCCCAAGGGTCAGTGGAAGGCGGACGACGGCAGCGTGATCGAAGGCCCCGTCAATCAAACCATCGACGTCCCTCTCGCGCGACTGCCGTTCTTTGAGCGGCAGCCGCCTCAAGGCAAACAGTAGAACAGATCCTTCTCGCTGCGGCGCGGGTCGCTGCCGATGATGGTGTGGCGCTCAAACGAGGCGTAGCGCAGGTCGTGGCCCTTCTTGCCCTTATACTCTAGCCAGACCGGTCCGACACTGAACTGGTCTTTACCGGCGCCCTGCGCGGCCGCGCGGATCGTCACCCGGTTGAATTTTAGCAGACGATCCTTGGCGATATCGAACGCCAGCGTGGTCTCTGCAGCCGTATGGGCGGGTATCACGCCCAACGGCTGGCCGTTCAACAGGATTGTGTCAGCCGCGTCGATGCCCCGCACCTGAAGTTTGAGCACCGCAGACACGTCCGCAGCGTACGTCTCCGCGCGGTCATTTTTGTATCGATACGGCCGCCGTCACCGCCGGAACGTTTTCGAGACAAAAGCCAGCACCTCTGGCAGCGCCGTGCGCCAATACTCCCATGAGTGGCCGCCGTCGCGCACCCGGTATTCGTGGGGGATCTTCTTGTCGAGGAGCAGCACATGCATGCGGGCGTTGTCCGCCGCCAGAAAGTCGTCGTCCCCGCAGTCGATATAGAACCGAACCGACTTTTTCTTTTCGTCTGGGAATTGCTCCGCCAAGGTCACCGGGCAGTATTGGTCAAGAAACGCGCCGACCTTTTCCGGCGTCTCCCCCTGCTCGTCCAACTTCATCCTTTTGACCATGGCCTCGCGGTTCCACAGGGCTGCACTGAGCGGACAGCTCGAGGCGAACAGATCCGGGTGCCGCAGGGCGTACAGGAAGGCGCCCATCCCGCCCATGGAGAGTCCCGCCACCGCCCGGAACTCACGGTTTGTTCGGCAGTGATAGCTGGACTCGATATGCGGGATCAATTCTTTGAAGAAGTAATCTTCGAAGCGGTACTGCCCTTTGAGGTCGTTCGCGTACCAGGTCACCCCGGCATCCGGCATCACGATGATCATCGGCGCGGCAGCGCCCGCTCCGATCGCCGCGTCCGCGATGCGCTGCGCCTCGCCGAACTGCACCCAGCCGGTCTGATCGTCGCTGTAGCCGTGCAGCAGGTAGAGCACCGGATACGCGCGCTCGGAGGTCGCGTAACCGTCCGGCAGATAGACCGCGTATTTCATCTCTTTGCCGAGAATCTCGCTCTTCACGGTCTTGGCATCGCACACCTGGCTCGCGGCCCGCACGCACGAGACCGCCAGCAAACTCGCAAACAGAACACCTGTCACACGCTTCATTGAACGTCTCCTCCTTTGCAACACCGCACTGGAAGGGCGCGTTCCCCGAACGCGCCGCGGACGGCTCGGGGAACCATCCCTACCAGAGCCCTCTACCGCCCCGCCGCCAGCGGGCAGGTCGTCTCCGCCGCCATATAGTCACCGGTGGCCGCGTACGCCCGTGCGCGGCAGCCGCCACACCCGGTGCGGAAGGCGCACGCGCCGCAGGCTCCGCCGTAACGGTCAGGCTGCGACAGGTCGCGGAACACGGGTGACGCCTCGTAGGCCCGCTTGAAGTCGAAGCCGAACGCGCGCAGATCGCCGCTGGGGACATCCAGGAAACCGCACGGCTGCAGCACGCCCGTATGGGAGATGAAGACAAAGCCCCTCCCGCCCATGCACCCGGCGGGCGGCTTCCCGGGTTTCCCCAAACCGTGCCAAATGCGCACCGTCTGGGGCGCGCAGGTCTCGCGTACCAGAAGCGGCCCCTGCCGGTCCATCTCGAACGCCCAGCGCAGCACCGACTCGGTCGCATCCGGCGAAAGCGACAGATCGCGCAAGTCCTTGCCGCGGCCGACCGGAACCAGAAAAAAGAGATCCAGCGTGCGCGCGCCGAGCGTGATCGCCGCCTCGCGGATCGCGGGGAGTTCGTCCCGGTTCAGCCGGGAGACGGTCGCATTGACCTGAAACGGCATACCGACTTCCGCCGCTACCGCCATGGCCCGCGTCACGTTGTCGAATGCGCCCGCCACGCCGCGGAAGGCGTCGTGCGTCGCCGCCGTGGCGCCGTCCAAGCTGAAGCTGCACGCCGTCACGCCGGCGTCTTTGAGCGCCAGCAGCGCCTCGCGCGTGACCAGCGTGCCGCACGGCGCCATCACCGAACGCAGGCCGCGCGCCGTCGCCGCACGCACCAACTCGAGAATGTCCGGACGGTACATCGGCTCGCCGCCGGTCCAAATGATCATGGGCTTGCCGAAACCGGCCAGCGAGTCCAGCACGCGCAGGCACTCCGAGGTGGAAAGTTCGCCCTCATATGCGCAATCCCTCGCCCCCGCGCGACAATGCTTGCAGGCCAGCGGACAGCGCCGCGTGACCTCCCAAGCGACCACACGTGGCCCGCCGCTCGCCGCCGAGCCGCCGTTGCCGTGCGCCGCGTTATGGCCGTGCGTGTCCATTCAGCTAGGCTGTCCGATCTCCTCGTCCGTCAGGTAACAGGCAGGGTCCACGCCCCAGAGGTCGCCGGTGGCCGCCTCGGCGCGCGCGCGGAAATTGCCGCCGCACACATCGAGGTAACGGCAGGCCACGCAGCGCCCGGTCACGTGCTTTTTCTTCTCGCGCAGCAGGGCGAGAAGGCTTCCGGGCGCGGGATGCCCCCATATCTGGCTGAACTTCGTGTCGCGCACGTTGCCGACAGGCTGGTTGCGCCAGAACTGGTCGGGATAGACCGTGCCGTCCCAACTGATGCAGGCCAGACCGTGCCCCGTGCTGTTGCCGCCGTTCATGCGCAGCAGGGTCATCACGTCATCGGCGCGGGGGTTGTCCTCTCGCGTCATGCGCTGATACAGGTAAGGCCCGTCGCAGTGGTTATCGACGGTAAGCACCTCCACCGGCATACCGCGCTCGTGCAGCCGCACGGTGCGGTCGATGATCAGATCCAGTGTGGAGCGTCGCTGCGCATGCGAAAGATCGTGCCCTGCGAGGTCAGCGCCGCGGCCGCAATAGACCAAGTGATACAGGCAGATTCGTGGAATGCGCTCGGCCTCCATCAGATCGAAAATCGCAGGGATCTCGCCGACGTTGTCCTTGGTCATCGTGACGCGCAGGCCGACTTTGACCCCGGCGTCGCGGCAGTGGCGGATGCCGGCCAGCGAACGTTGGAACGCGCCTTTACACGCCCTGAACCGGTCGTGGATTTCCTCCATGCCGTCGATGCTGATGCCCGCGTAGGAGGCGCCGATGGACTTGATTTCGGCCGCCATGCGCGCGTCGATCAGCGTGCCGTTGGTCGAGAATACAACCCGCAGGCCTTTACCCGCCGCATGGCGGGCAAGCGTCAGGATATCGGGGCGCGACAAGGGCTCGCCGCCCGAGAAAAGCAGCACGGGACAGCCGAAGGCCGCGAGGTCGTCGATCACCCCCAGCGCCTCGTCCGTCGACAGCTCGTAGTCGCCCCCCTGCGTCGCGGCATAGCAATGCGTACAGGAGAGGTTACAGCGCGACGTCACATTCCACACGACCACCGGCTTTTTGTCTTCAGAGAACTGAAGCAGATAGCTGGGAAGCTGCGCGGACCTGCGCCCGTAGCGCAGGGGATCCGAGACTTCCACTTTTCCGAGATAGAGCTTTGAAATTCCGATCATATCTGTTTCGACGGCACGCGTCCGTCATCTCCCTTCGAATCGCTTCACTATACCATGCGGCCTGCAAGCGGGCAAACGTCAAGGCGAAGTCAGCGCGGTGGCGGCAGCCTCACGCACGCGAAACGTGAGCGGCTCCGATGCCACGACGACACCGTTTGTTGTGCTGGCGACCGCCCATAAGGTGTAGTCTCCGTTTCCAAGGCGCGACTGGGGCGGCCCCTGCTCGACAGACACCGAGCAAACCGAAGCCGCCGAGCGCCCGAGCCGCTTATGGCCCAGGAATACCGAGACCTCCGTGACGCTGTTGGACGGAGTCGCCTCCGCGCTCGCCGTCACGAATGCCGGCCCGTCAAGCACGCTGCCTTCCGCGGGTGCAGTCACCTGGACGCGCGGAACCGGCGAACCCAAGCTCGAAACGCGGAAGACGTAATTAAACTGGCGGCCGTTGAAACGACGATCTGACGAACTCGTGCGCACGGCAACCCGCAGGATTCCGCTCTGATAGTCGCCAGCCGTCGGATACAGGCGGATGGGAAGGCCCGCGAACCGGTCTTGCGAGAAATAGACCTCCTCCGTAACTTGCCCGTGCTGCTCGATACTGGCGCAAACCAGATCGCTCGGACGCTGCGCGGGCTTCAGCAGCGCGGAAAATCCGGTCGCGGGCGAGACGCTATCCTGTGACAGAGAGAACGTGACCACCTCGTTCTCATCAAAATTCAGCAGGAAAGGGCGCACATCGTTCGCGCCATCGATCGCCTGATCTTCCGACTGCGCGCTGGCCATGAAATGGAAGAAGAGCGTCGGGCTGTTCGTTGCCGGCAGGATCCGAACCGACTGTTCGATGTCGAAGTTCTCCGGGGTGAAGACCAGCGCTTCGCGCGAAAGCGAGGTCACGGACGGAACATCCGTTGCGCAGAAGACACGCACTTCCGCAGCGGGCCGGTCCAGCAGGCGGAGCGCCGCAAAACCGGGGTTTTCCGTGTCGATGCGGTAGGTCTCCGTGCGCATGAGCACCGTGTTCTGCGAGGCGCTCAGCCGTGAGAGCTGCCGCATGGTGTCGTAGCCGATACGCGAACAGAGGTCGTGATATCCGTGCGGGTGATCCGGGTTGACGAGGTGCGGCTTATCCTTCTCCGGCGGAGGTTGATAGCGGTCCGTCACCAGCGTATAGATCATGTTCGCCAGCATGTAGGAAAGCCAGTCGTTGGTACGGCCGGGCAACAGCTCATGCACCAGCGCCGCATCCTGCTGCCAAACGCGCGCCCAGGCGATCTGGTACGGGATGAAAACCAGCCCTTTGCTTTTGGCGTAGTCGTACCCCTCGATCAGAACGGACTCCAAGTTCCGGAGAACGTCCGCGCCATTCGCCGCACCTGCGGGGCTGCGGCAAAAGACCGCCGCACACGGCGGCGGCTGATTCGTGAAAAACGACCCGACCGACGAGTAGTTCTCGCGCTCCAAATACTGATCCATCTGGCTCGTATCCGCATACACCAGGTCAAAAGCCGATGCGTAACGGTCAAAACCATTCTGGTACCAGTCTGCGGGAGTTTTCCAAAACCAGTCCTGAAACGCAGCGTTCAGGATATACTGAAGGTTCATCCTGACCGGATCGTCCTCTGACGTGTTCGGCACATAGACCTTGAGCCGCTTCTTAATGCGGGGATCGATACGGACCACTCCTTTGAAAGGACCTGAATAGTGCTTGAGCACCCGCTCCTTCTGCACCGCATCACGCGCCGAAACCGCCAGCACCTCTGTGATTTTCTTGGTCGTCCAGTCCGTCTCCAGCGCAGCCTTTGGCAGCCGCTCACCCGTCAGTTCACAATAGATCGACGCCGCCGCAAGATAGGCATAGGCGCGTGCCTTAACGGGCGATTCCCCTGAGATGCGGTTGCGCATCAGCGCCTCAGTCCACGCATAGGCAGCAGGGATCACGGCCACCCCGCAGCCATCCCCGACCCGATACGCCGTCTCGGCGAGCAAGGGCACGCGCCTGTCACGAAAGGTGGTTGCGGGCTTGGCCAGCAACACCAGCACCGGTCGGATGGCCCGAGCCGACGCTCCTCCCGCGACAACCCGTACCCCCTCAAAAAAAAGCTCAGGATACCCGCGTATGATATCCTCCGACTCGCACAACAGAAGAAAATCAAAGTTTCCCGCCACCAGTTGCGTGCGAGCGGCGCGAGCATCGGGATGATACCACCACCCGAGCAAGGTGCGGGTTTGGGTGACCGGTTCAAGCATCACCCGAACAGGCTTGCCAGGCTTGGACTCTTTGATCATACTTTCAAGATCGGCGCAGATCACGCCTGCATCGATGCCCCCCTGAGGCAGGGGCGCCGACAGCAGGGCGATACGAATCATGCCGTCGCGGTTGACGTCGAGATCCGCCGCAGCGGATGGCAGGCGCCACGCGCAACAGGCGACCAGCGCCAAGGCCAAGCTGTATCGGGAACACCGGGTCATCGGGCGCCCGCCGGCGGGCGCGAGGCCGCCTTCTTTTGAGGTTTGCCCATCGTGCGAAGCAGCGTCGTCTCCAGCAGAAACATTTCGGGCAAGCCGGTGGACACCAGCTTCTCGCGCAACTCCAAGATTCGGAAGCGGGCGACCCGCAGCTCCTGAAGCGTATAGTTCAGCGCATGCGGCAGCTTCTTCTTCAACGCCCACGCGTTCATGGTCTTAGGGTTGACCGGCAAGGCGCTGAGCAGCGCGGACGCCTCTGGCGGCAGACTGGTAGACCAGCCGCAAGAGCCCCCTTTTCCGCCAAAGATCCATTTGCGGTCATACGCCTCCCGCAGCACCAGCAGCTCCCGCACGTTCTTCTCCAGCATGACCGCCAGCATGATGC
>CAYMLQ010000241.1:0-9068 GCA_964390795.1 uncultured Lentisphaeraceae bacterium
GGGGAACTGGGGTCTCTTTGGGCATCCTAGCTGCACCTGATCGCAGATGCGCCCTTCCACCGGTAACTTTCCATCCTTGCTGTTTGCTTCTGCCGCACGTACACTGTATCGGCATTCATTTCGGCGTCCTCGGCTTCACGCGGGCCCGCAAAAAAGGAAGGCGATATCAGATGGAAAAACAGGCGCTCTCGCTTTTGCAGAATCTCGTTGCGACCCCCACGCCCACCGGCTTCGAATACGACGGCATGCGGCTGCTGGCCGACTACCTGAAGTCGGCCGGAGTCCCCAATCTGTCGATTGACCTTCACGGCAATTTGCACGCCTGCCTGAATCCCGGCGCACCCCTCCGCGTGATGATCGAAGGCCACTGCGACGAGATCGGTTTCATGGTGCAGTACATCGACGACGACGGCTACCTCTACATGACCCCGCTCGGCGGCGTCACGGTACCGACGCTCGCGGCGGAGCGTATCGTGATCCAGGGCAAGACCGGCCCCGTCTACGGCGTGTTCGGCGTACGGCCTCCCCACCTCATGTCCGCGAAAGACCGAGAAAAGGTCGCTCCGCAAGAGATGAAAGACCTCGCCGTCGACATTGGCGCGAAGACCCGGGCCAACGCGCTCGAACTGGTTGAGCTGGGTAATCCGGCGGTGGTCGACGCGGGCTGGCGCCCGCTCGCGAACAACCGCGTGGCCTGCCGCGGGTTCGACAACCGCATCGGCGCGTTCATCGTCGCCGAGGCCATGCGCCGCCTCGCCGGCCAGAAGCTGAACGTCGCGCTGCACATGGTGGCCAGCGTCCAAGAGGAAGTCGGCCTCGTGGGCGGCATCACCGCCGCTTACGATATTAACCCGCACATCGGCTTCTGCGTGGACGTGACTTTTGCCACCGACGCCCAGAAGGAGGACCGCAAAGTCGCCGGCGACATCCGCATCGGAGAAGGCCCTGTGATGGGCATCGGCCCCACGTACCACACGCGACTGAACAGCCTCGTCCTCTCAGCCGCCGAGGCGGAAAAGATTCCGGTCCAGCGGCAGGTCCGCGGCCGCGGCACCGGCACCTGCGCCTGGGCCATGCGCATGTCGCGCTCGGGCTCGGCCGTCGCACAGCTCAGCATCCCGCTGCGCTACATGCACAGCCCCGTGGAACTCCTTAGCTTAGACGACGCGGCCCGAACCATCGACCTCCTCTGCGCCTCGCTCCTGGCGATCCCTGCGGATATCAACCTTCACCCCGCGCAACCTTAAGCCATGCCCTTCCCGGTCACCTACCTTCTGGATCAGCTTGCGCCGAGCGAGACCTTTATCCGGCGCGAGTTGGAACTGCTGCGGCGGCGCGGCTGGCCGGTCTTCACGCGTCTGCTCAAAGGCGGCGTAGGTCCGCTCAAATATGCGCTGCTGAGCTGCCCGGAGGGGTTCCGGCTGCGCTTCTGCAAAGCGGCCGCCGCGCGGGTCTCAGAAGAGCTGTTCCGGTCACCCGGCACCGCCCTGCGCATCCTCAAGCGGCTGCCTCAGGCCGCCTATCTCGTAAAGAAAGTCGCCGACACGGACAGCCACCTGATTCACGCTCACTTCGCCGGCATCACGGCCGACCTCGCCGCCATCGCGGCGCGCACGCTGGGACTGCCGTGGACCTGCTCGGTTCACGCGCACGACGTGTTCACCTGCCAGCCGGCCGCGCTGCGCCGCCGACTGAGAACCGCCCGAGCGATCACGGCCTGTTCGCAGCAGGCCTCCGACGCCGTCACCGCCGCGGGAATCCCATCGGAAAAGGTGTCGCTCATTCATCACGGCATCTCGCTTACCGACTATCCGTTCGACACCATCCACCCGGATGAACTGATTTTTGCCGCAGGGCGTCTCGAACTGAAGAAGGGCTTTGACACCCTTCTGCGCGCCTGCGCGCTGCTGCACGCCCGGGGCGTACGCTTCACCTGCGTCATCGCCGGCACGGGCCCGCTCCAGGCCGCGCTCAAACACCTCGCCGCCGAACTGGGACTCGCCGCGTCCGTCGTGTTCGTGGGGTGGCTCTCGCAGGAGGAAACCCGTTCGCGCGTGATGGACGCCTCCGTACTGGCGCTGCCGTCTCGCCGCACGCCCCAAGGCGACCGCGACGGCATCGCCAACATCCTCGTGGAGGCGCTGGCGCTCGGCACCCCGGTCATCACCACCACGGCCAGCTCCGCCAGCGAAGTGATCACCGACACCGCCAACGGCATGCTGGTGCCGCCCGACGATCCCGAGCGGCTGGCCGGTGCGCTGGCCGCGCTGCTCGCGTCCAAAGAGACGCGCATCCGGCTGGCCAAAGCCGGCCGCCAAACAGCCGTCCAGATGTTCGACGGCTCGTCGAACGTGCGCCAGCTTGAGACGTTCTTCACGCAGGCGGCGAAGCTGTCTGCGCATTGACAGAGGCAACCTAACCGTGCGATGATTGTTCTGTGAGAACCCGCTGAGGCGTCTTCTCGGGAGGCGAGTATGAGTCTGCAGATATCCGGCGATCACCCTTTGGCCACCGACGCCGACGGCAAGCTGAAGAGCCGTATCGGCACCCTCTTCGTCGGCAGCGACGCGCTGGTCACCCTGCCGCGCATGACCCATGCGATGCAGCGGCTCTTCTACAGGGATCACACCAACGCCCTGCGCAAGGCCCAGGGGCTGCGGCCTCTTTCGGAGGACGCCTCGTTCGCGCTGTGGGAGACCGCCGTTGACCTGATCATGGAGGGCCGCGACATCCTGATCCGGCCAGAGCCTGACCGCATGCCCCTTGCCTTCCAGGCCGATGAGGCTCTGCAGTCAATCGCCTCCAAACGCCACATCCGCTTTCTGCACGCGCGCAACGCCACGGTGCAGCAGGCGATCCGGGAGCGCGGCGAATACTGGCGGATCAGCGCCCAGCCACAAAAAGATGTCGACATCATCAACGCCATCGCTCACTCCAAAATCGGCATCAGCGGCCTGCCGCTCTACTATTACAGCCCTAACACGGGCACGCGTTACCTGACCGTGCAGGCGTTCGCCGACCTCGCAGCCCTGGAGACTCCCAAACTCCGGCAACACCTCTCGGAGATCCGCGCCTTCTCGGCCAAGCGCAACCGCTACCACCACTGCGAGGTGGCCTTTTTCGCCACCGACGGCTCCTTCAGCGAAAAGACCTTCGCCGACTTTGACTTCGAACACGCCTCGCCCGAGCAGCTCCACGCCTGGCACGCGAAACTCACCGCGCTTTTTCAGTGCGCGGTCGACCCGGCGCTACACGCCGACCGCCCCGACCTGCCCGTCTGGCGCAACCGCATGTCTGCCTGCCTCACTGACGAGCGAAACGACACCCTTTCGGACGCGGTGGTTGACGGTCTCTCGCCTGAGTTCTTCCGCCAGGTCCACTGGCTCCCGGGCGGGCGTGTCGAGGACGGCGAACTGCTTTTCGACCCGATCTTCGACGAGCTAAAAGCGCACCCGAGCGATCCGGAGCTGACCAGCCTGTGTGACCAGCGGGTGCCCGGCTTCGTCTGCAATTACATCCGCGAATTCGGAGGCCTCCAGTTCGTGAACATCGGCGGTCTCCTGCCCGGCCTGCGCAAGCACCCGCCCCTCGGCGGACACCGCGCGTATCTGGTGGAACTCAAACACCGCGGCGCCGACGCGCCGATCCGACGCATCCTGCGTATCCAGCGCTGGGGCATCCGCGAACGGCTCGACGAGGGCAAGGACTTGCTGTGGGCGATCATGGAGGCGTACGAGTACACCGAATACACGCTTGACCGCCGGCTGGCCTGCTGGGAACTGGGCATGCCCCTCCCAGGCAGCATCGACACGCGGGCCGTGCCCGAAACCTATTACGGAAAAAACCGGAACTACCACGGCACGCGTATCTGGGCGACCTACTACGAGCGCGACTTCATCGACGGCCTTGCCACGGACAAGATCCCCGACGCGCGCCTGAAGGATGAGGCCTTCGTCCTCCGCGTCGCGTGCCTGCTGGGACAGGCCGCAGCCCCCAACCTCGTCGTGGGCCGTACCAGCGACAAGGGCGAAGTCACCTTCGACGGCGGCGACGAAATGCTCCTGCTGGACGCACAGGGCGCCCCGCAGCGGATCGTGGTGGCAGACCATGCGGGCACCTTCAACGATTACGAAAGTCCGCTCGTCGCGTTCGCGGCGGACTACGCGCGCCCCATCCTCTCGCGCGTCGCACGCGTCGCCAATCCCGCAGGCTTCACCGCCGCCTATCTGAGCGCCCTGTCCGAGCGGCTGCTCGAGATGCAGGAAGAGTACCGCCTGAAGCGACGCGCCTTCGACACGCTCTTCCAACACAGCAAGCAGGGTGAGAAAACCTTCTCCTGGAGATGGGCCAAAGCGCTCGCGCGACTGGACAAGACCGATGTGTCCGCCTTGGTGGGACGCATCCGGGAAACCATCGCCGCCGGGGGCACTCCATGACCCCTCCGGAGTTCTCCCCTCCCCACAGGCACGCCAAGCAGATCGCCGTCCCGGAGTTCGGGCCTGAAACCCAGAGGCTCCTCTCCTCTGCCTCGGTCGCCATTGTCGGCTGCGGCGCGCTCGGCGCCATGCAGGCCGAACTCTTAACCCGCATGGGCGTCGGCAGCCTCCGCATCGCGGACAGCGACACCGTCAGCCTCGGCAACCTCCATCGCCAAGTGCTCTTCACCGAGCGCGACGCGGCGGAAGGCACACCCAAAGTCGCCGCCGCCGCCGCCCGCCTAGCCGCCCTCGACAGCGGCCTGCGCCTGCATACAGTCGCCGAGCGCGTCACGCGCGACAACCTCGCCGCGTTCGTCGGCGACGCCGACCTGCTCCTCGACGCCACGGACAACACCGCCACCCGCTTTCTGCTCAACGACTACTGCGTCCGCAACAGCGTGCCCTGGATCTATGCGGGCGTGGCCGGCACGGGCGGCCTGGTCTTCCCCGTCCTGCCGCAGGAGGGCCCCTGCCTGCGCTGCCTCTACCCCGACCCGCCCGCCGAGGACGACGCAGCCACCTGCGCGGCCGGCGGCATTCTGCCGACCACCGTGGCCCTCGCGGTTGCGCTCCAGGTCACCCAGGCGGTACGCGTGCTGAACCGCACCGCCAAGCCCGGCACGCTGCTCCGCCTGAACGTCTGGGACGCCGCCGTGCGCACAGTCACCGTGCGCCGCGACCCCGGCTGCCCCTGCTGCGGCGCG
This sequence comes from uncultured Lentisphaeraceae bacterium, assembly GCA_964390795.1. Taxonomy (GTDB): domain Bacteria; phylum Verrucomicrobiota; class Kiritimatiellia; order RFP12; family UBA1067; genus CAYMLQ01. The sequence goes on from CAYMLQ010000241.1 coordinate 5,183, forward strand.
CGCCGCTTCGAGTTCCTCGAGCCCGCGGCACCGGACCGGGTGCCGCTCGCAACCTCCGTCTGCAGCCAGCGCATGGTTCGCATCGAAGCCGCCTTCTGGAGCGCGGAGCCCTTCGACGCCCCACGCGCGCTGGCCCTGGCCGCACAGCGCGGCGCGGCCGTCGAGCGCAAAGGCCTGCTCTGGATCGTCACGCACGACGGCCGCCGCCTCAGCCTCTTTCCCGACGGGCACCTGCTTGTGCATGACTGCACCGCGCCCGAAGAGGCGCTCGCCGCTGCCCGCAGTCTGTTCCGGTAGCCAGAGAGGGACAAGCCTTTCGGCGACGTGATCGCCTCCGCGCCGACCCGGAAAACGGAACGCGACCTCGCCCCCCACCCCAGCCTCAAACCCCAGGCCTTCTTGCGGCAGCTTGTCCGCGCCGTCCTGCCCCTCGGCAAGGGCGTCGTCACCGACACGTTCGCCGGCTCCGGCTCCACCCTCGCCGCCGCCGAGGCGGTCGGCTACGAGAGCCTGGGCGTCGAGAAAGACGAGACCTATTTCAAGCTAGCCTGCGACGCCATATCAAGCTTGAAGTAATATAGCGTATGTGCGATAATTATCCGTAATGAAAAAGACGTTCATCGCTGTTAGAAGCGTGCGTTCGTTCATTGAGGCACAGCCGGACGAGTGTCAGGCTGAGTATTGGACGCTCGTTGAGCGACTTGAGGTCGATGGTCGCTTGGTGGAACCATTCGCAAAGAAACTCGACGAGTCTCTGTTTGAGATTCGGTTGCGCCGTGGAAGACAGATTCGCATACTCTATTTTTACTACGTTGACGACCTTATTGTCGGGGTACATGCGTTCGTCAAGAAGACCATGAAAACACCTTTGATGGAAATGCGTCACGCGCGAGCTGTGATGCGGCGATTTCAACAGGGAGCTTACCATGAAGAACAAGACCTATGAGACCATGAGGCGTGCGACGCTCGAACAGGGGGCGCGGATCAAAAAGAAGGCCTGCTATCAGGCCGTTCATGAGGCGGTGTCCGCCGACTATGCGGTCGCCCGAGTACTGGCTGAGGCCCGTGCCGAGGCCAAGCTGTCTCAAGCCGATGTGGCCGCAGCGATGAAAACGACGCAGAGCGTGGTTTCCCGCATGGAAAGCGGAGCAAACACGTCGCTCGACACGTTGAATCGCTATGCCGCAGCCTGCGGTAAAAGGCTTGTCCTCAGAATGGTGTAAAACGTGATTCAAGCTACTGATTAATCGGTAGTCGCCATGAAAGACACGCACGTTACAGAAGTCCGAAAGGCCCGTCAGAAACATGCGACAGCATACGGCAATGACCTGCATGCGGCTGACGAACTCGCGGGCCGCTCAATGGGAAAATCATCTCGTTGTTGACTTAAGACGTCCAGACGTCTAATATGCCTACATGCCACCTAAAACGAAAAGATTGCAGCCGGGCCGTGTCAGAGACGCCATCATCGACACCGTCAAACAGGCGCAGCGCCCACTTTCCGTCAGAGAGATCGCTGAGACCGTCAAACAGCGTCTCGGCTCCGTTCCCACCTCATCCATTCGCTCTTATCTTCGGCTGAACACGCCTGAACTTTTCGCGCGCGAATCGCGCGGGTTCTATGCATGCTCGTTCGTCCAGCCGGATCTCATCACTCCTGCTGAAACTGAATGGCCCAAGCCGGGACGTCTTCCTTCGCACAAAGTCGGCCGAAGAGCGACGTTGTTCCACGCGGACTGTTTCGACTGGCTGGATCTCCAAGCCGCCAACAGCCTGCATGCCGTTGTCACAGACCCGCCCTACGGTCTCTTTGAATACACGGACGAGCAAGTCGCCAAGCTCCGCAGCGGGAACGGCGGCGTATGGCGCATCCCGCCCTCTTTCGACGGGCATGTTCGTTCCCCGCTTCCCCGCTTCACAATACTCTCTCCGGATCAACTCCAAGACCTGCGCACGTTCTTCACGGAGTGGGGACGCGCCCTACTGCCAAAACTGGTTCCAGGCGCGAATGTGGTGGTAGCGTCCAATCCCCTGCTCTCGTACATCGTGTCGGATGCGCTGGCCAGCGCCGGCCTTGAGCGCCGCGGCGAGATCATCCGGCTGACCATGACCATGCGCGGCGGCGACCGCCCCAAAGCCGCGCACGAGGAGTTCTCCGAAATCAGCGTCATGCCGCGCTCGATGTGGGAACCCTGGCTCGTCTATCGCAAACCCGTCGAAGGCCGCGTGCAGGACAACCTGCGCAAGTGGGGCACCGGCGGCTTCCGTCGCCCGGAAAAGGACAAACCGTTCGGTGACGTGATCGCCTCCGCGCCGACACGTAAAGCGGAGCGCGACCTGGCCCCCCACCCCAGTCTCAAACCACAAGCTTTCCTGCGACAGCTTGTCCGCGCCGTCCTGCCCCTCGGCAAGGGCGTCGTGGTTGACACTTTTGCAGGCTCCGGCTCCACCCTCGCCGCCGCCGAAGCGGTCGGCTACGAGAGCCTGGGCGTTGAGAAAGACGAGACCTATTTCAAGCTAGCCTGCGACGCCATCCCAAGTCTTGCCGCCTACGAACCGGGAGTCAGCGCCGCCTCGCCATCATCACGCCCGGAGACGGTATATCCAGTTTCCTCGGAGCTTTGCGATACCCTCTCGGTGTAACGTCGCTGTCCGTGTACCCAACTCGCCTCTCGCATTCTTTCGGAAGTCCTCAACCGTCACGTGACCAAGATAGATTTCTGTGAAGGCCATAGGACGACGATTCGTAGCAGGTTCTGTCTCGTTGTCAACGTCGTAGACAAAGACACACATCCACTGATTGCGTGCACCGTGAGTGTCTACTGCACCGCCTGATTTACGGGTGGTCTTGACTTCAATTCCCTGATCCCCGGCCTTCGCCTCATTCTTAGGATACACACCCCTTACAATCAGATCCGGATGACCATTGAAGTAGGCGTTCTCGTTAAACACTCCCTGTGTTAGTGAATTCTTCGCGACTGTCATTAATGTTCTCCTAGATCTTTGCGACCTCTATCTTGACGTCGTGGCCGTTGAGGTCGCAGAGTCCGTCGGGGATGGGGCCGAAGAGCAGGCGCTCGCACAGGGTCTCCGCCTTGGCGTACTCGGCGTACAGCGTGACGGCGGCCTCGACCTCGGCGTCGCACTCGACCGTCACGACGATGCGCTGCGTGACCTCGAAGTCGGCGTCCTTGCGCAGGTTTTGCACGCGGCTGACGAACTCGCGGGCCAGGCCCTCTTGAATCAGCTCGGGCGTGAGCGCGGTCTCGAGACCGACGATCACGTCGCCCTCCGACGCCACCACCATGCCCTCCTTGGGCGTGCGCTGCACCACCACGTCCTCCGCTGTCAGCACAACCGTCTCGCCCGCGGCCTCCAACGTCACCTCGCGGTTCGCGGCCAAGGCCGCGGCCTGCGCCGAGGTGAGCCCCGCGATGGCCGCCGCCACGGCCTTCATCTTCTGCCCGAACTTGGGCCCGAGTTTGCGGAAGTCGGCCTTGACCGACACGTTCGCCAGCGCAGTCTCGTCGGAGCCGTACGCCACTGACTTGATGTTGAGTTCATCCGTGACCAGTTCCTCGAAGCCCTCCAGCAGCGCACGGATGCCCGCATTGGAGGAGACCACGTGGATCACCGAGAGCGGCTGCCGCACCTTGAGGTCGTTTTCCGTGCGGAGCTGGCGTCCCATCTTCACCACGGTCTGCACCAGCGCCATGCGCTTTTCTAGCGCCTCGTCGCGCGCCGCTACGTCGGCGGTCGGGAAGTCGCACAGGTGGACCGACTCGGGCATGGACGCGCCCTTGAGGTTGCGGTAGATCGCCTCGCTGATGAAGGGCGTGAAGGGCGCGGCCACCTGGCTGAGCTGCACCAGCACGTAGCGCAGCGT
>CAYMLQ010000242.1:0-1541 GCA_964390795.1 uncultured Lentisphaeraceae bacterium
CGCGGGCGACGTTTCGATGGGCAGCACGCCGCACATCGCCAGCAATACGTGGAGCACCGCCAACGACAAGGCCACCTACACGTTCGTGAACCCGCTGCCGGCAGGGTCGTCTGGCACCCTGACGTTCAAGATCCGCTATCCGCAAGACGGCACGATCACCAACGGCACCACAACGCCGTTCACGGCGACCATCTCTGCCACCAGCCAGCCTTCCGCGAGCGACACCTCGCAGCTCATCGCGACGGGTACAACGAATACTGTGACACTCACCAAGACCCGCCTGACGACGCAGGGAAAATACGGTCCCGATCAGGTGATTCCCTACCGAATAAGAGCCAGCGCGCCTGCCAACGGTCTCGATGTCAACCCGTTCGTGCTCGTGGACCGTCTGCAGGCCGGAGCGGTTTTCGTCAGCGCCACGGCTTCGGGCGTCTATGACCCCGCCACCCATACCGTCACATGGCCCGCAAGGACTATTGAGTCGGGAGCCAACGTCGACACCACGATCAACGTCATCTATCCATCGAGCAGCGGTTTCGGGGTCAGCTCACAGATCATCAACTGGGCCGAATCCACCAATACCGTGCGCTACAGCACCACGCCGGTCGTCAGGTTCTCCGCCGTCACCAACACGCTGGACGCCGCCAGCATTTCCATGGGCAACCAGACCAAACAGGATGCGGGATTCAACGGGCTGTTCGGCGACAGCTTTACATGGGAGGTGGACTTCATTCATCGCGGCAGCGTCACCTCCGACACCGTCACGGTCACCGACACGTTCCCGCCCGCGCTCGTGCCGACGGCGTTCAATCCAGGGTACGGCTTGTATTCGCCGACGATCGTCTCCATGGCCTACCGCACGCTGTCCAACGCCGTCTGGACGACCGTTTCGGGCTCGCCCCTCTATGTGACGAACAATACGGAGGCGTCCTCCAAGACCGTGTACGTGTCGTCATTCGGGCTGCCGGCCGGCGACATCGTGACCGATTTCCGCTGGATCTACACCAATGTGCCCCCGACCGCCGACTTCGACAGCAGCAGCGCCACGGGCCCCACCACCACCGGGTATCTCACCAGCGTGGACCGCAACGGACAGTCCGTCGCCAGCGACGCCCTCATCACCAACACGGCAACCATCGTGATGGCACGCGCCGGGCTGGCCTCCGTCACCAACACGGTGACCGATCCGGTCCAACTCACGCAGCCGCGGGCGTCCATCGATCTGGGCAAGTCCGTGCAGGCCGGCGCGAACCCGGCCTATCCCGGCACGACGAACACGTGGCGGCTGACCGTCGCGAACAGCACGACGGCCACGACCAACCTCCTCAACCCGGTCATCGCCGACCTGCTTCCCGCCAGCCTGGAGTACGTGCCCAACAGCGTCGTCAAGAGCGGGAACGGGTACACCAATTTCACCGTCATGGCGACCGCCAACTACCGCGGCACGGGGCGCACGCACCTGCGGATCGCGCTGCTGGGCAGCCAGACCCCCAACCAAACCGCCAACCTCGATTTCCAGGCGGTCGTGCGCGCCAACACCG
>CAYMLQ010000242.1:1641-9046 GCA_964390795.1 uncultured Lentisphaeraceae bacterium
ACCCCCAACCAAACCGCCAACCTCGATTTCCAGGCGGTCGTGCGCGCCAACACCGCCGGCGGCAACATCCAGAACGCGGTCAGCCTCTTGAGCCACGACTCGCCGGTCGCCGTCTTGGTCGATGGCCTTGTGACCGACACCAACGACCTAGACAACGACGGCAACACCACCGAGCAGTTCTCCACGGCCTCAGCCACTCTCCCGGTCAACTCCACTGCCGCCGTCAGTTCGCGCAAAGCCATCCAAGGCTACCCCGACGCCACCTTCTACCCGCTGGAGGGCGAGAGCTACCTCGGCGGCCCCATGGCGTACCGGTTGCGGGTCCAAAACGTCGGCAACATCGCCCTCACCAACATCGTCGTCGTCGACATCCTGCCGCATGTGGGCGACACCGGCGTGATCGTGACCAACGAACTGCGCGGCAGCCAGTGGACCCCCTTCCTGACCGGCCCTGTTTCCGGCCCGGCCGGCGTGACGGTCTTCTACAGCCAGTCCTACAACCCGTACAGGCCCGAGCTGCTGCCGGGCGGACCGGAGGGCTCGGTCAACGATTGGTCGTCCGTGCCGCCCCCGGACATCAGCGCCGTCAAGTCGCTGAAGTTCGCCTTCAACAACACGGTCCTGAACCCGGCCGACACCGTCGAACTCACATGGCCGATGCAGATTCCGCTGAACGCGCCCACCAACACCTACGCCGTCAACTCCTTCGGCTTCGTGGCCACCCGCCAGGACACCGGCGCGAACCTGCTTCCCACCGAGCCGATCTCCGTGCGCATCAAGGCGGGGCCGCCCATGCCCGTCAACATCGGCGACACGGTCTGGGTCGACGCCAACACCAACGGGGTCCAGGACGTCGGCGAGGCGGGCCTCGACGGCGTGCGCGTGGAACTCTACCGCGACGGCGGGGACGGCCAGGCGGGCAGCGCCGACGACGTCTTCGTGTCCTTCGTGCTCACCGGCGTCAACACCAACGGCGCCAGCGGCTTCTACCAGTTCAGCCATCAGCTGCCCGGCAACTACTTCGTCCGCGTCCTGCCGACGGTCGGTTACTCGATCTCGCCCGCCGACCGGGGCGGCGACGACACGCTCGACTCCGACCTCAGCCCCTCCAGCGGGTACACGGCGCTGCTCGTCACCTATTCCGGCGACCGCATCTGGATCGTCGACGCCGGACTCTACTACACCGGCTACGGCACGGTCGGCAACTACGTGTGGAACGACCGCAACGGCGACGGGCTCCAGAACGAGGGCTCGGCCGACGGACTCAACGGCGTGCGCGTGGAACTCCACAGCGTCGCAGGTAGCGTCACCAATCTGGTCGACACTCAGGCGACCGGCTACGACAGCTTCGGCAATCCCGGCTACTACAGCTTCCCCTACGTATCGCCCGCCGACTACGTGCTGCGGTTCGTCGCGCCCAGCAACTTCACCTTCACCACGCGCGGACCCACGGGTTCGTCGGACAGCACCGACTCGGATCCGGACGCCTCAACTGGCTTCACCGAGTTATTCACCGTCAGCCTGGGCGAGAACGACCCCTCGTGGGACGCCGGTCTGCGGCCGCCCAGCGGCGCGCTCAGCCTGGGCAACGTCGTCTGGTACGACTCCGACGGCGACCGCGTGTATGACAGGTTCGCCGGGGAATCAGGTGTGAACGGGGTGCCGCTCTCCCTTTACCGGGATGTCAATGACGACAACGTGCTGACGCCCGGTGTCGATCCTCTCTACGGCTCGACTGTCACGGCTACCTTCGGCGGCGAAGACGGACGCTACCTCTTCAGCGGTCTGCCGGCCGGCAAGTACTTCGTGATCGTCGACAGCCAGGCGTTCGCCGAGGGCAAGGCGCTGTACGGGCTGATCAGCACCCCCGGCCAACAGAACGCCGACAACGACGTGGACCACGACGACAACGGCGCGGCCGTCAGCAACTACGTGGCGTCCACGCGCATCACGCTCGCCGCCGGCACCGAGCCCGCCTACGGCACGGACACAGGCGAGGATACCAGCGCCGACTCCAACCTGACGCTCGACTTCGGCTTCCTCTACGCGACCAACCTCGTGGCCGTCGGCGGCACGCTGTTCCACGACGCCGACAACAACGGACTGCAAGGCGTTGGCGAGGCTGTCTTCAGTGGCACGATCGTGCAACTGTGGAGCGCGGGCGCCAACGGTCTCCGTGGCGGTGGAGACGATGTCGAGATCAGCACCGGCCTTTCGGATGGCAACGGCGTCTACTTCTTCGACGAACTGGCCCCGGGCCTCTACTACGTCACCGTCCCGACGCCGCCCGCCGCCGCGACCTCCGCGACCGTTCTGGCGGTCGGCCTCGACAACGGTGTGGACGCTGACAGCAACGCGCTCCAACCCGGCGGCCAGGGCACGGCCGTCTACTCGCCCGTCTTCCTGCTCCAGCCGCTCGCCGAGCCGGCGGCAGCCGGCGAGAGCGGGCCCGGAGGCAGCTACGACGACGCGCTCGCCTGCGGCGACAGCAACGCGGATCTGACACAGGATCTCGGGTTCACCAGTCTCGAAGCCGTGTGGGCGATCCGCGGCCAGGTGCGCGATGACTACGATCTCGACGGTAACCTCGGCGACCTCGACCTGCCGGTCGGCGGCGTCACCGTCCAGCTCTTCTCCGATCCGAACGGCGACGGCAACCCCGCCGACGGAGCGTTGCTCGGCAGTACCCTAACCGAGGCCGACGGCACCTACGCCTTTACCGAGCGGCCCAACGGTCGCTATGTGGTTGTCGAGTCCAACCCCGCAGGCACCGCAAGCACGGCGGACACGCAAGGCGCGAACGACGACCGCATCGCCGTCACCGTCAACAACGCGGACCGCCTCGGCAACGACTTCCTCGACGCGTTCCAGCCGCACGGCTATTTCTATCATGTGCTGGACGGCCAAATCGTGCCCGGCGGCAGCGTCAGCGTTTCCGGCCCCGGCGCGGTGACCCTGCGCATGGACGGCGGCAGCGGCCAGTACAGCTTTACGACCGACGGCACATTAGGCCTCTACACGCTCGCCGTGACGCCTCCGGCCGGCTATCTGATCGACCCGTCGCGGCCGCCGACCGCCGGCGTCTTCGATTCCTCCGGAGGCCCGGAGCCGACCTGGCTGGGATCCGCTGAAAGCCTGGTCACGCAGGGGTATCTGACCAACTTCACGGCTGCGGCCAACACCTATTATCTCACCTTCGTACTCGGTCCTGACCGGCCGCTGGTGCTCAACAACAACATCCCGCTGATGCGGCCCAACCGTCTGGGTGACTGGGTGTGGGAAGACAAGGACGGCGACGGCATTCAGGACGCTGGCGAACTGGGTATCAGCAACGTGGTCGTACGGCTGTTGGACGTCGAGCTGAATGTCATCACCAGCGTGGTGACCGACGCCGACGGGTATTACTTCTTTGACAATCTAGGGACTACGGAGCGGCGCGTGCAGGTCGTCCCGCCCTCCAACACCGTCTTCACCCTCCAGGACGCGGCGTCCGCCGCCGACAGCGCGGACAGCGATGTCTTACCCGCTGATGGCCGGTCCGCTCCCGTCGTCGTTGCCAGCGGCGCGACCAACCTGACAGTCGACGCGGGCCTGTACGTGCCGGCAATGGTTCGCGGGTTTGTGTTCCGCGACATGAACGGGGATCTCCTGCGCAATACGGGCGACGTGCATCTCACGAACGTGCTGGTCAGGCTCATCGTGGGCGGAGTCGAGTACGCGAGCGTCACAAATGACGCCTTCGGCTACTACGAGTTCGTCGGCGTGCCCGCGGGCACGGTCTCCGTGCTGGTCTCGCGCGTGGGCGGGACGCTGACGGGCGTGCCCACGCAGGAGCCGGACGCATCGGATGAGACGCGGAACCGGGCGCTGCCTGACGCGCCGGGCGTGGACGCGTACATCGTCCACAGCGTGGCCTCGGGGCAGGGCGTGCTGGCGGACCGGCCCGCCGAAACGCTCAACTTCGGGTTCGTTGTCAGGCCGCTCTCGACGGAACTCGATCTCAGCGTGTACGCGACAGGCAACGGCGGCGTGATGATCGAACTATGGACGAGCAACGAGTCGGGGTCTGAGGATATCGTGATCTCTGCGTGGATCGGCAACACATGGGTGGAGGTCGGGAGGGTTCCCACCGGCGAGATTGTGGGTGAAGGCTCCAATAAGTATAAGATTCATACGAAGGATCTGGCTGCGGATAGCGCTTACCTCTTCAAGATCATCGACGAGGCCGGCCACGAGCACATCTCCCCGCTCCCGATCGCGGTGAGGACGCTGCGCGTCGGGGCGGTGCGTCTGGACTTGCAGACGCTGGCGCTGGCGTTCAACACCGAGGCCGGGCGTCCGTACGTGGTCAAGGTCAGCACGGACCTTAAACACTGGAAGACCGAGTATGTGAGTTCTCCGATGGCGCAAGGCTGGTCCGCCTACCGGAACACGCCGTTCACGGCCGGCGGCGCGCAAACGCAGGTGCGGGTGCCGGTGAACGGGCGCAAGCAGGCGTACTTCAAAATCGTGATGATGGAGTAGGAGTTACAACGGATGCAAGCGGTGCTGTTCGACATGGACGGGGTGCTGGCGGACTCGGAGCCGCTGATTTGCGCGGCCGCCTGCGAAATGTTCCGGGAGCGGGGCGTCACCGTCCAGCCGGAGGACTTTCACCCGTTTGTAGGCGCGGGCGAAAACCGCTACATCGGCGGTGTCGCCGAAAAGCATGGGCTCGCGCTCGATATCGTGCAGGCGAAGGCGCGGACGTACGAGCTCTACCTGCGCATGGTTCCTGACAAGCTTGTGGTGTTTCCCGGGGCTGTAGAACTGGTGAAAGCCTGCCGTGCCGCGGGCTGGCCATGCGCGGTCGCTTCCAGCGCGGACAGGGTCAAGGTTGAAGCCAACTTGCGCAAGATCGGGCTGCCTCCAGAAACGTGGCAGGCGGTCGTGACGGCGGAGGACGTCGAGCGGCGCAAGCCTGATCCTGCGCTTTTCCTGAAAGCGGCGGAGCGGCTCGGAGTCGCGCCAGACGCGTGCTCGGTGGTCGAGGACGCGGTGAACGGCATCGCCGCTGCGAAGGCGGCCGGCATGCGCTGCGTGGCGGTCGCCACCTCCTTCCCGCCGGCCTTGCTGGGTCAAGCGGATCTCGTGCGCTCGTCGATCGCCGAGGTGACGCTCAACGACCTGCGGGTGCGGCCCGCACAAAAGGGCAACGCTTGAGACCGCAACCGGGCGCATGGCAGTTCTGTTGGGGTCGTGATTCGTAATCGTAATCTTGTTCGTAATCCTAATCTTGATTTAGGCACGCATGAGCTATTACACTGTCATCATGAATGAGCGATTTGACCATGAGAAGTTGACCGTCTATCAGGATGCGATCCGTTTTGTGGTGTGGGCGGGTGAACTCTTAGAAACACTTCCAAAGAGTCTGGCGGCCTACGACCAGCTGGATAGGGCTTCGACGTCTATTCCCTTGAATATTGCGGAGGGAAACGGCAAATACACCGCTCCGGACCGATGCCGGTTCTTTGACATCGCCCGCGGCTCTGCGTTGGAATGTGCGGCGTGTCTGGATGTGCTTGTGGCCAAAAAGAGGCTTGCACGGGCGGAGCAGGGGAAAGAGATACTGGTGCGTATTGTCTCGATGCTGGTGGGCTTGATACGCAGCACGTCCGCTGACCGTATTCATGAGGAACCGGCCGAATATGAGGACGACAACCGGCGGTTAGCGGATTAAGATTACGATTAGGATTACGATTAAGATTAAGAAGGATATCCCCCAACAGAACTGCCATGCACCCGCCGCAACCCCGGCATTGCGGGTCGGCCCGCGTTCTGATAAAGTTACTCGCTAATGTCCAAACCGTACAGGCCTCGCGCTTCGGCTGGGAGAAGGCGGTCCGTGTGGCTGGCGCGCCTGCCCGCCATTCTGGCCGGTTTGACCTTGCCGCTTTTGGTCTGGTGGTCTGGGTGTCTGGCTGACCGGATACGTCCGCCGAGCGGACGGAAGCCCGTGGCGATGGTGATGGAGGTGACCGGCTACTGCAACTGCGGCATCTGCTGCAGTTGGGAGCGTACGTGGTTGGGCCTTGGTTCCGCCGTGATTAGCAGCGGCCCCCGCAAGGGGCAGCCCAAAGAGGTCGGCGTCACGGCGTGCGGCACGCGCGCGGCCTACGGCACGGTCGCAGCCGACACGTCGGTGTTGCCGTTCGGTGCCATCGTGCAGGTGCCTGGATACGGCTACGGCCGCGTCGAGGACCGCGGCGGCGCGATCAAAGGGCGCAAGCTTGATTTGTGGTTCCCGACGCACGAAGAGGCCCGGCAGTGGGGCCGGAAGCGGATGAACGTGCGCGTGTGGATGCCGTAACGTAGGGGCGGACCTGCGTGTCCGCCCGAACGTAGGGGCGGATCTATGTGTCCGCCCGAGCGAAGCGGATCTGCGTGTCCGCCCGAAAGGTGAGCGAATGAGTGACGAGAGCAATGCAAAGGGTTCTGACACCAGCCGGCATTTCCTGAAACAATGGATTGCGGATGATGTGGAGGCGGGGCGGACAGGCGGGCGCGTGGTGACGCGCTTCCCGCCGGAGCCCAACGGGTACATCCACATCGGGCATGCGAAGGCCATCTGCATCGATTTCGGCATGGCCAAAGAATTTGGCGGCCAGTGCAACCTGCGCATGGACGACACCAACCCCTCCAAAGAGTCCGACGAGTACGCCGAGAGCATCAAGCAGGATATCCGGTGGCTGGGCTTCGACTGGGGCGACGGGTTCTACAGCGCGGCGGATCTTTTCGACACGATGTATGCGATCGCGGAAAAACTGATCCTCAGCGGCCACGCCTACGTCTGCGACCTCACGCAGGAGCAGTGGAAAGAGTATCGCGGCATCCCGACGCTTCCGGGCAAGGAGAGCCCGTCGCGCAACCGCCCGGCGGCCGAGAACCTCGCCCTGTTCCGCCGCATGCGGGCCGGCGAGTTCGCGGACGGAACGTTCTGCCTGCGCGCGAAGATCGACATGGCCTCGCCCAATATCCATTTCCGCGACCCGGTGATCTACCGTCTGATGAACGTGCCGCACTACCACGCGGGCGACGCGTGGCGCATCTACCCGATGTACGATTTCGCGCACCCGATCGAGGACGCCTGCGAGGGCGTGACGCACTCGCTGTGTACGCTCGAGTTCGAGGTGCACCGGCCGCTGTACGACTGGGTGATCGACCGCATGGACGAGATGGGCCTCCTCGTGGTGCGCGGCGGCGTCAAGATTCGCCCGCAGCAGCGCGAGTTCGCCCGCCTCAACCTCTCCTATACGGTGATGAGCAAGCGCAAGCTGCTGCAGCTTGTGCAGGAGAATCGGGTGGAGGGCTGGGACGATCCGCGCATGCCGACGGTGTGCGGCCTGCGCCGCCGCGGCTACACGCC